>OMZJ01000068.1 GCA_900315495.1 uncultured Lachnospiraceae bacterium
TTATCCGCACAGGAATGATTTGGAACCCAGCAACCGCTAAGCGTATTGTTGGCAGGATTAATGATTGCATCGCACTTCAGTGTTGTAATGTCTCCCTGCCAGAGGATGATCCGATCATCTGAAGGAACAGATTGAAGCCCTGATGCATCTGTGATTCCCTTTTCCCTGGCTCTCTCCTGAAGATATTCATCCTGTACCCTCATAAATTCGTCCGATACCGGCTGTACTGGTCGGACATTGAAAAGTCCTCTTAATAGTTCACGTTGTCCCTGTTCATCTTCCGGGATCTGATATCCCGCATATTCAGGCATCTCCTTCTGAAGTTCCTGAATCAAATAAATTCGTCTTTCCTCTTGTGTCATTGCCTTTTTCTTCCTCATCAGTCTTCATGAGACGGATGCTCTTTTCCTCACAATAGGTAACCAGCTTACTGTATGTTTTACGTGATACGTTAAATTCTGATGTTTCCCAGCTGTGTACTGAGGTGACATCCAAAGCATTCTAAAACAGTTTCTGCAGTACTTCCCCGATATCCTCGTTAATGCACACCGATCTCCTGGCAATCTCCCGCGGGCAGTATGCCTCCCCCTTATTGACGCAGGCATAGAAGGCCTTCGGATTCTCCTGCGTGTACTGCCAGAACGGATACTTGATGATGACCGGTGTATTCATTCCGACCCCGAGTTCCAGATAGAGAACCTGCTGATTTTCATGAAGACGGAGAAAGTCATGATATCTTTTCTCTGCCGCATACCACCCGGCGTCCTGCACGAATGTATCATCGCAGCGGAGACTGACTGTCATTTCGCTGCCGTCGTCCGGGCATTTCGGAATCAGATCTGACGGTACACGCATCCGGACCTTTTTCCCTTCCAGCACCTGGAAAACGCCGTTCTCATCCCGCACGAATCCCTGTGCCTCCATCATCTTCATGACGATTTCCTCATTGTCATAGGTCTTCTGAATCTTCGGACGCACACTCTGAAGAAGGCCGTAATCTCCCTGCGTGTAAAACAGCCTTTTTTTGTCGAACCCTGCCAGCTGGAACTGGTGATCCACATTGGTGGTCAGAACAAAATAATCCCTGTCCCCGACCAGGGAGAAAAGGTCCGGATAGACGTCGGAAGGTGCCTTTACATAGCGATTGCAGTAGATATGGCGGCTCCACCATGCCCAGTATGTTTCCAGGTCCTCAAACGGATAAAATCCCCCGGAATACATATCCTGGATGCCGTACTTCTCCGCGAAGTCGATGAAGTATTTCCGAAACCGCTCGCCGGAATAGGTGAACCCTGCCGCGGTGGAAAGGCCGGCGCCTGCACCGATCAGCACTGCGTCGGCCTGATTCAGCCGGTCCTTGAGGATCCGGATCTGCTCCTCCGGATCCGATGTGATTCCGCCGCCTGTCATTCCGAAACTTCCCAAACCAGATATTCCAAACATTGCGTTCTCCTCCTCAAAAACATTCCGGACAGAGCACTGCCGTGCCTGACCGATTCCCGCAGGACCCGACGCTGCCTGTCCAAGACAATCCGCAGCGTTAGTTCCTGTCGGTCTAATTGTAATATATATTATTACATCTAGAATGTCAATGGCTGCATTCTGTCTTTTTCGGGAGTCTCTGCAGACATGGAACATTCTGTACCGACCCCGGGCGTCCGCCGGATTACATGCTACCGGAAGGTCGCTGATTCTTTTTTTCAATCGTTATTTGGCGCGTTTACTCAAAAATGACACGTTCTGAAAAAGCCGAAAAAATCCCCGCTGATCCTGTCATGCAGGACCTGCGGGGATTTTCTGGAATGGCCGGCAGGAAAAAGTCGGGTACCGGCTCCATCAATTCTGCATCCGGATCTGCTGTCCCTTCACAAGTGCATAAGAGGTCAGCGCACTGCCGTCCAGATCCGTGTGATGCATATCCACGGCCGTGATCTGGCTGTTTTCATACGTCGTATAATAGTAGATTCCGCGATCCATGTTGCAGCA
Source organism: uncultured Lachnospiraceae bacterium (assembly GCA_900315495.1). Taxonomy (GTDB): domain Bacteria; phylum Bacillota; class Clostridia; order Lachnospirales; family Lachnospiraceae; genus Anthropogastromicrobium. Next base: position 1,987 of record OMZJ01000068.1, read on the forward strand.
GGAGCTGTAAATCGTATACTCGCAGATGGGTTTCCCGTCCGGATCCACTGCCAGGCGGCAGCATCCCTTCTGCTGCTCCACCGATCCGAGAATCTTGAAGAACTGACTGATGCTTCCGGATTCATCCTCTGCCTTCAGAGAATTCATTTTTGTGAACGAGACTTTCACGAATCTGGACGCGGAGGAGAGGTCCCCCGGAATTCCCATGCCGCCCATGCCGCGGCTGTAAGGGTTCAGCTCCACGCCCGGAATCAGCTTCTGCTCCGGAAGACCTGCGGACGCGTTCATATAATCGGCCAGATGGGTCATCTGGTAATCGAAGGTGGGGTTATTGGTCATCACCCCCACCGGATTCTCATAGACCTGCGCGCCGCGCGCCGTCTGTTCAAAGACGATGCACTCCTTCTGATCCGCGATCATCCAGTGGAGAGGGGACGGCGGGAGCTCCGGCGCGAAGGCATCGTCGGTCAGGTTGATCTTCGACAGGTATTTGCGCGCTTCCTCCACTGTTTTGCACTGTCCCAGGATCCATGCGATAAACTCGAAGGACGCCACATTGTCCTTCCCTTCCTCCGGCTTCCGGTAATCTGCATTGCCCGGGAAATTCAGCCCTGCCATGGAAAGCCCCGTCTCATTCGTCGCATCATAATACAATGGATAATCTCCGACCACATAGGCCATTCCGATCATGGCCAGATGGTTCGATACAGTTGGCAGATGGCGGAACACAAGCGCCTTTTTCCTCGGTGTAACCGTCACTGACTCCTGGTAGGAGTACTCCAGATCCAGATTTCTTCCAAAATAGTGATCCTTCCCTGTATAGACTGCTGCTGTACACATATCCTGTCCTTTCTGCCGCTCCTCCGATCGAGCCGGCAAGTCTCTGATATCATGGATATGATACTGCATTTTTCGCACATTGTCCTGTGTAATTTTCGTCTGCATGAATATCGCTTATCTTTCCAGCTGATCTTCCATTGACAGCCCGAACACAGTTTGGTACCCGGAATTTACGGAAAAGCATAAAAATCCCTGTAAGCCGGAGAAAAGGATCACGGCTTACAGGGATTCGTGTATTATTCCACTTCGCTTATATTCCAGCTCAATGATAGCCGATGGAAGACAGATAGTCATAACTCTGCTTCAGCGCAAGGAACGGGCTTTCCTCGCAGACATCCTGCTCCACGAGTGCGTACTGGCAGTTTGTCTTTTCCAGTGCGGCCATCACTGCCGGGAAATTGATGTTTCCGCCACCCACCGGGGCCATGATCACTGTATGGTCTTTGGTGACCTTATAGTCCTTCAGGTGCACGCAGGGGATGCGGTCCGCGTACTTTGCGATCCATTCCACCGGATTCACGCCGGCGGCCGCCAGCCAGTAGGTATCCAGCGTGATTCCGAGCTCATCCGGTGCAAACGCATCGGTCAGATACTCCAGCAGATATTTGCCGTGCGCCTTGAAGAAGTCAAGGTTGTGATTGTGATACATGAAGAGCATTCCCGCATCCCGGATCATGTCCAGCGGCTTTTTGAAATCCTCCGAAAAATAGGTAATCCACTCGGGATCCTGGTATTTCTCCGGCATGCTTCCGAGGCCGATATATTTGCATCCCATGATCTCGTGATCATGAATCAGGTTTTCCGTATCGGTCAGAATCCTCTTCACATCACTGTGCGTCAGGACAATCTTCAGCCCGTACTTGTCGCAGATCTCCCGTGCGATGGCGGGTGTGACAGACGCGCCGATAGCGGAAAGCTGCACGGTCTTGTACCCCATCTCAGAGACCCGCTTCATCGAGCGGTCAAAATCCTTCGGATCCTGCGTGAATTTGCGCAGCGTGTAGAGCTGTGCACCTGTCTGTACCTTCATCTTCTTCCTCCTGCAATCCTTCATTTTATATTTTGCCGCCGCGGCACACAGAAAAGGCACCGCATTCTGATGACGAAACGTTCTGCGTTCCCGCACGGCAGAACAAGCCGATGAAAATTTTTGATATCTCCGGAACCGTTACGCCAGGTCCCGCAGTGCCGCGCAGGCTGCGTCAAAGGCCGCATCCCCGGTCGGGTAGCTTTCCACCAGGCCGCCGACTTCGCTTCTGGCACCGTCCTTTTCCAGCGCCTGCAGGCCCTGGAAGACCTTCAGATGCGGTTCGATCGTGACTTCCTGTCCGCCCCGTTTCCGGTAATCCTCCAGAATGGCGCGGACATTGCCGATTCCCTTTCCGGCCGGCACGACCCTGCCGTCCGCCAGCGCATCCTTGATGTGCAGGTAATGGATCCAGGGCGCAAGCTTCTTCCATGCCGCAAGGGTATCCTGCCCGCACTGCACAAAATTCGCGGGGTCGAACACGCCTTTCAGCCCTCTGACATTCGTCAGAAGGTCCGCGCAGCGGTCCGCATTGTCGCCGTAGATTGCCTTCTCATTCTCATGGCAGAGTGCAATTCCCTCCTTTTCCGCCATCTCCGCCATCCGGGACAGCCGGTCAATGATCTCATTCCGGTAGAGCGCCGGATCGGTGTTCGCCGGATAATAGAAGGAAAACGCCCGGATGTTTCCGGCCCCGAGAATGTGTGCCAGTTCCAGCGTTCTCCGGTATTTTTCCAGATGGGTCGGCCAGTCCCCGGTGACCACATCGATCTTTCCGATCGGCGATCCCATGGACCAGACCGTAAGCCCTGCATCCTCTAGCTTTGCGCGGACTTCCTTTGCCGTCCGGTCCGACAGATCCGAACAGTTTACGCCGTCCACCCCGCGGATTTCCACGCCGTTCAGGTGGTTCCGGCGCATTGCGGCGATCTGCCCCGCAAGCGAAGGCGATGCCTCGTCCGCAAACGCATAAATTTTCAAGTCCATTTGTGACAGCCTCCTCTGACTGATTTTGATATAAGTATAAGGCCATCCGCACCTTTTGAAAAGATGCGAATGGCCTGAAATTCAACGCTGCCTGTGCGGCTGCTCTCAGTCTGCCCCGATCCGTGCAATTTTGTTGAACACCGGTGCAAGCAGGGTGGAAAGGACAACACCCACCGCGCCCTGTACGATATTGAACGGAATCTCCGAGAGCGATGTGACAAACGCGGCGCCGATGCCTGCCTCGCCGAATCCGCTGCCGGAAATGCCGATGATGATGACATTGTAGAAATAGTAGCCGATGACCATGACGGCCTCGCCGACTACACCGGCCAGGATAGTCCAGGCCACACGGCCTTTTCCTGTTTTGGCCTTCTCCGCTGCCGCGCGGTAGATCAGGGCCGCCGTCAGGGCGGTCGCAAACTTAATCACAAACGTGCCGGGAACCCACAGCGGATACCCGCCGAGCAGATCTGACAGCGCGGATCCAAGCCCCGCGGCCAGCCCTCCGGTCAGCGGTCCCAGGAAAAATCCGGACAGCAGAACAAACGCGTCGCCGATGTGAATATACCCGAACGTCGGCGTCTGAATCCGGATCACCGACGTCGCCAGCAGCGTCAGCGCGGTAAACATCGCCGTAATGGCAAGCTTTTTCGGCGCGGACAGCGCCTTTGCAGCAGTATTTTTCATCTTCCACTCCCTTCTCCGATCCTTCAGACGGTCGGAAATCCATTGCTCTCCGTGGGATTTCCACTGCGGACGCAGCAATCCCGCGGATCTCACCTATTATAGCACAGAATCCGGAAACGGATCCTCCCGGACCGGATTCCTGGCGCCGGAAAAACCGGGCGCCGATGGCTTTCCTGCTCTTCCCGGGATCTGCCGGGCAGTTATCCCGGGAATTGTCCTGCAGTTTAATCGTGAAGTGGAAATTAATCAAATAGAAACATTGTATCCCGTGTTATCAGAAAAACCGAATGCGCAGTGTTTCCTGTTTTCTGCAGAGACGGCCGCCGGTTTCGCCCGGCGGCCGTCTCTGAAGGGAAATCCTGACATGGTTTCATGACTCTGCGGCAGATGGATGCTGACGGCTGCAGACGGATTCACCGAACCCCCTGATCGTTTCCGAAACCGTCACGCCCGGGCATCCACCCGTGTGAAATGCCACTCGTAAGCCGTGTAATCGCCCTTCTGCGCGGGCAGCGGGAATCCGGCCTCCATCAGCGCGTTGGCGGCAAACAGCACGCCGTCCTCCTCCCGCCGGTACCAGGCATCCGGCGTAAGTCCGGCCAGACGGACATACTGCTGCGCGTCAAACTCCAGTGCCGTTTTCACCGCACTCAGAATCACACGGCTGCCGTCCTTCGCGGTGATGCTCCATGCGGTCACCGGATCCGTGAACGGGCTGGAAAGTCTCCGGTAATCCCCGTGAAAGATCAGATCGGCATCCTGGTTCCGCATCCGGATCTGCGCGCGGATCTCCTTCTTCTCCGCCTCGGAGAGCTTCGACGGATCCAGCTCGTAGCCGAAGGTGCCGGGCATCGCCGTGATGCCCCGGGTGCGAAGCGGTGTAATCCGCCCGTTCTGCTCATTGGGAACAATGGATACATGTGCGCCCATGACATCCGCCGGATATCCGAAGCTGGTTCCGTACTGAATCTTCAGCCGGTCAATCGCGTCCGTATTGTCACTGCACCAGGTCTGCCTGGTATAGTACATCATTCCCGCGTCAAAGCGTCCGCCGCCGCCGGAGCAGCCCTCGATCAGCATCGCGGGGTAGCGCTTCCCGATGCGGTCCAGCAGGTCATACAGGCCGAGAATGTAGTCGTACAGGACGCGCCCGGTCTCCCGGCCCGCCGAATAGATGTCCACAATGGACCGGTTATAGTCCCACTTGATGTAATCAATGCCGGTGCCGTCCAGCACCGCGCAGAGCGCATCGAAGATGTGGTCGACCACCTCTCTGCGGGAGAAGTCGAGCACCAGCTGGTTGCGGCTGCGCACCGGTTCCCTGCCCGGTGTCCTCAGCGCGTAGTCCGGATGGCTGCGGTACAGATCACTGTTCTCGCTCACCATCTCCGGCTCCACCCACAGCCCGAATTTCAGCCCCATGTCGTGAATCCGGCGGACCAGCTCCTGCATGGACATCCCGAGCTTTTTCTCATTGACCGTCCAGTCGCCCAGACTGCTGTTGTCATCGCTGCGGTTGGAGAACCACCCGTCGTCCAGCACCAGAAGATCCACGCCGAGGCTCTTCGCCTCGCTGCCCAGGCGGAGCAGCTTCTCGCCGTCAAAGTTAAAGTAGAAGGCTTCCCAGCTGTTGAGAAGGACCGGCGTCACCTTTCCCTTCCAGCTGCCGCGTATGACATGCTGCCGGATGCAGTCCGCCAGGTGGATCGACAGCGCGGAAAATCCCTCCCGGCTGTAGCTCATCACCGCCTCCGGCGTATGGAAGCTCTCCCCAGCCTCCAGCGGATACCGGAATTCATAAGCAGCGACACCCATCTGGAACCGCGTGCTCCCGAACGGATCCTTCGCGGCCACCGCCATGGAGCCTCCGGAATAGAGCATCTGCATTGCCCAGCAGGAACCGGACGTCTCGGTCGTGTCTTTCTCTGCCAGGATACAGAACGGATTGAACTGGTGGGATGACATTCCGCGGCGGCTCTGCAGGGTCTGCTCCGTATGGGTAACCGGCACGCGCTGGAAATTGCGCTCCAGCCCGTGGTGACCCCAGAAGCTGACCAGGTCATAGTCCCCAGACGCGATATCGATGCTGGCAGAGAGCGCCCGGTTCAGCCAGATGCGCTCCTTTCCCTCATTGACAATGCAGGCCGCCCGTGTGATGATATCCAGATCCGGCAGGACGCCGTAATACAGCTCCACCCGCACCGGCACCGCGGGATCCCGCAGCACAATCTTCAGGGTCTGCGCCTCCTCTTTCCCGGCGTAGACGGCCGGGAGACCGGGAAGGCTGTATTTTCCCTCCGTAATCGTATAGGAATCAAATTTCAGGTCGCACCCGTACCGCCCGTCCGCCGTCTCCAGCTCGCAGGCCGGGGAGCGGAAATCGCCGGTTCCCTGGGTCGGAAACTCCTGCGGCAGGTCCGCCAGGGAATAGGTCCGGTCATTCCCCAGATCAGGCGGATTCCCGCAGAAGCCTCTGTCGCGGAAGATCAGAAGATAATCCATCTCCCCCTCGGTGTGTCTGCCATAATACAGATGCAGAAGCCGGTCGTGGGCATCCGCCTGCATCTGATAGGTGCTGTTTTTCGTATGAATGGTGAAAATCCGCTTCTCTTTCTGATATAGGATCGCCATCTCGTCTTCTCCTGTCTGTTGTTCTGCAGTATTCCGCATCGTGCCGGACGATTCGGTCCGCGTGGAACCGGTTACCGGTTTTCCCTCTCATAGCGGAGCACTGCCGCCTGCCGCTTTGCCCGGCCGTTGAGGACAAAGGTGTCGCTGTCATACCGCACGAACGGGTAGAAATCGCAGCACTTTTCAAAGGGCTCCAGCGTATGGATCACCGGATAGCCGAAGGAACCGAACCGATCGTGCATGGGGATGACCACATCCGGATCTGTCTGGCGCAGAATCTGACAGATCACATCCGGCTCCGCAGTGAAGTATCCGCCCACCGGAATCATCATGATATCCGCCTTGCCGATTGCCTCGACCTGCTCCTTTGTGAGCACATGGCCGATGTCTCCCATGTGCACAATGCGGTTCCGCCCGTCATCCAGCACAAAAATCGTGTTTTTCCCGCGCTTCGCGCCGTGTACGTCATCGTGAAATGACGGAACCTCCCGCACCATGAAGGGCGCCCGGACTCCCTGGCGGACCGTCACCAGATCCCGCGCGTTGTGGTCCGCATGTGCATGGCTGCAGTATACGAAATCCGCCGAGGTGCGAAGCGCCCCGTATCCGGGAACCGACCCGTCGGCATAGGGATCGAAAACCACCGTGGTCCCGTCCCAGTCCACCTTCATGCAGGAATGTCCCAGCCACTGAATTCTGATCATTCCGCTCTCCTCCTTCCACATATGCCGTCAGGAATGGCAGGGCAATGATCTGGCCCGCCAGACGCCTTTCCTGATGCACTCCCATACGATTATAAACGAAAGCATCCGGTCCGCGCAATAAGCACACTGTTTTCACGATGTCGAGAGCCCTCGGCCGTTACCAGCTCCGTCACCGCGTCCGCCAGGCGTGGAAAATCGAGACCGCGCCCAGCACGGCTGCCGCGGCAAAGCAGAGAACGGAAAGCACCGTCTGCCAACCTCCGCCCGACCCGGCCAGGATCCCCGCCCCGATCAGAAGCCCCATACCCCAGAGTGCGCTGGAAACGCGGCCGGCCAGCCGGGTCAGAAGGCTCTGGAACCCGGCTTCCGCGCGGATACTCACGTCCGCACGGCTCCGCCCGCGCAGATATTCGCGAATTGCCTCCGAGGTGAGCTGCGGGATATCCGCCGACTTTTTCAGTCCGCGCAGGAGCGCTTTCCCGCTCTCCTGCAGTTTTTCATCCAGCCGGAAGGTCTCCCGGTAGTACTGCTCCGCCCGCTGCATGGCGATTTCCATCATGCTGATCTCCGGGCTGACCACCGAGAGAACTCCCTCCACCTGGATCAGGCCCCGCACCAGCATGGAGACCCCCTGAGGGAACTTCAGATGATTATTCCTCATGATGTCCAGCACATCGCGAAGAAAGTCCCCGACGCGGAAGCGCCGCATATCCGTATTGCCATAGCTGCGGATCAGATCATCCAGTTCCCGGTACAGCAGATCCCGGTCCGGATGCCCGGTGGTGTCCACAATCGAGAGCACGGCATTCATCAGCCGGTCGGTGTCATGGTCGGCAATGGCCAGAACTGCCTCCAGGCAGGTGCGGCGGTCTTGTTCGGAAAGCCGGCCCATCATTCCCAGATCCAGCCAGACGATCTTTCCGCCCTCAATTTTGACGTTGCCGATGTGCGGGTCTGCATGGAAGAAACCGTCCTGGATGACCTGCCGGATAAAGTTGTCCGCGTATTTGCGGCCGATCTCGTTCAGATCATAGCCCGCTTCCTTCAGCCCCTTCACATCGCCGATGGCGTATCCCCCGATGTACTCCATCACGATCACCTGCCGGGTCAGGAGATTCCGGTACACCTTCGGGACCTTGACAAACACGACATCCCGGTTGTTGCGGGCCAGCTCCTCCATGTTGGCAGCCTCCTGCAGAAAATCCAGCTCCTGCTGCGCCGCCGCCCACATCTCGTCCAGGACATCGGAAAAGTTCACCAGACTTTTCAGTCCGTCCACCGGCGGCAGATGCCGCAGGGCCTTGCGGATCAGGCGGATATCTGCCTCCATGCGCTCGCCGATATTCCGCCGCTGCACCTTGATGACAACCTGCTCACCCGTCTTCCGTACCGCCCGGTGCACCTGCGCGATGGAGGCGGAGCCCAGCGGGGTCTCCTCAATCCGGGCAAAGAGGTCCTCCGGATTTTCGCCGCCGTAAGCCTCCCGGATCTGCTCCCGCACTTCCGTAAAAGGGATCGGATCCGCATCCGTGTCCAGCTTTTTCAGGGCATCGCAGTATTCCTGCGGCAGAATGTCAGAGTGAAGCGACAGGATCTGGCCCAGCTTGATATAAGTCGGTCCCAATTCCGTCAGCACATTCACCAGCTTTGCAGGCGTCATCCCACGCATGACCTGGTTCTTCCGCAGAATGCGGAGGATGTCCCGGAAGCGCACCTCCTGCTCCGCCGTCTCTGTCCGGTTTTCTGCGGCGGTATTCTCCGGGTCTGTTTCGTACGGCTTCTGCATGTTTCCCTTCCTTTCGCTGATCGCGCTTCCGATGAACCTGATAAAGGCCGCGGCGGCGGGTTCTGATCCGCTGCCGCGGCCTTTTGCTTCCGGCGGGCTGCCCGCCTTCCGACGGACTGCCTGTCTTCCAGCGGATTCCCGGCTTCCGGTGGATTGCCGTGCTTCCCGGTGGATCCCCGACTTTCGATGGATACCCCGCTTTCCAGCGAATCACCCGCCGAGCTGCTTCTTCAGCGCTTCTTTCTCTTCCGGCGTCAGACCGTTCAGGAATTCGGTAAAGTCGCGGGTTCCGGCCTTTTCACCGGCATCTGTTCCGGTTTCTTTCCCGGCATCCTTCTCTCCAGCTTCCCGGACATTCTCCTTTGCCTTCTGCCCGGCTTCCTTGATATTTTCCTCCGCCTTCTTTCCGGCTTCCTCCACCTTGTGACGCAGTTCCTCGTTCAGAACCTTGCCCTGCTCCACCGTGATCTTTCCCTTCTTTACGAGTTCGTCCAGGATTTCCTTCGACTTCTCCCCGGTCGCCGCGGCGGCACCAACCCCCGCAAGGAACACGGTCTTCAGCGCATCCTCAAATTTGAAATCGTCTTTTTCTGACATCTTTGCTCCTTTCCGCTGCGATTCGCAGCACATCCGGAATCATCCGTTTTTTTGAAATGTCAGCCTTCCGCGGTGATCAGATCTCTGCGATGCCGGAGATGGTAACGCCCTCCAGCCGCACGGCTGCGGGCACCCGCATGCTGCCGTACTGCCGGGATTCGCGGGTCATGGTCATGGTCCGGATGAAATCCTTCATGCTTCCGGAGACGGAACCTCCGGAAACCGGCGTGACCCGGCCGTTCTCATGCCAGTAGGCCAGGCGGATTTCGCCGGCGATGTCTCCCGTCATCGCACTCACCTGAAAGTCCGAGAATTCCACAACCTCCAGGAAATTCCCGTGCCGGATTTCCTCCGCACTCTGACTCCCGCCGGAAAACACCGTATTGGTCAATTGGAAACTCTGCCCGATTCCAAGGCGCTCCGCATACTGGCGGCTCCCCCAGTAGTGCTCCGGGATGCCGTCTCTCATGAGGGTCAGGTCCTCCACCGGTGCGCCTTCCGGGTCGAGCAGCCGGTTTTCGGGGGAATCGGGAAGAAAACGAACCGCGCGGATCGTCATCCGGTCACCCTCATACGACTCTGCGGCCGGCACGCCCGGCTTCCACGAAGAGATTCCCCGCACCACCGACGCGGCGTCAAGCGAATCGAGGAACCACTGGCAGATCGCCAGCATCTCAAAGCTGGAGAAAACAACCGGCGCTTTTTTCAGATCCGGCGTCGGAACCGTCCGCAGCCGGTCTTTGCCGCGCAGAAGCTGAGCCTCCAGCTCCCGCTTCAGCCCCGCCGTGCCGCAGGTTCCGGCGCGGAACATGCGGTACATCTCAATCTCATGCCCGTCCCTGCGCGCGTTGGTCACCACTTCCAGCGCGGATTCGGGATAGGTTTCCGTCACGTCTGTCCCCGCCGAGGTGATCATCCGCCGGGTGACATGATCGGCAAAAATCTCGTACGAATTCACATCCTCCGTCGGCGTCTCGGGAAGGCTCTGCATCAGGCGGATCAGATCCCCCGATACGGTTTCCGGGCCCGCAGGCTTTCCGGCGGTTCCGGCACCGGAACCTTCTGCCGCAGGGCTCTGCGCCGCACCCTTCTGCGGTGCCGCTCCCTGTTCCTGCGCCTCTTCGCTCGTCCGCGCTTCCTCCATCTTCCGCGCAAGGTCCCGCGCGGCTTCCGGCGATACCGCCGGGTTGAGCGTATAGGCCGGGTTATGAATCAGCGCAGCCTGGCGGAGGAGCCGATCCACCTGCCTGCGGATCTCTGCCTCCGATGCCGTCGGCGGAATCTCGGTGGAAGAATCTCCCACCGTATCCGCCTCACCCTCCGCGTTCTGCGGCCGCACATAAACCCTTGCCGTGATATGCTCCGTATTCTTCACCCGGTTCTGGTCCAGACGATGCCGGATGAAGTAGAATTCCCAGCCGCGGGTTTTGGTGTCCGTGATCTGCCACCCGTATGCGCCGCTCTCCGTCAGCACACGCTGCAGGGTGTCCAGGACGTAATCTGAGGTCCCGGCATTTCCGCATTCCCGTACGGCTGCTTCCGCCGCCGGTACCGCTCCCGTGAATTTCTTTCCCGCAAGCGGATGCTTCAGATACTGTTCCGCCATCATCCAAGCCTCACTTTCGTCTTCAGGTAAGGCCCGCCGTCGGCCACCTTCACCCACTCCTTATATCCCTTGCCGCAGTAGCCGCAGCCGTCCACCACCACATCTCCGGATGCCATGGAGATATTGCCGAGAAGATCCGGGACATACCCGGTGAGCACCATCGGCGTCACCGTCTTCCCGGTCAGTTTTCCGTCCCGGATCTCGTAGCCCAGCGCAATGATGCACTGGATGCCCCAGTGCTTCGGGTCTTCCATGCCGCTCTCCGGCATATCCAGGAGGTAACCGTACCGGATGGAGGCGATCATCTCCTCCAGTGTGTTCTTTCCGGCGTCAAACACCGTATTGGTCATGCGCGTGTAGACCTTGTGCTCGAAATTCTGTCGCTTCCCGTTGCCGGTGGGCGCAACGCCGAGACGGACCGCCGACAGCGCGTCGCAGATGCCGGTCTTCAGGATGCCGTGGTCAATCTCCACCGTATCGCCCGCCAGGGTTCCCTCGTCGTCAAAGGCAAAGCTGGTCACATTCTTCGCGCACAGCGCGCCCTCATGCATCGTGACCAGGTCCGAGGCCACCCGCTTTCCGATGTAATCTCTGCCCAGGGCACGGTTTTTCACAAACATGTCCATCTCGACGCCGTGCCCGAACGCCTCATGGGCGATGATGCCGGAAACCGCCGGCGTGGTGATCACCTCATATTCGCCGGGCGCAACGCTTCCCGCCTTCCGCATCGCATCCGCATTGCGGGCCGCCGCTGCAGCCGTCTTCGCCGTGTCCGCGAAAAGCTCCGGGCCGCAGAGGCCGGAATGCCCTTCCGTCCCGAACCGGGTTGTCCCGTTCTCGGAGGTCAGGATCGTCACCCGCTCCTCGGAGTAGACATAGCTTTGCCGCAGGTACCGGTTGTCCGTGAAGAACAGCTTGCAGATATGCGTGGACTGAGCGCGGACCGAGCAGTCGATCGCACTCTGCACCGACGCCGTCGTCTGATCGCAGATCTCCGTAAACTGCCGGACAAGCGCTGCTGTGTCCGCCGTCTCCGGCAGCTGCTCCGTCTCCATCTGCGCAAAGACCTCCGCCGGCGCATCCGGCACGGCTCCGGTCTCATAGACCTGCGTTCCGGTCAGCCGCAGCAGTTCCATCTGTGCGGAAAGTTCCTGCCGGATCCGCGCCGCGACCTCCGCGGCATTGTCCGCAGTCAGGTCATTGAACGCCGCCTCGGAATAAAGACCGCCCTTCCGCACGCGGACGACGGTACCCCGCTCCGTGGTAAGGTTCCGGTCCATGACGGACCGCACTTTCTGGGAGATGGAAATCGTAAATCCCACCGAATCGGTGGAAAGAAAACTTACATAATCATAATCCGGGCGGAGAATCGCAAAGAGCCGGCGAAGTGCCGGTTCCAGCCCGGTCAGATACGTGGAATACGGTACCTTCATTGCTGAACCTTTGATCCTTTCACTATTGCTTTATTCCTTCCAATAGAATGATACCGCAAAAAAACAGGCCGGTAAAGGAGCGCCGCGCAAAATCCCCCAGTGCCTGCCTGGTCAGATCGAATCGGGAGGCGGCTGATGCTCCCGCGGAAAGGTCCGCGCAAAGTGCGGTAAAAACATGGCAGGAAGAACAACGCGGCAGAAAATGGGGAACGAAAAGGCCGAACGAAAAAGGGTGGGAACCGCAGGACTGTTATCCTGCGGCTCCCGCCCTCTGATCGAAATCATCGCGGCACCGGCAGCGTTTCGCCGGCGGATCAGGACTCGGCGAAATCGGTGTCCAGCACGATCTGCAGCGTATATCCCGGAAGCATCTGCTTCACATGGTCTGCAATCTCCTGGTAAACGGCCCGGCGGTCCTTCGCGTCGAAACTGATGATGACATCAAAGCGGACCGTCTTTCTCTCCTCGTCCAGATAGAATCCATGCATCTGCAGGACGCAGGGCTGTGCGAGAACATACGCGCGGACGGCTTTTTCCACCTCCGCCGCGTGATCGTTCTTCATATTCATCGAATACAGGCCGATCGCCGTCAGGAGGACATGGTTTTTCTGATAAACGGCCATGGCGATTCTGCGCTCCAGCTCATCGATCTGTCCCGCGTCCATCGTTTCCGGCACCTCGATGTGCAGGGAACCGTTGTAGATATCCGGCCCGTAATTGTGCAGAACCAGATCGTAAACGCCGTGAACCTCCGGGAAGGAGAGGACGGTTTCCTTGATTCCCTTCGCAAGGCTGGCGTCCGCGCGCTCTCCGAGAATGCGGGACAGCGTCTCGTGGAGCATGTCAATGCCGGATTTGACGATGATCGCGGCGATGGCCGCACCAAGCCAGGCCTCCAGCGAAACACCGGACAGAATATAGATGACCGCGGCCGCCAGGGTGGAGAGCGAAATCACGGCGTCCATCATGGCATCCTGGCCGGAATTGACCAGTGAATCCGAGGAGACGGATTTCCCCACCGCCTTTACATAGCGCCCGAGCACAATCTTAACCACGACCGCCGACGCAACGATGATCAGCGCAGCCGCAGTGTAGGACGGTGTCACCGGATGAATGATCTTCTTGACCGATTCCGTGAGCGATGTAATGCCGGCATAGAGCACGATCAGCGCAATGACCATGGCGCTGAGGTATTCGGTCCGCCCGTGTCCGAACGGATGCTCTCGGTCCGCGGGGCGCCCGGCCAGCTTGGTTCCGACGATCGTGATCACGGAAGAGCCTGCGTCGGACAGGTTGTTCACGGCATCCAGGGTGATGGCGATGGAGTGCACCAGAACGCCCACCGCGGCCTTGAATCCGGCCAGAAAAATGTTGGCAAAAATTCCGATCAGACTGGTGCGCACAATCTTCCGGTCACGGCTGCCGCGCTCCTCCAGAATTTTCTCCTCATCGATATCGTCGGCCGCCCCGGATCCGTTCTCGCCGCCGGTCTGCACCGCTCTTACTTTTTCCTCACAGCTGTTCATACGAAAACCTCCTGGCTGAAATCAGGGCCAGTCCTGTATAGCAAATGGCAGATCGGATGGATCCGTCTGCCATGCACACCGGAATACATTTCCGGTACAAACAGATTTTAGCACACCGTTCAGGAAAAGCAAGGTGTCGGGGCACAAAGCGGATGCTGCCTTTTCTCCATTGCCCGGCGGTTCCTTCCGTGCTAAACTTCTGTCTGTTTTCCGCTTGCCGGATTTCTTCAGAAAGGGGTTTTGATCCATGATGCATCTGTCATCCGCTTCCGTTTCTTCCGCCGGAAAAGTCCCCGGCCGTTCGCCGGATTACCAGGGCACGATCCGTGCCTCCTGTCTGGGTTATGTCGTCCAGGCAATTGTCAACAGCTACCTCCCGCTGCTTTTTCTGACCTTTCAGAAACAGTACGGTCTGTCGCTGTCCGAGATCACCTTCCTGACAACCTTCAATTTCGGCCTGCAGCTTCTGATCGATCTGCTGTCCGCCGGTTTTATCGACCGCATCGGGTACCGGGCTTCCATTCTGCTGGCCAATGTGCTGGCAATCATCGGGCTGTTCTCTCTCACCGTACTGCCGGAGCTTCTGCCGTCCCCGCTGGCCGGCATTTTCCTGTCCATCATGATTTACGCGGTCGGCGGCGGCCTGATGGAGGTTTTAATCAGCCCGATCGTCGAATCTTGTCCGACGAAGAACAAGGAAGCCACAATGAGCATGCTGCACTCCATGTACTGCTGGGGTGTCGTAGCGGTTGTTCTGCTGTCCACCCTGTTCTTTCACTTTTTCGGCATTCAGAACTGGAAGATCATGGCCCGGCTGTGGATCATTGTCCCTGCGCTGGATTTCGTGCTCTTTACCCGGGTCCCAATCCGGCACTTGATTGCCGAGGGCGAGCGGGGTCTCACCTTCCGGGAGTTGGCGGGAAAATCCGTCTTCTGGCTGTTTTTTGTGATGATGCTCTGCGCCGGCGCCAGCGAACAGGCCGTCAGCCAGTGGGCCTCGGCCTTTGCGGAATCGGGTCTGCACGTCAGCAAAACCATGGGAGATCTGCTGGGCCCGATGATGTTCTCCATCACCATGGGGATTTCCCGGTCGATTTTCGGTAAATTCGGCGAACGGCTGGATCTGACAAAATTCATGCTGGTCTCCGCTGTGCTCTGTATCGCCAGCTACCTTTTGATTTCCCTCTCCGGCTCTGCGGTGCTCGGCCTTGCCGGCTGCGCGCTGTGCGGATTCTCGGTGGGAATCTTCTGGCCCGGGACCTTCAGTCTGGCCTCCGCCGGGATCAAAAACGGCGGCACGCTGATGTTCGCGCTCTACGCGCTGGCCGGCGACATCGGATGCATGTCCGGTCCGACCATCACCGGGCAGGTGGCGGCCGCCAGCAGCGGAAGTCTCCGGATCGGCATCTTCTCGGCCATCGTTTTTCCGCTGGTGATGCTGGCAGGGATTCTGCGCATCCGCCGGACTCTTTCAAAATGGCCTGGTCCTCGGTCATCGCAAACAAGCTCCGGTCCTTTCTGACCATGCTGGGGATCGTCATCGGCGTTGTTGCCCTGGTGGTGCTGGTTTCCATGGCACAGGGAGCCACCAGCCAGGTGCACATACGGAAAGAACCGGAGGCTCTCTGCAGAGAGTCTCCGGTTCTTTTATCGTTCCATGACATCAGCAGATGGAATGCAGCAGCTTAGATATGGCAGCAGCAGTTTATAAACCATATGCCGCCCTGCCCTGTCATTCTCATCTTCTCCCGATCCCTTCCGCTCTGTCCCTGCACTGCCTCATGCCTGGAAAGCGGAGGCACACTTAAAAGCGGTGGAAAATCTCCGAGACCACCGGGAAGGACAGCTTCTTGCGGCGGTACATATCCACAACGCCCTTGTTGTTCTGGCTCTTCGGGCGGCTGCTGAACCAGCGGTTCCCGGCGGCGATCCGCACATCGGCAAACTGCCAGATAAAGCATCCGGTGACATCCGGGTCGGACATCACGGTCTCCAGCTGCTCCCGGAGTGCCTGCGCCTGATAGTCCTCCGACCACTTGTCCATCGTCTCCGAGCGGAATCCGTAGATCGCGCCCGCGCCGATCTCGGTGATGATCAGGGGCTTCCCGCCGCCGCCGGCGGAATTGATATAGGCTTTCTGCGCCTTCAGGTTATCCGCGACCGGTTCATCCTTATACCAGCGCGGATAGATGTTATAGGAGACAAAGTCCTCCAGGCCGAGCCCCAGATCATCATCAAAATGGCAGGACGCATAGCTCACCGGGCGGCTGGCATCCAGCGAGTGGATCAGATCGATGTACTTTTTGTACAGGGCCACGCCGTACGCGGTATGGCTGGCACACTCATTGAGGAGTCCCCACACAAAGATCGACGGATGGTTGAAATCCTGATCCACCATCTCGCGGATGGTCAGCTCCTCCTCCCGATCAAAGTCCGGATGGCGCATCTGCTCCTCGGAAAGACCCCGCGCATGCGCCTCCGTCCAGACCAGCATGCCGTTCTCGTCGCACAGATCGAGGAACCGCGGATCGTTGGGATAATGGCAGGTGCGCACGGCATTGGCGCCGCACTGCTTCATGAGTGCGATGTCCCGGGCCATGGCCTGCAGCGGTACCGCACAGCCGAACTCTGCGTAATCCTCGTGCCGGTTGAATCCCTTGATGCGGATCTTTTTCCCGTTAAACAGGATATCCTTCCCAGACACCTTCACCTCGCGAAAGCCGATGCGGTCCCGCAGGTCATCCACAGCCTGCCCGTCCCGCGAAAGGACGGCCTTCGCAAAGTACAGAACCGGTCTGCCGTCCGGATCGCCCATCAGGCAGTAGTTCTCCGCCTGCGGGCAGGAAAGCTTCCGAAAAACGGTCTTTTCTTCCCCGGCTCCCAGACGGATCTCTGTCCGGGCCTCGGCGCCTGCCAGAGAAAGGGAAAGTTCATACGTCTCCGCGGTCTCCGCGAGACTTTTGACGGTCAGCTCTGCCTGTGCCTGCCAGACGCCGTCCTTCTTCACGGTGACGATATGCATTCCGCGAAGATAGGCATCCCCCAGGGCTTCCACGCGCGCCGGGCGGGTGATTCCGCCGTAGGAGTAATAATCGTTGGAAATATGCAGGGCGGAGTGCTCGTGGAAACGGTTATCCGCCAGAACCGTCAGCGTATGCGGCCCCTCCGCCAGGTCCTTTGCCACGAAGCCAAACGCCCCGTAGGCGCCGTAATGGCTGCCCAGTTTCTTCCCGTCCAGGCTCACCTCGCAGGTATGGCTCACGCCCTCAAAGACGATGCGGACATTGCCGGATGCCGAAAACTCCCTGGTGTACAGCGCCCTGCCGCGGTAAGACGCCAGATTCGGGTCGGTCTCCCATGCGCCGGGCACCGGCATTTCACTGACCTCTGTCTTCTCATCCAGCGCCTCAAACTGCCACATGCCATCCAAAGACTGCACCGGGCGGATCTCGTGCTCGTCAAACAGCCGGTTGATCATCATTTCTGCCTCCTCTGATTCTATTTTCTGCGACTGCGGAGGAGCTTCTGCCGGTCATCGAAACGCTCCGTGAAAGCCCCTCCTGCCTTTGATCGATATTATCCAAAATTGTTCCGGCCATGGCAATGGAAAGGATACACGAACTTTTTCTCATCCCTTTTGGCTGGTGTCGGAATGCCCTCAGAGCTGTGCCAGAACGATCGAGCAGAACATCAGCGCGGCGCCCGCCATCTCCCGCGGGGTCATGCTCTGGTGCAGAATAATCCACCCGGTCAGGGCAGAGAACACACTTTCCATGCACATGCTGAGGCTTGCAATGGCTGGGTCCAGCCGGCGCTCTCCCACCGTCTGCAGGGTATAGCCGATTCCGCCGCTCAGGATGCCTGCATACAGAAGCGACGGCATGGCCCTGCCGACGGCCGATGCCTCGGGGTGCTCCAGGGCAAACATAAACACCGTGGACAGCAGGGCCGAGACCAGAAACTCCACGCAGGTCAGGTCCACCGGATTCAAAAAAGGCGCATACCGGTGCAGCACAATGATCTGAAAGGCAAAGAGCAGCGCGCAGAGAAGGGTGATGCTGTCACCGAACGAAAAAGACGCGGCGCCGGTCATCGTGAGAAGCCACAGTCCGACCACCGCCAGTGCGATGCAGAGCCAGATTTTCCGCCGCGGCCGCCGCCCGGCAAAGACGGCCAGGATCGGGACAAACACAACGTAGAGGGAGGTGATGAAACCGGATTTTGCCGTCGTCGTGTAAGCGATTCCGGCCTGCTGGGCCGAGCTTGCCGCAAAGAGAAAAATTCCGGACAGGATTCCGGCGCGGATCAAAAGCCTCCGATACTCTGTGCCGGTCCGGTTTCCTCCCGCATCCTGCTGCAAAGTTTCTTCCGATGCCCCTGCGCCGGATTCGTCCCGCCGCGGAGCAGATCCCGCAAAGCGCCGGAGCGCCCGCCGCTTCCCGCCCTGCCGCCGGGCGGCGGCCAGCATCAGAAGAAAGAGAAAACTCAGCCAGCAGCGCCCGGCCATAAAGGTAAAGGTCCCCACATATCCGGCACCGATGCTCTGGGCGGTAAAGGCAGAACCCCAGATCAGTGCGGCAAACAGAAGAAGCATTGTTCCGCCGACCTCTGAATTATATTTCGTTCGAGCCCATTCCGTCTTATTCATCCGTTTACAATCTCCCTCAGAATCTCTGCATCTTTCCTCTGCTGTTTTTCCGGAAGGCTGTTTTCGGATACCACCCATCCGGCAAAGCCCTTCTGCCGCAGCTGCAGCATCTGCTCCAGCGCCCTGCCGTCTCCCTGGCCCAGCGGTACGCTTCGATCCTTCCGGAAGACGTGCCGGTAATCCTTCACATGGATCTCGCAGATCCAGGGGAGCAGCTCCGCCAGCATTTTTTCGCCGTCGCCGAACTTCATCATCGACGGGTTGGCCGTATCATAATACAGGCGGAAATTGTCCTTCCCCACATCCTCCACCAGCTGCCGGTTTTTCGCCGCCGTCAGGCGGTTCTCGGCGGCGACCGTCATCCCGGCCCGGGCTGCCGCGTCGCAGGCCTGCTGCAGGAATGCAGTCATCCGTGGATAGACTTCCGCGTTGTTCAGATCGGACGCTCCGAAACAGGGGATCATCAGAATATCCGCGCCGAGGATGGCTGCCGCCCGAATGCCCCGGTCCAGAATCTTCACGGCCTTTTTCTCCTCCTCGGGGCTGCCGAAGGGAAGCGCGTTGAAGGCCAGCGAGGGCACCCGAAGGCCCGACTCTGCCAGCGCGTTCACGTATTTTGCCAACATTCCTTCCCTGCGCAGATCATAAGCCGGATGCCACAGGCCGAAATCCATCGCGACGCCGTCGTAGCCTAAGTTTCCGGCCCGCATTACGCCGTCCGGACTCTGGTCCTTCAGGCACCACTGGCAGATGGCCAGCCGGTGAAAGCCGGCGCCTGCGCTGTGTTTCCCCTGCCCGGCATGGCCGGCGAGGTTCCTTGCGGGGGTTCCCGCGCGCTCTCCCTGTGCCGTATTCTGTACTGTATTCGTCTCAACCTGACTTCTGTCT
>OMZJ01000059.1 GCA_900315495.1 uncultured Lachnospiraceae bacterium
TCTGTAAGCTGATTTCTTCACACTTCCTGGCGAATTCCGGACTTTCACCGGTCAGGATCGCGTGCGGCCGGGGCATCAAAATAAAAGCGGAAGGCATCTGCCTTCCGCTCTTGAAAATGTTTCTCTGGACGAACCTGCTCCGCGTAAACGGAACGGTACTCCCTGGTGATCCGATCACACGATTTCAGATTACTCGGCTTTTTCACCCGCTGCCTGCTGATTCTGCCGGGCATCACTGCCGCTCTTTTTCTTTCCATCCGCAAAGGGAACATAGATGGAGAGGAATCCGAAGAATGCCAGGATATAGCAGTACCAGACATACGGCATAAACTGGATGGCCGAAATGTTATGGCCGGCGGCCGCCGCAAAGAATGCGGAGAGAAGGAGCTGTCCGCTGTAGGGAAGAAGTCCCTGCATGACGCAGCTGAAGATGTCCAGGAGAGATGCGGTCCTTCTGCGGTCGATTTTGTACTCATCGCTCATATTGCGGGCGAGGTCGCCGGTGACCAGAATGGCGACGGTATTTGTAGCGGTTGCCGCATCAACAATCATCGAAAGAATGGCGATAACCACCTGCGCGGACTTCGCGCTCCGGATGGTACCGGACATTTTCTTCAGAAGCCACTGAATCCCGCCGTAGTATTTGACCAGGCCGGAAACGCCGGCAATGACCAGGGTCAGGTAGAAGATCTCGTCCATCCCAACCACGCCGTTGTACAGTGCCTGGGCGCTTGTCGCAAAGGTCAGGTCTCCGTAAGCAATGCCGATCGCAGCAGCGATGATGATGCCCGACGTCAGCACAATGAAGACATTCACGCCCGCGATTGCCAGAATAAAGAGATACGGGAGAACCTTGACGAAGTTGAAGGAGAGATCCCCGATCTCAGCGGTATGATCCGGTCTTCCAAAGATCAGAAGCAGGACGATGGTCACAATGGCCGCCGGAAGCGCGATCTTCAGGTTGACGCGGAACTTGTCCTTCATGGCGACGCCCTGAGTGCTCGTAGCCGCGATCGTGGTATCGCTAATCATGGAAAGGTTGTCTCCGAACATTGCTCCGCCGACGACGGCGCCGACCACAATGGCCACATTCAGTCCGCCCTTGTCCGCAATGCTGATGGCAATCGGCGCCACGGCGGTGATGGTTCCGATGGAGGTGCCCGTTGCGGTCCCCATGAAGGCAGAAATCACGAAGATGCCTGCGGCCAGAAACGGAACCGGCACAATCGACATGCCGAAATTGACGGTGGCCTCTCTCCCGCCCATCTCCGAGGCGATATTCGAAAATGCGCCGGAAAGCATGTAGGTGAACGCTCCACGTCCAAATGCTGCGCATTATGGGCATGGCTTCTTCCTTGGAGACGGAAAGGATAACTCCGTCTCTGTAGAGCTTTAGGCCCTGAAGATTACCCCTCCACAGATACAGCCCGGCCTCAGAAATTCAGACGGAACACCGTCTGAACTCCGCAGCCAGGTGAATGAGTGTGGACAGGGTGCAGGTCGTCCGTTTGTCGAGTCCCGGAACTTTTGCCGAAACCGACAGCCACTTCTTTGCAGGAGTGGTCTTCATGAGTGCACGGATATAATACCGTGCAGCAATGTTATAGGATGCCGACAGGTCACAGTTATACTGCTTTCCCGTCTGGAATGTGCAAAGCGAATGATTGAACGGGTCTCTTGTGACCGCACCGGACCCGTCGAATGCAAGAGCAGAGGTATTGGCGGCACAGACGTGTGCCGTGCGGATTCCAAAACGCGCAGCCTCTGCTTCCACCCGGTTCTGGATGCTGTTCTTCCGCCACAGCGTAATGCGCTGCGCCATGGAACCATGAATCTTCTTTCCCCGCATGTCCAGATGTTCGAACACAATGACCTGTGCATGATGTTGTACGGCAAAAGAGACGATACCCCGTGCGGCTGTAATCTCTATGGCATCATTGTAGTGATGGACAAAACGCCAGAGACGGGGATTGTGGATGTTTCCGTGCTTCTGCGCCGATTTAATGACACGCAGATCCGTATACAGACGGTCTTTTTCTGCCGGAGAATTGATGAATTTTCTCGCGGCGACAGTTCCGTCCTTCTCAACGAGAGAACATACGGCATCTGTATTGACACCGAGATCCACACCGACTACACGTTTCACATCCACGTCTTTGACAAAGGTCCCTTCCGACTGCCGCTGGTACGTGAAGCGAAGGCAATAGCTTTTGCTGCGTTTCTCCAGAACCGGTGCGCTTGCCTTGAGACCACGGCAGTGCTCCCGGAGATACCGGACGTCCGATGTCTTCAGGACAATCGGAATCCACACCCAGTCGTGGTTGTGCCACACTTTGATATTCCATTCCTCCTGATTATCCTTATACACATGATCCGGTTTTTCCGTGAAACAGATGTACATGTTGCCCCGATAGAAACACGGCATCTTACACTGGTTCAGGTTCATCCGCGGGCGTTTCCCCGGACAGCCGTCATCCTCCCAGAGTTTCGTCAGCTTCTTGTAAGAGTCGATGATCCCATAGGCATCCAGAATGGCGCTGCGCCGCAGATACGACGGAAACTTGTAAAATCTGCGGTCGAATTCGCGGAACCTCGGCGTATTTCTGCTGGTTCCATGAATCCACGACTCGATCAGAAGCTGTCTCTGGTGGGAAACGAATGGTCCATCCATAGTGGAAAGGAGATCGTATTCAGGCATGATGATTCCAGCAAGGTAACGCACGGCATCACGATAATACCGGACGGTTCCGTCCAGTATGCGATACGCATTCGTGATTTTCGCGGAATAAGATACCTGTGCCATCGACAGAACCTCCTGTAAATGCTATACTCAGTATAGCGCAATCACACTTGGTTGTATACTTCTTTCTGCGGAAACTTCTGGAGAAATAATGATGGACAATTCACGGACGTACAAAACGAATCGCCATAGCTGCTATGATCTTGAATATCACTTGGTTGTTGTGACCGGATACCGTCATCCGGTCCTGGTTGGGGACATCGAAACACGGCTGAAAGAGATTACAAAGCGGCTGCTCACGGAGAACTGGGGATGTGAGCTGGAGGCAATGGAATGCGACAGAGATCATATCCATGTGCTGTTTTCAGCACCTCCGCAAATCTGCCTCGCGAGGCTGGTGGACAACTATAAAACCGTCACCAGCCGTCTGCTGCGGAAGGAATTCTCAGAGCAGCTGCGACCTTACTACTGGAAGAATGCGCTGTGGAGCAAAAGCTATTTTATCGGCGGTGTAAACGAGAGAACACACGATCTGGTGGAACAGTATATTCATGACCAGAAAAGCAAGGCGCGGTTTCGAACGGTTCAGAAAGCAAAGCGCAATGGAAATACCGTACACGGCGCGTAGGACAATGGCAGCTGCTCGCTAACCACGCCTAAATGCCCTCTACGGGCGCTATAGACGTGGTATGCGCTCGCAAGAAATCAATGCCACTACATCATTATCAAAGATGAATCTTTGACCAACCCCCACGAATACAATACGTTTATCCGTGAATTTTCCCGGGAGATCCATGCCATACAGAAAAACATGGAGGATTCGGATGAACTGCTGCTGAATGTATCGTCCGGTACGCCTGCCATGAAAAGTGCCCTGCTCGTACTATCCACCATGCTGGATTACAATTGTCGAATGATCCAGGTAACCACCCCTGCAAAATCGATGAATGAGCACAGCCACAAGGGATATGACGCTGCCTTCCTGTGGGAAGCAGATGAAGACAACGAGCATCCGCAGAACCGTTGTCAGGAAGTAGAGTTTCAGTCCCTTGCCCTAGTCAAATACCAGAGTATCCTGAAAAACCTGATTCCAAAATATGACTACGCAGGTGCACTGAGTATCTGCTCCGCCATCCGGAATTTGGATCCCGCCTTTGACGACAGGCCATTTCGTATGGCTGCACAGAGGTACCTGCTGAATATCAAGGAAGCGAGGGCGCTTGCCGCAGAACTGGGCATAGATGATCTTTTTCCGATTCGAGCAAATGAAAACATCGAGCTTTTCGAATATGCCGCAAACCTCTTTGTCACGGTAAAACGAGAAGAATATGTGACTTCATCCGGGGAATCACTCCCCTGTTACTCCCGCTTTTCAGAAAAATTCTGAAAATGCAGTCACCTGATCACATTGATGTGAAAGCGTATCTGGTTTCGAATCATTCGTCGGGAACGAAGGCACCACGATGGGACAGAGCAAAACTCGCCGGAAGCCGGCTGGATGAAATTCTGAAGCGGTCTTTCCTGGATTTCCGATATGAGACGCTTTATTCTGTGCATATCGTAAAATTGACCAATGAACTCTGCCCTAATCCGGATGTCAAAGATCTGACGCAATCGCTGCGGGATATCAAGAGCAAGGTCAGGAATCTCGCTGCTCACAAGATTGTCTCTGTCACACCGCAGAAGGTATCCGATATCACCGGATATTCGATCGAAGACTGTATCCGAAAGATTCAGAAATCCTTCGACTATGCCGGAATCCCTGTCGGGCGCAGCTGCTGGAAGACGTATGAGGAAATGAACCAGAAAATTCTCGATACGATCCCGCTATTTGACAGCGGACTATAAGTGTTTTCTGAACTGGTATAGATGCCGCGTCAGATACATCGGTCTTCACCATCAGGCCGCTGTCAATGCGGTCTCTGTTCAGCCGAATCCATTTGTAATCCGTGACATTCTTGGTTGGCAGCTTAGAATTCATTGCGTGACACAGGCGCCTTTCTTACTCCACACCCAGCGCCTTAAAGACCGCGTCCTCCGCGCTGTTGTAAAAAATGATCTGGAAACTTCCGATCAGTTCCGGCGGCACCGTCCCGAGGTCCACCGCCGACGTTATCGGCAGCAGGATTTTCTTTGCGCCGGAATCCAGACAGACCTGCAGCGCGTTGGCCAGCTCATCCACCTTCATCAATGTCCCTCTGATGCTGATCTCGCCCAGTACCGCCAGGGAACTCTGCGCCGGTTTGGACAGGGCAATCGAGCACAGTGCAATCAGTGTCGGCAGCGCCAGCCTGTGCGTCATGCCGATGCCCTGCAGATCCTGATAGTTGATGATGTAATCCCTCGCCGAGGTCGAGATGGATCCGCTGATCCGGCTGCCGTTTGCCTTCAGATAATTGAACGCGGTGTCCGTGGCTTCCCTGCACTCCCGGTCCGATCCGATGCCGGTGCGCTCGAACTTTCCATTTCCCGGCAGCATCTGGCTCTCCAGGCGAAACACGCCGATCATGCCGTTTTTCCCGCGGGAAACCGTATAGATCTGTCCCGGATTGCACATCCCTTCCGGAATCAGCCTGCCGCCGCCCTGCTCCGGCACGGAGACATAGTGTTCCTCAAATGTCTCATTGTCGATGTAGGAGAAATTGACATCATAGAATTCCATGCCGCCCAGCTTCTTGAGTTGCTCCTTCACACGGCGGCGCATCTCCAGCGCCATCGTCAGGCACTCTGCCACATCATCCTTCGTAAAACTGCCGTCCGGATACAAAAGCTTGATATATCCGTCCACCATCTTGCGGACTGCAATGGTATCCCGCTGATTCAGATTTCTTCCGAGACGGAAATACTGATCCAGCGCATCCCCGTAGTTCTCCTTTCGGAGCTCCCGGATAAATTCCGCCAGGTAGTCTGTAATAAAGCCATAATCATCCGTGAAGTGCTCCGGGCGGAATTTCGGGATCTCCCAGCCCGGGTTATAGCAGTGAATCCGGTCCAGGAAAGCTGTGTCCGTCCCCATCTCCGGCGGGAACGGGTCAAACAGGCTGGAGGTCCTGAGCAGCACATCCACGCTCTGGTTGATGTTTCCGACAAAAACCATGGAAGCGGAGGCGGCGATCTCCTCCTTGCCCCGCGCAAAGGATCCGGACGCCATGTAATCCTTCATGATCTGCACGCCGTCCTTATCCTTGAAGCTGATCCCGGCCACCTCATCAAAGGCGACGCAGTCCCAGAGGCCGACCAGTCCCACCTGGCGGCGGGCCATGTTGTAGAAGAGGTTGGCCACCGTCGTCTGTCCGCCGGACACCAGAATGCTGTTCGGAGAGATCTCCTTGTACAGATGGGATTTCCCCGTGCTGCGGGGGCCCAGTTCGCAGAAGTTGAAATTGTTCTCCACCAGCGGCAGCATCCGGTTCAGAAGCAGCCACTTTTCCCGGTACGTGAATTCATCCGGTTCCATGCCCGTGGAGCGAAGCAGGACATCCAGCCACTCGTCCTTTGTGAAAGCCTTTCTCCCCTCCTTCAGCTCTTCAATATCCACGTGCGGCATCTGAATCGGCGTCAGGCGGTTGATGTTGATCGGGGAGATTTCCTTCTGCTTTGCCCTCTTCGCCCGCTGCGCGGCACCAGCATCATCCACATAGCCGAAATCCTCATGCTCGCTGTTGTATTCCAGCTGAACGATGCACCAGATCCCGCCGCAGAGCAGACGGTCATATTTCTCCGGATACATCTCATCGATCGGGATGCCGGTCAGACCGAGGTTCGTAAAGGACGCCTCATAGAGATCCTTCTTCAGATTGAGCTGTACGGAGATCATGTCAATCACGGTGTGAGAGCCGTGCTGCCGCAGCATGGACAGCACCTTCTGCGCCTCGTCCGGCCGGACATAATTGTCCGACAGGATTTTCTTGACGCTCTCCATGCCGGAATGCAGGATCTCCTCATCATCCGAGCTGCAGTACTGTCCCAGCAGGAACTCCAGAACATAGACCGGGACATTCGCCCCTTCCTTGATCTTTTTGGTCAGGTCCTTGCGGACAATTCTCCCGTCAAAATGCTCTCTCAGTTTCCGCCGGATCTCTTCTCTGCGGCTTTCCTTTTCCTCTGTGCCATCCATCTCCCAAGCCCCCGTCTGTACTTATACGCCGAAGCCAAAATCATCCGTAAACGGCAGATCCATGATCACCTGGCGGCTCTGGACCTCCGCGCCGGTCTCTTCTTTCAATGCCTTCAGGAAGTACCGGTGATCACTGCCGTACGCCTTTTTCTTGATATCAAAATGGAGCGAGACCATCCGCTCACCCGGATTCCTAGAGGTACTGTCCGCGGTGTACAGAACCTCGTTGGAAATAACTTCCCCCGTGTCCGACTCAAAGCGGATCCGGTAGGCTGCGGCCTTCACGACATCGCTGACCGGCTGTTCCTGATAGAAATCCAGCTTGAACTTCAGGTTCGTAATCTTCCGGATGTCGGTGATCAGGCTGAACTTCACATCCTCGGTCTCCACCTTCCCTCTCTGTGTCTTCACAAACACACAGGGAACGATCATTTCCTGCGGAGACGCACCGCCATGGACATAGTTCATCCCGCCGCCGCACTTGAATACACTCATCCCCTTGGCAAGGGTGATCCAGCGGTCATCCTGATTCTTCAGCGCATCCCCCAGCGAGACCGACCAGACGCCGTCCGCCTCATTTCTGGATTTGCTGATAAGGAAGCGCCGATCGGCAAAGGCCGCCCTTCCGGTCAGATTTTCCAGCTTGTCTGTCTCTGCCAGTTTTCTGCGGGTATAGAGATATCCGTGATCCGCAGTGATCAGGAAGCGGTATACATTTCCGCTCTTGCTGAGGACCCGGACCATCTCAAAAATCTCCGCAATGGATTTCTCCGTTGCATCAAAGACACTGTTCTCTGTCCTTGCGTTTTCCCCGGCGGCGTCAATCCGGTTGTGGTAAATGTAAATGATCTCTTTCCCTGCCGTGAAGCTGCGGAGTTCCTTGCTCTTCATCTGTTTCAGGGAGTCGCAGTCAATCGCCGCGGCGTTCCGGTTCTCCGCCTGCAGAATTTTCTCCCGGTACGCGGTGGTGGAAGTCGGTTTCCCATCCGCCAGAACCTGCGGCGGCCGGTCTTCCGTCACCGTGATGGTGCCGTGGGGCAGAAGCTCCGCCATCCCGACTATCGTGACGGAAGGAAGCGCCGTCAGCATGGGATCCATCGACGCCTCCATGTTCGGATCATCCCGGAACTTCCGGCACAGCTCCTGTGCCGCCTCAAAGCGGAACGCATCGGAAATGATCACCGCCACCTTTTCCTTCATCGGTGCGGCTTTCAGGGCATAAAAATCGCCCTGTTCCGTGATCACGCGGCGCATCCCATTCTCGGCATAAGCCTCATTCCAGGCATAAACCTCTTTTTCGAGATAATCTGTCCGATAGACATTTTCACAAAGATCAGACAGTTTCTCAAAGGGGGAAGTGTCCTCGATCCGGTCCAGGCTGACGATAAACTTCCGGTAATCCGTGTCGATCCGGTAATCCACCGCCGTATAGGAATCTATCAGTTCCTTCAGCGACCTCTTCGG
The DNA here is from genome assembly GCA_900315495.1 of uncultured Lachnospiraceae bacterium. Taxonomy (GTDB): domain Bacteria; phylum Bacillota; class Clostridia; order Lachnospirales; family Lachnospiraceae; genus Anthropogastromicrobium. The sequence continues at coordinate 8,322 of OMZJ01000059.1, forward strand.
CGTAAAGCCGACGGCATGAAGCAGTGAATATCCGGCCGTCAGTGCATGGTATTCCGCTTCCCTCGCAGATCCGAAATGGAATCGCAGCCTCTCTTCGCAGATTTCCGGAATGGAAAATCCAGCGATCTGTGCCTGCAGGTCCTCCGCTGCCTCCCGCCCGGCGATCCAGCGAATGATCAGATCATCCACCAGAAGGAACGAGGAAGTTTGAAGCAAAAGCTCCAGCGGAACTTCCGACAGGGTCTTCTCTGCATGCAGTTCCTGTGCCGCCATTTCGGACAGGGCATCGTACTGGTCCTGATACAGGACGTTATTCTTCATATTTTCCAGGAGAACCGCGATATTGCTCGCTTTGTTCTTCATGTCATCCTGTGCATACGGTTTCCAGGCGTTCGGGACCGAAGTCAGATGATCCTTGAACGTGTCGATGGCAAACAGTGACATCACAAGCCGGAGCAAGCTGTGCTTCGGATCGGAATATCCGAGCCGCTCCTCACAGAGCTGCCAGAAAAGGTCCCCAAGGCCCAGGGCGTCGAATTTGTGAATGATCTTTTGTTCCCTGATATCTCCATCTGTCAAAACGGCGTAGAAAAGATCATCGACCGTCGTATTCCGCGCATCCGCAGCGACGCAAAGGGCAATCAATGGAATCGTCTTCTCACTGGCGGTGTCCGGATCCAGTTCCTGTGCGCGTTCGAGGAAGGCATTGGTGCGCCTGTCAGCCTCTTTCCGTTCCGATGCACTCAGCTTCTGTTTTCCCGCCCCGAAAAAAGCGCTCAGATCCGACAGGGCACCGCGCAATCCCATCGGAATCTGCAAATCCGCCGCAATCAGCGACAGCTTGTCCGCAAAGAACTGCCTGGAATACAGAAGCGTGTCCTCCAGATGGTTCTGCGACACATCCGGCTTGGCAAAGGGCGCATAGATCAGGTACTGGCCCTCCGGATCCTCATGCTCGAGTCTCATTTTCACACGGAATGCATTCCGATCCGTCAGATGCAGGATCTTCACCGGCCCCAGATTCAGATCATCGACCGAATCCTCAAAGGAACCGGCTGTGTCATACCAGAAGACAAGTCTCTCTCCGGAGGAGAATACGCCGTTCAGTTTTTTCTCAATTTCAGAGAGATTCAGTTCATTCATGAATCACCCACACGCCTTTCCTGTTTGAACCTTCCCGCGTCAGCACTCCTCTGTTTCGAAGTTCTCGCAACGCATAACGGACTCCGCTCTTTGACAGTCCACTTGACGCTGCCATCTCGTTCAAGGTAATGCCCGGATCCTGCCGGATGCAGTCGAGCAGTTTTCTCTCCGTATCCGTGAATTTCGTTCTGATGTCCGTTTTTATGCCAGTACCAACTATGTTTGTGTCAGTTTTTATGTCAGTATCAGCAGCGTTCGTGCCAGTTTCTGTGTCAGTATCAGCGCCATTCGTGCTGGTTTTTGTGTCAGTATTGCCTGTGTTTGTGTCAGTATTGGCTGCGTTTGTGTCAGTATCAACGGCGTTCGTATTGGTTTCTGTACTAGTACGGACTGCCCTGTAACAGGCCCCAGGAAAGAAGCTGATTTTTCGTAACATTCCTGATCTCTGATGCCTGCTTCTCTGATCTGGCATTTCTGACTGCCACTTCCTTCATCTGAGAACAAAGGGACTGGATTTCTCCATCAGAAACCGTAAGATCCCGCCGGACCACGTTGTCATACGAACGGCCCTCATCCTCGTAATACATTTCTGCCGTCAGATCACGGCCTGCCGGCCGGGAAGTACCGGCAACACGGATATAAGTTCCATCCTTGATACCTGCCGACTTAATGTAGTAAGGCCTCTGCTTTCCGGGGCTGATTTCCACAACGATGACTGCTTTCTCTTCAATCTGCTGCAGATAGACGTCCGGAATAATCAATGGTTCGCAGCTGTCGGATATTGCGGCCGTAATCGCATCGATCTCCGAAAAGACAAGCTCACTGGGGATACCGATAACCTCATGGGTCTTGTCATCAATCCCAAAGATGATCCTGCCGCCCTCGCCGTTGGCAAAGGCGACAACCGATTTCATGTATTTGGTGCTGTCTTTCGGCCTCTGCACCTTGAATTCCAGATTCTCAGACTCTCCGGCAAGGATTTCTTCCAACGTCATAACTGCAGTCCTCCTCACTTGATCGGTGCCAGGATCTGGTATTTCTTCCCCTTCCGGTCCGTCTGAACCTTCTCGTAATTGACCTTTACACCGTCGTCCAGATCAATGGCAATCCGCTCATTTGCCATATGCTCCAGGCGCTCCTCGTAGTCAACCAGTTCCTCCAGCTGTTTTCTCAGATGTTCGCGGCGCTTTTCTTCCGTGCCCGCCTGCCTTGTATCCGTGATATGGTCCAGCATCATGTCAATCGCCCGGATCTCGGTCTCGTACTTCTGCTGAATCTGCTGTGCATAGAGAAGAACCCGTCCGGTGGTATCCGCATCCCAGCGGTGCATATAAACCAGCGCTTTAAACGCATTCTCCCTGCCGCTGTCAAAGAGCCAGTAGATCGGCCGCTTGCCGGATCCCGTCACAGAATAGGTCTTACAGTGATCCTTGAAGAAGTCATTCAGCATGTAATTGCGGATCACTTCCCTGCTGGTCAAGCCCTTATTGCCAAGCGCCTTTGCAATGAAGTCAAGATTCTCCTCCAGCGTATCCGCCCCATATACTACCGTCAGGAACTCGCAGATCCGTTCCACCACGTCATTATCCAGATACTTCTGATCCGTGATCGGGATCACGTTGTCCTGATCCAGGAGAAAAGTCTTGTAAACATCCTGCACAGACTTCCAGTCGCCGCCGGCGTAGATCAGACCCTCCTTGTCGAGAGAGTAGCGGCCGAACATGCAGCCGATGGCATAGGAAATCAGAGAGCGAATATCACGGTCAAGATCCGCCTTGCGTACCGTGACATCCTTGTCATCTTCTTCTGGCGTCAATTCATCCTGTAAGCCATAGATATCAATAAAGATGCGATTCAGCTCCTCCTCATTCTTCTTCAGCTGATCAAAGCGGGCTTTTGCTTCCAGCTCCCATGAATGGTAAGCTTCGGAAAGAAGATACTTTCTCTGATCCATTGACACATCAGAGTAATCACCTCCAGCTTTATGAAAGATAAGTGGATGCACTGCGAAATCCCAGGATGTTTCAAAGGAATCCCAA
>OMZJ01000146.1 GCA_900315495.1 uncultured Lachnospiraceae bacterium
GGTTCGGCAGACATTCGAAATCCGGGGAAAGATTACTGTACGATGGTCCCGTCCTCATCCCACAGATCCCGCCAGTCGGTTGCGCCGGGCCAGAGGAATACCTGCCCCTTGACAAGACGGCAGTTCCGGTCATCCTGCGCAATGGCTTTCTTTTCGGCCTCGGTCAGCGGGTCTTCCGTGACCGCCCGGAGATTGGAGAGCAGCTGCGGTTCCTTGACGGAAAACGGGATGGGAATCTGGCCGCGCGAGACGGCCCATTTGAGGCAGATCACTGCCGGATGTACCCCGTGGGCCTTTGCGGCCGCAGCGACACCGGGCAGTTCAAAATCCGACACATCTCCGGCCGCGTGGTCTCTGGCAGGACGGGAGGGAGAGCCCATCGGGCAGAAGCCGATCGGAAGAATTCCGTGCCGGACGGCATAGTCGTAGAGCTCCGGCTGCTGGAAGGACGGGTGAAGCTCCATCTCCAGTGCCGCCGGATGGATCCGGCAGAGAGGAAGCACGGCCTCCAGCTTCGGGATGGTCATATTGCTCATGCCGATATAGCGTGTTTTTCCCTCGTCCACAAGCTGTTCACACTGGCGCCATGCCGTCATGAATTCGTCCACATGGAACGGCCTGGAATCGGGATTGCGGGAATCGCCGCTGCATCCCGGTGCGTGGTAGTTGGGGAACGGCCAGTGTACAAAGTACAGGTCCAGCTGCGAGAGCTCAAGATCCCGCAGACTCTGTTCACAGGACGCGAGAACCTGCCCCGGCCCGTGGCGGTCGTTCCACACCTTGGAGGTGATGAACAGATCCTCGCGCCGTACGACGCCCTCCGAGAAAAGTGCGTGGAAAACGCGGCCGATCTGCGGCTCATCCTGATAGACCGAGGCACAGTCGATCAGGCGGTAGCCCATGCGGACAGCGGCGTCAACCGCCGCCGCAATCTGGTCCGCGCCGTATTTATCGGATCCGAAGGTGCCAAGCCCGATGCACGGGATTTGTGTGCCATCGGAAAGCTTCCTGCGCGGAATCCGATCCTGGCTGATTGTTTCAATCATAGGATATTCCTCTGCTGATGATCAGGGAAAGACAACTGCAACCTTGCCGCACTGGCCGCTGGCCATCAGCGCATAGGCGTCTCCGGCGTGCTGCAGGTCAAACTCGTGGGTGATGAGATCTTCCGGATGAATCTTCCAGCGCACGAGATGCTCCACCAGTTCTTCCATTTTCCAGAGCGAAGTGACCCATGAGCCGTAGATGGTTTTCTGCGGATGGATGATGTCCGGGCTCGGATTGAAGTTTACCGTGTTCCCCTCGCCGACAAAGACGATTTTTCCGTATTCCCGGGTGGCCCGGATCGCAAGCTGACGTCCCGGATCACTGGAGCTGGCATCCAGAGCCTTCTCCACGCCGAAGCCGCCGGTCACGTCCAGAATCTTCTGCAGCGTGTCATCGCCTGGCTTGAACACATAATCCACCAGCCCGAGCTTCTTTGCCAGGTCGATGCGGTAGTCATTCATCTCCACGCCGATCAGTTTCTCGGCGCCCATCGCCTTCGCCAGCATCAGGGCTGCCAGTCCGACCGGGCCGAGGCCGGTCACCAGAAGGGAGTCATCCCCGGAGATGCCGATCTTTTCCAGTGCCTCGTAGACGGTTCCGAATCCGCAGGCAACCTGTGCGCCGTCCTTGTAGGTCAGCTCATCCGGAAGCGGAATCAGATCCTTCTCCTCCGCCAGAATATATGGTGCCATGCCGCCGTTGCGCTGCCAGCCGTATGCGCGGCGGAACGGGCTGGTGCAGGCCACATAGTAGCCTCTCCGGCAGTTGTAGCAGACACCGCAGCCGGAGATGTGGTAGACGATCACGCGGTCGCCCTCCTTGAACCGCCGCATGCCCGGTCCGGTCTTGATGATCTGGCCGCACGGCTCGTGGCCTGCAACCATGCCGTCAATATATCCCTCGGCGCCCTTGCCGGTGTGCTCCCGGTAGATGGCGCGGATATCGCTGCCGCAGATGGTTGTCGCCTTTGTCTGGATCAGAACTTCGCCGTAGCCCGGTTCCGGAACGTCAAATTCCTTCAGGACGACCGTGCTGTTTCCCGGGAGTGTGGCTCCCGTCATTCGCATTTTTACTGGCATGATTCCTCCTTGTGCCGGAATGTCTGAATGTTCCGGCCTTCTCTGTGAAATTTTCCCTGCCCCCGGTGCGAAGCTTATCTGCGCCGGTTCGAAAACTGATGAGGATATTATAGGGCAGAAATCCGAGAAATGGTATTGCTATTTTATGCAATTTTATGCTGATTTTTTGGTTTGGGTCTGAGGGATTGCGTAACGAATCATCGGGATTGGCATCTGACCTGGAAATTTGCATCTGACCTGGAAATAAGAAGTGATGTAAGCGGGCGAAAGCAGAAATCTTCCGTTGTCGCCAACGGAAGATTGTGCACTCCGGTTCAGGCTTTTTCTGCCTGTACTGCCTGCTGCTGCCGGTGCCGTCTGCATGGCATGACGCTGGAAAAACTGGCTGTCAGCGCGTGTGAGACGGCGAAAGACAGTCCGTGAAGGACGGAGCCGGCCCGCGAAAATGTTAAAAGTTTCTGAAAACGGTTGCATGAATTGCGTAATTGTTACAGATTTGTTATAATTCTTTCAGCACAGTTGTACGCGTCCGGGACCGATGTCCGGCGCATTTATCTGGAAGGCATATTATGAGCGAGAGAGAAAATCCGGAGAATCCGAGTGTAACGTCTGAATCCGTACCGGAAAACAATGTGCGGGAAGAGTCTGTGGCAGCCGAAAACGAAGAACAGGGATCGTCTGCGAATGAAGCTTATCAGGCTGAATTGCCGGACGAGTCCGAGCAGAAAAAGCCGAAGAAGAAAAGCCGCGTGCCGGCGGTGCTGCTCTGTGTGTTGGTGATTGCGGTCATTGTTCTGGCGGCCGTCATCACAAAAGTCGTGATTCCCTCCAACAATTACCAGAAAGCGCAGGAACTGATCAGCGAGCACAGTTATGACCAGGCGGAAGAGCTGCTCACGAAGCTCGGCGATTACCGGGACAGCGCTGATCTGCTGGCTGAGGTGCAGCAGTATCAGACGAATTATCAGAACGGCGTGGAGGCGATGAACAACAGTGATTATGACGCTGCGGTGGAGGACTTCGGGCTGGCCGGCCACTACAGCGATGCGGATGACCAGCTCGCTGCGGCAAAGCAGGCAATCGAAAATTACAACACCGCCGTGCAGTACCAGGAGGAGGAGAGATACGACGAAGCGTATGCCCTTCTCCAGAACCTGGGAACCTACAAGGACAGTGCGGACCGGCTGGCCGAGGTCAAGCAGATCATCGATTACCGGGATGCGCAGCAGGCCATGGAGGACGGCGATTACCGCAAGGCCTATGAGCTCTTCGGATCTCTGGGCGATTACCGGGATTCGGAAGTCTACTACGAGCGGGTGGAACGAATCGTCAACTATTCGGACGCACGCCAGGCCATGGAGGACGGTGACTGGGACAAGGCGGCGGAGCTTCTGACCTCCCTCGGGGACTACGAGGACAGCCGGGCACTTCTGGAACAGGTGAGCATCGAGCAGACGCGGCAGACGGCGGCGGAAGATCTCGCCAACGGCAACTACGAGGCTGCCCGCGACGAGTATGTGGCCATCGGCGATACGGACAAGATGTCCGAGGCGCAGAAGGGTGTGGATTATCAGAACGCCAGCCAGGATCTGGCGGACGGCAATTACCTTGACGCCTATTTCCTGTACAGCTCGCTTTCCGGCTATGAGGACAGCGATGCAAAGAAGGAGGAAGCGCTGCAGGGGCTGAAATATGACCGCGCATTGAATGCGATCTCCGCGGAGAATTATTACACCGCTGCACAGCTCTTTGCGGAGCTGGGGGATTACCAGGACAGCAAGGCCGAGCTTCAGATTGCGCAGAACGGCATCTCCTATATCGAGGCCAAGGCCGATCTCACTTCCAACAGTTACAATGCCGCGTATCAGAAGCTGGCGGCGCTGGGCGATTACGAGGATGCGCAGGCGCTGGCGGTCGAGGCGGCGGACGGCATGGAAAAATACCAGGAGGCGAAGAAGCTTCTCTCCGAGGGAAGCTATTCAGACGCGGCGGATCTGTTCCTCTCGCTGGGATCCTATCTGGACAGCGAGAATCAGCTGAAGGCAGCGCAGCAGGATATGTCCTGGGATGATATTGCCCCGCTTTCCGCGTCTTTCGGCGTGGACAGCGCGTACAACCTGATGACCGGTCTGTACCGTCTCGCGCACAGCTGACGGCAGACGGGCGGCAGAAGGTGCGCTGCCGCTTCTGCGGCGGAAGATCAAAGCAGCTGTGGAGAGCAGCAATAGAGCAGAGGAAATCGCGGAAGCAATCCGCGTGTGATTCTGATGAGAGCAGGGCCCTGCCGGTGTTCCGGCAGGGCCTTTTCAAACGGCGCGGACTTTTTCGCACACAGCAGGCATTGGACTGCGCAGGGAGATCCGCTTCGTCGGTGTTCCGGCAGGGCCTGTTCGAACACCGACCGCAGGCAGACGCCTGCAAACCGGATTTTTCAGACGTCAGGAAGGAAGAGAAAGAGAGGGCAGGTCAGCCGCCCCGGCTACGGAGGGATGGGACGACGGACCGAATCAAAATGATGAAAACCGATACGGTCATCTTTGACATGGATGGAACGCTGATTGACACGGAGAAATATTACAACCGCGCCTGGGTGCAGGCGATCCGCGAGGCGGGGTATGAGATCACGCCGCAGCAGGCGCTGGCGTTCCGGAGTCTGGGCCGGCCGACGGCCTACCGGGTCTTTTCACAGATGTTCGGCCCGTCCTTCGATTACGCTGCCGTCCGCCGCAGACGAAAGCAGCTGATGGAGGAAATTCTCGCCAAAGAGGGGATCTCGCTCAAACCCGGCGTCCGGGAGGTCTGCCGGTCGCTCCGTGCCCGGGGGATCCGCCCGATGATTGCCACGGCGACCGACCTGGAGCGTACGGAGAAATACCTGAAGCAGCTTGGAATCTTCGACCTCTTTGACCGCATCACCGTCGCCGATATGGTTGAACATGGCAAACCGGCGCCGGATACCTATCTGTATGCCTGCAGGGCTGCGGACCGGGCGCCGGCGGAGTGCATCGCAGTGGAGGATGCCCCCAACGGGATTCATTCGGCGCACACCGCCGGCTGCCGCGTCATCATGGTGCCGGATTTGTCCGGACCGGATCCGGCACTGCTGCGGGAAGTGGACGCGGTGGCGGATTCCCTTCTGACGGTAAGCCGCTGGGCGGACGAGGGAGTGCTTGAACAAAAAGTCTCGATGGGGTAAACTGGAAGCCGCAATGCGGGTCAAAGGGGAGGCTCTGACAGACGGAGAAATGAGATTATACAATGCAGTATTCTCGAGGGGATCGGTCCGGCGGTATCGGATGAAGCCGATCCCGGCGAAGCTGATGGGCGAAATCAACGAGTATCTGAATTCCGTTTCCATGCTGCACGCAGATGCCCTGTACCGGGTGGCTGTGGTGGAGACACCGGAGGGCGGCCGATCGCCGCTTCGCGGATCAGATCTGGTCAATGCGCCGTATTACATGGTGCTGTTCGCCAAGGATCACCCGTGGGCGTACAAAAATGCGGGTTTTGTGATGGAGCAGATCGTTCTGTACCTGACCGCCAGAGGTCTGGGCACGTGTTATCTGGGCGGTGTGCGGAGCACCGGGGGAGAAGAGAAAAACCTCTCGAAGGATGCCTTCCGGGAAGTCATCACGGCGGCGTTCGGATATCCGGCCGAGACAGAGCAGGGGTCGACCCGGGGGCGCAAAAGCCTTGCACAGATCTGTCAGATGCACGGCACATACCCCGAGAGCATGAACCGGATTCTGGAGACGGCGCGGCTGGCGCCCTCCTCGGGCAACCGGCAGCCATGGCGTTTTGCCGTCTACCCCAACAAAGTGCATATCTTCATGAAAGACCGGATCCTTCAGACAAAACACGACCGTGAGCTGGAGGAAGTGGACATGGGCATTGTGATGGCGCACCTGGCCCTTGCGGCTGAGGAGTATTGGATGGACTGGAAGCTGCAGTCCATCCGCGGCGTTGCAGAAAAGGATCTGCGGGGCTATTCCTATGTGGCGACGCTCACGCTCACCGATGAATCCTTTCCGAAGGCGCCGTCCGGGGATCCGGTCGGATCCAATGATTTTCAGAAGTAACGGGAAGAGCCCGTTCACACAGAAGAGGACAGAGACATGATTGAGACAGTAACACTGAACCCGTCGCTGGATTATCTGGTACAGGCGTCCAAAATCGAGATCGGAAAAATCAACCGTGCCGAATCGGTTCGCTTTATTCCCGGCGGGAAGGGAATCAATGTTTCCCGCGTGCTCAAGGCGCTGGAGTTTCCTGTCAGAAACCTCTGTTTTACCGCCGGATTCACCGGGGAGGAGCTGGAGAAGGAAGTGCTGGACCTGGGCATTCCATCGGATTTTGTGCGGCTGCGCAAAGGACAGACCCGGGTCAATGTGAAGCTTCGGCATGACTGCGAGACCGACATCAACACGCCGGGACCGGAGGTGACGGAGGAGGCGGTGTCCGATCTGTTTGATCGGATCGGGCGGCTTTCATCGGGCGACGGGCTGGTGCTGGCGGGCAGCGTTCCGCCGGGAGCGTCCCCGTCCATCTATGCGGAGATTCTGCGCCGCGAGCGCGGCACCGGCATCCGCTGCGCTGTGGATACCTCCGGGCTGGCGCTGAAACTGGCGGTGGTGGAAAAGCCGTTCCTGACAAAGCCCAACCGGGATGAACTCGGCGAGCTCTTCAGCCGGACGATCGATTCTCCGGAGACGGTGCTGCAGCTGGCAAAACAGCTGCGCGATCTCGGGCCGGAGAATGTGCTGATCTCCCTGGGAAGCGACGGCGCGCTCCTGGCTGCCTCGGACGGCAATATCTACCTGTGCGAGGCGCCGAAGGGAGAGGCGGTCAATTCCGTCGGGGCCGGCGACGCCATGGTTGCGGGGTTCCTTGAGGGATGGATCCGCAAGGAGAATTATTTCCGGGAACTTCACAAGATCGCGCGCCGGGAGAAGCCCTCTTCCCCCTCCGAGAAAGATGAATTTACAGGGAATCCGGATGAACTGTCCGCGGCAGAGATCGAGAGCGTCTGTATGACGGCGCTGGCCCGTGGCGTGGCCGCCGGCTCGGCAACGGCATTCCGGGAGGATCTGGCTTCCCGGGAAGACATCGAGGATCTGCTTGCACAGGTGAAGCCTGTGAAACTCTGACAGTCGGAAGCCCACTCGCAGGGGTGAAGGGAAAAGCCGCATCCGCGCGGGCGGACGGCCGAAAATTTGAAATGGATCATGACACAGGGAGGAAAAAAATGGCGGAATATAAAAAGGTAGGATTTATCGGTCTTGGCAACATGGGATCTGCAATCGCCCAGGGAATTCTGAAGAACGGCCTTTACAGCGGGAACGACATCCTGGGAACCGATGTCTCGAAGGAGGCGCGGGGGAGAGCCGAAAAGCAGCTGGGCATTCAGGTGCTGGAATCCAACAACGCGGTCGCACAGCAGTCAGATATCCTGTTTCTGGCAGTCAAGCCGCAGTACTACGAGGAAGTGATCACCGGTATCCGGGAAGCGGTGACAGATGAAAAGATTGTCGTCACCATCGCGCCGGGCAAGACGCTGGCCTGGGTGACGGAAAAATTCGGCCATCCGGTCCACCTGGTCCGCACGATGCCGAACACGCCGGCCATGGTGCTGGAGGGCGCGACCGCAGTCTGCCCCAGCAGCCGGATCACCGAGGAGGAACTCGCGGCGGTCATGAAGATCCTCACCTGCTTCAGCAAGGCGTATGTGATTCCGGAGAACCTGATGGACACCGCGTGCGGAATCAACGGCAGCATGCCGGCGGCTGTGTTCATTTTTCTCGAGGCAATGGCGGATGCCGCGGTGGCGGAGGGAATGCCCCGGAAGCTGGCCTATGAGCTGGCGGCGCAGACCGTTGCCGGCAGCGCAAAGCTGATGCTGGAGTCCGGAAAACACCCCGGTGCGCTGAAGGATATGGTCACCTCCCCGGCAGGAACCACCATTGAAGCGGTGCGCGTGCTGGAGGAGAAGGGGTTCCGGGCGGCAGTGATGGATGCGGCGATCGCGGCGATCGAGAAGTCCAGAAAGCTCTGACCGCCGTCTGCCCGGCACTTCTTGCGGGGAAACAGGGAATCCTGTACAATAAGAGATGGTGCAGTGCGGTGTTCTGTATGGAGCCGCCCCACGGCTGCCGGCCGCGGGAGACGGCTGCGGGGAGTCCGCGGCGTCCGCGTGGATCTGCGGCTGCCGGGGGTTCCGTCAGGAGCATCGCATATGAAAAACTGGAAAATCAAAATTGCTTCCGCCATCCTGATTCCGGCGGCCTTTCTCGCCGTGAATGGCTGGGAAGCCAGGCGCGGATCGGAGGATCCGGTTGCGCTTGTGACAGACGCGGCGGATACCGGGACGGAGGAGACGGCCGCTTCCGCATCCCGACCATCGGCCGGTTCGGAGAACCCGGCAGGTTCGAACCATCCTGCGGGGTCGGAGAATTCTGCAGGATCTAATCTTTCTGCGGGATTGGATCTCCCGGCCGGAACACAGGCCTCCGCATCGGAGGGCACACCGTCGCAAACTGCTGTTCTGCAGGTCTATCTCTGCGGCAGCGTGGCGGCGCCGGGCGTGTACGCCGTTCCGGAAGGGTCCCGGGTGGCCGATGCGCTGGCCGCTGCCGGCGGATTTGCCGACGGGGCGGATCCGGCTGCCGTCAATCTTGCCGCCTGGGTATCGGACGGGCAGATGATTTATTTTCCGGCAGTCTCGGAGAGCGTTCCGCATGCCGCATCGGCGGGGCGTACGGATCCGGAATCACCGTCGGCGGATGCCGCATCCGCGGCGCTGGTTCCGATCAATTCGGCATCGGAAGAGGAACTGATGACCCTTCCGGGCATCGGCGCGGCGAAGGCAGCGGCGATTATTGCCTACCGGGAGGCGAACGGGCCCTTTGCGGAGCTGTCGGATCTCTGCAGGGTTCCGGGAATCAAGGAAGCACTCTACAGCGGCCTGAAGGATCGGATCCGGCTTAACTGACCGGCATCCGGCCTGAGAGGCACCGGACCCCGTGCAGGATAAAAGACATGTGCGGGGTCATATGCCGTACGGGACGAAAAGACCTGCACGGCACCGGACACCGCGCGGGACAAAACTCGCGCGGCCCGGCCGCCGCACGGGACAGAGAATATCCGCAGCGGCGGCCGCTGCGGCAGACAGAGGGAAGCCTGACAGCGCCGGCCGCTGCAGAAGGCAGAGGGGGATTGCGCGGCGTCGGCCGCGGAGAACAGGAGTTTGCGTTGGCGAAAATACTGGTTGTGGATGATGAGAAGGCGATCGTCAAGGGGATCCGCTTCAGTCTGCTGCAGGACGGCTATGAGGTAGACTGCGCCTATGACGGCGAGCAGGCCCTGGAGATGGCGAAGAAGACAAATTATAACGTGGTCCTGCTGGATCTGATGCTTCCGAAGATGGACGGCATGCAGGTCTGCCAGGCCATCCGGGAGTTTTCGGATATGCCCATCATCATGCTGACGGCAAAGGGCGACGACATAGACAAGATTCTCGGGCTGGAGAACGGTGCGGATGATTACATCACCAAGCCCTTCAACATTCTCGAGGTCAAGGCCCGGATCAAGGCGATCATGCGCCGCAGCCGCGCGCTGGGGACCGCCCGCCAGGAGGCGGATGATTCCGTGATCGAGACCGGGGATCTGCGCCTGGACACCAAGGGCCGCAGGCTGTTTATCCGCGGGGAAGAGATCAATCTGACCCAGCGGGAATTTGAACTTCTGGAGCTTCTGGTCAGAAATCCGAACCGGGTCTTCTCCCGCGAAGAACTCCTCAAACGCGTCTGGGGGGAGGATTATCCGGGCGATGTGAGAACCGTGGACGTACATATCCGGAGGCTCCGCGAAAAAATAGAGACAACGCCGAGCGATCCGAAATATATCTATACGAAATGGGGCGTTGGCTATTTCTACAAACAGTAAATTCCGCCCGGGGCACAGTTTCCGGGTGCGCGCCTTCCTGTCGGTCTTTCTGACCGGCTGTGCGGCTCTGGCTGCGGTGACGGCGGTCCTCGTGTTCTCCGTCCGAAGCACGATGATTCAGCAGAAACTCTCGGAGCTGCGCTATACCTGCAGCATGACGGCGGGCCGGCTGGAGGGAGATACCCTCTCGGAAGCCATCGAGAGCAGCGACCGCCAGGAGCTGGACTGGGTCGCGGAGTATACGGGCGGCCGGATGCTTCTGGTGGATGACCAGTACCGGATCCTCTACGATTCCTATGATCTGCTGGAGGGAAAGTACGCCGTTTCCTCCGAGATCATCCGGCAGTTCGGCGGGGAAGACTATTCTTCCTACGAATCGGCGGCTCAGGTCCTGGAGTGTACGCTTCCAGTCCGCACCAGAGTCGGCATGAGCACCGGCGATTCCACGATCACTGGGGTGATGGTGGTGCGCGCCGGCGCTTCGTGGCTGCAGAATTCCTTCAATAATCTCCGGCAGCAGATCACGCTGATCGCAGCAGCCGGCGTGATGATTCTGCTGGCGGTTTCCTTCATCGTGTCCGGCGCGCTGTCGCGGCCGTGGGAGCGCCTGCTGGCAACCTTCCGGAAAGTCAGCGAAGGAGATCTCTCCGAAAACCCCGAGATGGAAGGCGGGTACACCGAGACCGACCAGATCCTTGTCGTGTTCGGCAAAATCCTGGAAAGGCTCCGGCTTCTGAATGAATCCCGGCAGGAGTTCGTCTCCAACGTCTCCCATGAGCTCAAGACCCCCATCACCTCGATGCGCGTGCTGGCGGATTCGCTTCTGGCCGACCCCGCTGCGCCGGTGGATATCTACCGGGAATTCATGGGGGACATTTCGTCCGAGATCGACCGGGAAACCAAGATCATCAATGACCTGCTCTCTCTCGTGCGGCTGGACCGCAGCAACGCCGATCTCAACATCGCGCCGGTCAACATCAACCGGCTGATTGAACAGATTTTAAACCGCATCCGCCCGATTGCCAGACAGCGGAACATCGAAATTATCTTTGAGAGCTTCCGCCCGGTTACGGCGGAGGTCGACGAGACAAAGCTCAGCCTGGCGCTCACGAACCTGGTCGAGAACGGAATCAAGTACAACAATGACGGCGGATGGGTGCGGGTATCTCTCAACGCGGATCACAAGTATTTCTTCGTCCGCGTAGCGGATTCCGGCGTGGGAATCCCCGAGGATGCGCGGGAAAAAATTTTCGAGCGTTTTTACCGCGTGGACAAGGCGAGATCCAGGGAAACCGGTGGAACGGGACTGGGCCTTGCCATCACCCGGAGCGTGATTCTGCTGCACCACGGTTCCATCCGCGTCGACGGAAAGCTGGGCGAGGGATCCATCTTTACGGTTCGGATTCCGCTCAAGTATATCCCGTGACACACCGGGGAAGATTCGACGGGCACAATCCATCAACAGAATGAACAGATCAGAAGTCTTCGGTAGCAATTACAATCACAGCAATCAGAATGCAATGTCTGCACTCCGGCGTCGGCCGGGCAGAACACAGCGGCGGGCAGTCTGGCTTTCGCTGCTGCTTCTTGCGGCCGTGTTTCTCTCCGGGTGCCATTCGAAGGCGGAGGAGGCAGGAACGCCGTATACGGTCTATTACCGTGACATCGCCGGAACCGGACTGGTTTCTGCCGTCTGCCGGGAGGAATCGTCAGATCAGTCGGAACTCGTCAGCCTGCTGTGGGAGAGACTGACCCGTGTTCCGGAGGACTCCTCCTACGCGAGTGTAGTTCCGGAGGGAACGAATCTCCTGCAGACATCCATCAATTCCGGCACGCTGAATCTGTATTTTGATCGGTCTGTTGCCGAGATGTCAACGGTTGCGCAGCTGCTCTTCCGGGCGGGGATTGTCTGTACGCTGACGCAGATCGAGGGAATCGAGTCTGTCATGTTTTATGCGGACGGATCCCCGCTGACATCCGCGGATCAGACGCCCCTGGGAGCGCAGGCGGCCTCGGATTACGTTGATGTATTCGGGCGCGGCTACAGCGGCACGCGCAAAACCACCCTGGTTTTGTACTATGCGGATGCGGAAGGACACAGTCTGGTGACGGAGACACGGGATATTGTCTACGACAGCTCGTACTCGCTGGAACAGGACATACTGCGGCGGCTGACCGTCTCGGACGAAGCGGAGGGGTGTTATGCCACACTGCCGTCGAGTGTTCAGGTCATCAGCACCAATG
Organism: uncultured Lachnospiraceae bacterium; assembly: GCA_900315495.1. Classification (GTDB taxonomy): domain Bacteria; phylum Bacillota; class Clostridia; order Lachnospirales; family Lachnospiraceae; genus Anthropogastromicrobium. The sequence continues at coordinate 12,312 of OMZJ01000146.1, forward strand.
TGCGCGACGGCGTCTGCTATATCAATTTTGATTCCTCCTTCATCTCCGATGCCCTTCCGCTGGATGGGGATGTGATTATCTATTCCATTGTCAATTCGCTCTGCGAGCTGCCGGACATCCGGCAGGTGCAGATTCTGGTTAACGGGGAGAGCAGTATTGTCTTCAAGGGAAACATCTCTCTGGCAAGTCCGCTGGAGAGAAATCTCAATGATTAACGGGGGCTGAGGGAGAACGACGGTCCGAAGGCCTCTGTTTGGCGCGGCGCTCTGCCTTGTGTCCGGTGAGCTTTTGGCGGCTTGTCTGGGCGGCAGGGCGGTCCCGGTGCTCTGCGTGCTGCTTCTTGTCAGCAGCGCGGCGGCGGGCGCGCAGCGGCTGATACGAAAGAAAATCCTCCGGCAGTGGGAGGAAAAAAATACGGGAAAGAACCGGAGGGCAGGCGGGCGCCTCCTCCGGACGGCGGCGGTATTCTGTGCTTTTGCTGCGGCGGGGAGCATCCTCTATGCCGCTGCGGAGCGCCCCGATGCGCTGGAGACCAGACTTTCGGGGGAACCGGGCGAAGAGATGGCCGCGCAGGTTTCCGGCAGAATTTCGGACATTCAGGAGAACAGCACGGGCTGGGCGGTGACCCTGCGGTGCGCCGCGGTGACGGCGGACGGCGTCCGGTACCCGTCGGGGGGCGTGATCTGGCAGACAGAGGACGTTCCGCAGTACCGGGTCGGATCCGCGGTGCGGCTGACCGGAACGCTCGGATTTTTTCCCCGCGCCTCCAATCCTGGCTGCTTTGACCGCCGGGCGGATTACCGCGCCAGGGGCATCCGCTTCCGGCTGCGGGAAGCCCGGGCAGAGGCGGCGGAGGGAATTCCTCTGGTTTGGTCCGGCTGGCTCTGGACGCTGCGGCGCGCCCTGCACGAAGGCATTGCGCGTGCGGCAGACCCGCAGGATGCGGGGATGCTGCAGGCCATTTTCCTCGGGGAATCCGCCGAGGCACCCACGGATCAGAAGGAGCTGTTCCGCGCCGCCGGGATTGCCCATCTGCTGGCGGTTTCCGGCCTTCACGTCCTGTTTGCGGGCATGGCCGTGTACCGGCTGACACGCCGGCTGACCGGATCCTTCTTCGCGGCAGAAATCACAGGAAGCCTGTCCGCCGCCGTATACGGCGCCCTGACGGGAAATTCCATCCCGGCGGTGCGCGCGGTCCTCATGTTTGTCGTCATGTCAGCCGCCGCGTCCCGCGGGAGAATCTATGACAGCGCGACAGCCTGCGGCGCGGCGGCGATTGCTTCCGCGCTGACCTGTCCGCTGAAGACGGCGACGGCTTCCTTCCTGCTCTCCTATGCCGCGGTCTTCGGGATGAGTGTGCTCTCCGAGAGCTGGCAGGCCTGGCTCCTCCGCGGAAGCCGCGGAAACGGCGGCCTGCTCTCCATGCTGTCGATGCAGCAGGCGATTCTTCCGTTCACGCTCTGGTTCTTTTACGAATATCCGCCCTATGCTCTGCTCCTCAATCAGCTCATCCTGCCGTTTGCGGGGTGGCTTCTGGGATGCGCGGCAGGGTGTGCGGTGTCGGGATGCCTGGGATTCACACGGATGGCAGGGATTTTCCGGGGAATCTCCCACGGAATCCTGGTGTACTACCGGGCGCTCTGCGGCCTCTGCGGAAGGCTCCCGGGCGCGTCCCGGACCACCGGCCGGCCGGCGGCCTGGAGGATGATCGCGGTGTTTGCTCTGGCCGCGGCTTTTGTTTTCCTCTCGCGCCGCGCGGCAGTGCGCCGCAGGCAGAAAGACCGGACGGATCCGGGGCAGAAGGCGATCCTCCGACGGCAGATCGCCGTCACGGCGGCATCGTTTACGGTGATTTTCTTTCTCGGCTTTTTCCTGCATGCAGATCCGCCGCGGCAGCTGCGGATCACGATGCTCGATGTGGGACAGGGCGACAGCGTCCTGATTGAATTTGCGGGCGGCGGGAGCATTCTCTCCGACGGCGGGAGCACATCCGAGAGCGGCTGCGGAAAGTATATTCTGGAGCCGGTGCTGCAGTCCCGCGGAATCCGGAGGCTTTCCGGGATTCTTCTCTCCCATGCGGACGCGGATCATGTCAACGGTGTGATCCAGCTGCTTATGCGGGGCAATGTCACTGCGGGATGGATCGGGATTCCGGATACGGAAGATGCCGACGAAAGTTTTCAGAAGGTGACAGATGCCGCGCGGGAGAAGGGAATCCCGGTCCTCCGGCTGTCGGACGGGATGGAGATCCGCGCGGGGGACACGGCCCTTTCCATTCTCCATCCGCAGGCGGGAAAGGAGTATGCGGACACCAATGCGGGATCCCTCTGCTTTGCCCTGCGGCAGGGAGATTTCTGCATGCTGTTCACCGGGGATCTTCCCAGCAGCGAGGAGGACGATCTGGACGAATTCTCCGCACCGG
>OMZJ01000061.1 GCA_900315495.1 uncultured Lachnospiraceae bacterium
TTGTGGAAGGATCGGCGGAAAGTATGTTGCTACCGCATTTTATTCGAAATAAATATCCGGAACTGAATCAAAGATATATATCAATATTAAGCATAAATGGACGGCACTCGCATCGCCTTAATCCACTACTTGAAAAATTGTGCCTACCAACGCTTGTCATTGCAGACCTAGACACCGCAGAGAAAGACGGGCATCACAAGGCTGCTTGTCCAGAACGTGGTAAAGGCCTTATTAGTAGTAATTATACTGTCACGGGGTGGCTTGTGGGCGAAAAAGATTTAGATACATTACTAGATATTCCGGCTTCTAAGAAGGTAGTTATAAAAGAAGGCATATGCGAATATCCTGTCCGCATTGCATATCAGGTGCCAGTGATGATCAATTATGATGGCGCCGACAAAGAGGCTCTTGCAAGTACATTTGAAGATTGTCTCGTCTATACAAATTTTAAACTTTTTAAAGATATGTCTATTGATGATACTGGAAGCCTAATAAAAGATGTGGGCAACAAGATAAAATCAGCAAGTTCTTTTGATGATTTTCACAAAGGAGTATACGATGTACTTCGAAATGGAAAATCCGATCAAAAAGCTGAGTTCGCATTGGATTTAATATATGCCGTTGACCCCAGCGAGCTTACAATTCCAACCTATATCGCAGAGGGGTTAGAATGGTTGCAGTCTTGTTTAAGACCAGAGGAGTGAAACAATGATAGACACGACGTTAAGGGAAAATGATTCCGTGGATAATCATATCGATGATCACGTCGATGAAGAAATTCGGGAGTGTTTTTCTAAAGAAGATCCTAAATGTTTCTTTGTATTTGCTGGCGCTGGTTCCGGCAAAACCAGAAGCTTAATTAATATCCTAACTTTTCTTGATAAAGAACGCGGTGAAAGCATCGCGATGAATGGTAAACAAATTGCAGTCATTACTTATACTAATGCTGCATGCGATGAAATATCCAGAAGATTGCAGTACAAGCCAATATTTTCTGTATCCACAATACATAGCTTCTTGTGGGAATTAATCAAGAGTTACCAAACGGACATTAAAGAATGGGTTAGGCAGTCTGTTGAAGCGGAAATAAAAGAACTTGAGGAAAAGCAGCTTAAGGGGCGTGGCGGTAAAGCTGGTGAAAAAAGAGCCGAAGATATCAGGCGAAAAAAAGAGCGCCTAGCCAAAATCGGAACGGTAAAAAATTCTCTTATAATCCAAATGGCGACAATGTTGGTTATGATTCGCTGAGTCATAGTGAAGTTATTAAAATGAGCACAGATTTTATCATGGCAGAGCCGACAATGCAGGATATTTTAGTAACAAAATACCCGATTCTACTCATTGACGAAAGCCAAGATACCAAAAAAGAACTAATTGATGCTTTGCTTGATGTATGCGAAAAACATAAAAACGAATTTATAGTCGGCATGTTCGGCGATACCATGCAAAGAATCTATAATGATGGAAAAGAAAACCTCGCTGTTTGTATTCCTAATGACTGGGCAAAACCAACGAAAGTTATGAACCATAGGAGTGCTACGCGTATAGTAGATTTAGCAAATGCAATCCGGAGTACGGTCGATAAACAGGTGCAAAGAGCAAGATCTGATGCTGAGGCAGGGATAGTTAGACTATTTATTTCTTCGCCTACTGTCGAAAAAGATTCCACCGAAGAGAAGATTGCGCAAATAATGGCAAAAGACGCTGGAGATGATGATTGGAAGGATAAAGCGGCATATAAAAGCTTAATTCTTGAACATCATATGGCTGCTAGCAGATTTGGCTTTTCTAATTTATATACACCTCTGAACGATTCGGGAAAGTTTGATACGCCGTTACGTGATGGTTCTATTACGGAGCTGTCGATTTTGGCAAAAATGGTACTCCCATTAGTAAAAGCTTATCAGGAAAAGAATGACTTTGAGGTTGCAAAGATTGTTAGAAAGTATTCCCCGCTATTAGGTAAAAAAGCATTTGCAATCAAAACGGAAAATCAAACCGAGATGCTGCAAGATGCGGGGAATGCCGTCGAGTCTTTAATGAAACTCTGGTCGAATAATAAGATTCCGTCTTGTTTGGCGGTTTTAAGATCGGTCCGGGATACGGGACTATTTGAAGTTGGTGATAGAGTAGATGACTTGTTGGCGGAACAATATGAAGGCGAAAATCAAAAGATAATTGCACTAAGGAGGGCGTTGCTGGCTTCGTTTAGCGAATTGGAAAATTACTCCATGTATATTACGGACAATACGCGTTTTGCCACTCATCAAGGAGTTAAAGGGCTTGAATTTCCAAGAGTTATGGTTATTATGGACGATGCGCAAGCTCGCGGTTTTCTCTTCAGTTACGAAAAATTATTTGGAGCTAAAGCGAAGACCGATACTGACTTGAAGAATGAACGAGAAGGCAAGGATACTGGTATTACGAGAACAGCCCGTCTATTTTATGTCGCATGTACGCGGGCTCAAAGTAGCTTGGCGGTCGTTGCTTATACAGAAGATGTCGACTCAGTTAAGAATACAGCATTGTCGAATAACTGGTTTACCGAAGAGGAAATTGTTATTATCTAGAAAAATAAAATAGAGCAATATAATAATCGCGAAAATATCTTTTGAGAATTACTACTTTGCGTTTAAAAATTTTAGACAATCTTAAAAAAGAACCGGGCTTGCGCTTTATTGATATTACAAGTGCTGGTTCTTTTTGCGTGTATCGAGTTTTATACCTTCTTAACCTTTTTCTGCTATACTAAAAGAGTCTAGACTTACAACTCCATTCCCTAAAAATATTTTTCAATCTAAAGATTGGGCAATCATTGCTATAAACATTGGATTGAAAAATATTCTTTGTAGGTCTAGACAACCAGCGATGGTTGTCCATTTTTTATTACGCCTACGCACGAATATATCTATTTGCTGCGTGAACAACCTGCTACATATAAAGTAAAAATAAAAGTAAGGTAGGTATGTCCAAGAGATTTAGTCCAGAATTCAAAGCCAAGGTTGCGCTTGAAGCGGAAAAAATGAATAACAATAAACAAGTCGCAGTCAAGTATTCTCTAGATCAAACTACTGTTCGTTTGTGGCGTAGGCAATTGATTCAAAATGCCGCCTCTATATTCGAGGTGAAGAAGATAGAACCAGACAACCCTAAGCCTGTATTTGTTTGGCCTTTAACTTTACACAAACGGAAAGTGGCTAAATGGGAAAAAAAGAAAAAGAGTAATTCTGTAGTAAAACTCTTCTCGCCGAAAACTAAGCGAGACAGGAAGCAATTGCTTTTCGCTACCAGGCCTCCCTATCCGGATAGGTATATCGCGAGCTTACCTGAGAACGAGCGGTCAATCGCCAACTTTATATATGAAACCTATATGGAAAAGCCATGGATGGGAGCCGTGAAGATGGCTTCCTATGCTCGCATGCATGGATATAGCATTGGTGTAGGTCATATCCGGACATTCTTCAAAAATATGGGGATAGTAACCACACATAATCAGGCAAATAGACCCAAAAAGCATAAAAAGAAAATAAGAGAGCCTTATCTATTGCAAGGTAAAACCATTTGGCTACCAAACCTAGTATGGGGTACGGATATTACTTATCTCATTGGGCCGACTCGCAATTTATACTTATCTGTCGCTATAGACTGGTATAGCCGTAAGATTGTTGGTTACTATATTTCAAATTCATTATCTACGGAAACCGCTATGCGCTGCATTGAAACTGCCATTGATGAGTTTGGTTCTCCGGCTATTATTAATAGCGACCAGGGCAGGCAGTATTGTAGTCGCAAGTATAAGGATTTCTTAAAAGCTAATCATATTCGTCAATCCATGAACCGGAGCAAAGAAAAATATGTAGACAATGCTATCACCGAGCGCTTCTTTTGCAGTCTTAAAAATGAACTCATCTATTTAAGAGATTTTCCAAACGAGCGAAAAATGCGTGAGTCTATCGAGGAATATATTGCAGAATATAATTCCTTACGCCCTCATGCCACTCATAACTATCAGCCGCCGGATTGGATGTACTTTACGGTTTTTAGCGAATCTCCTGTATGTGATGAAGGCCTAGCCAGGAAGCTCGAAGAGATCCGCATCAGAAAACAGAATACCGTAGATAAACAAGATTTTATAACAGTAAGGGTTGTTCCTGAAGAGATAGAAAACAAAATTGTCTCTGAGTACTTGGCCGGCGCGAGTCAGACAGCTCTGAGTAAAAAGTATCAATATAACTACGAGATAATAGTAAGAATATTAAAACAAAATGGCGTAGATTTAAGTCAAGAAGCTCTCGCAAAAAGACGACAAGAAGCAGCGGAGAGACGCTCTGGCTATAAAGAAGAAGAAATCGTGGCTTTATACCTATCTGGCAAATCTATTCCAACTATTGAGAAAATCTGCGGTATTTCCTCCAGCCCTATATGTAGAGTTCTTAAAAAACATAATGTACCGATGCGGATTTCCAGAGATTACATGAAAGGAAAACCTAAAAAGCAAAGCAAGAATATTGATGAAGGCGAAATCCTTCGCCTATATCAATCCGGGTTGAGTAAAGAGAAAATTCAAAAGAGACTTAATATCTCGCGAGGCCCGATAGATCGTGTTTTAAGACGAGAGCAGGTACAAATGCGCACGATTGTAGATTATCAGAAAAAGAAAAAATAATAGTTTTAGATTTTACTTATGTTAAAATAGTAATTAAGGATGGGCATTATGAATAATATTGCCCATTTTTCTATGGCGCGAGGAGGTAAATGAGGATTGTAAAGAACAATAAAAGAATTAGTGTGCTGGGACTCATTAAGTTTTTTGCAGCCATTGCTATTGTATATTTTCATACACTACCTACGGATCCAAGTACTCATTGGTGGCACTTGTGGCTATTGGTAGAGTTATTCTTTTTTATTACTGGATATTTTACATTCAAACATTTCAGAAAAAAGAAAAATAGAGGTAAGACCCTAGAGCAGAAAAGTAAAAACGCAATATCCTACACAGTAAAAAAGTTTCTCCCCCTCATTCCATTTGTAATAGTAGCAATTGTTATTAAATATATCGCTTTGCTTTTGCGAAATGACGGTGCTACATTTTCGTCTATCATGAAAATACTGCCGTTAGATATATTGCTATTAAATAGTCAAACCGCAGAGCTGAACTGGCCGCTATGGTATTTATCGGCAATGTTAATAGTATTTCCATTATTCTGCCTCATGTGCCAAACAAAGCGTAAGAATACATTGTATATCGTATTATTTACAAGTACAATTGTGTATTATTTTAATTTCTTCAACGGTGCTATCAGTTATCTTGGCTGTCTTATTCGCGCATTCTTTGGTATGTCTGCTGGTGTATTAGTGTACGCTCTCTCTGTTTACGTCAAAAAGAACGATAAAATAAAAAAGGATTCAAAATTCCTACTTCTTCTATTCTTGGCTTTAATAGCAATATCGGTATTATGTCTGTATCCTACTAAATATAACGAAGGATATGAGATATACGGAAGCCTATTCATAGTTCTAACTGTGCTTTGGCTACCTATTTTACTGTCTGGCAAAATATTTTTATCGCACATCTCCAGTCCGCTTATGGATTATCTAGAAAGAATATCCATGATAATATATATGATCCATATTCCAATCATATATATCTTGTGTCTCCCAATGTTATCTTTTACTTTTTCTGAGAATCAGCTGTTAGTTATGACAATTCTAGCTAGTATTGTACTGAGTATAGTAATAAATTTTATTTTATCTAAAATAGCAGCAAGGCGTAGCAAAATCTAATTATTATTCAATCCCAAGTAAGGTAAAGAATATAGGCAAAAGAGATACATGCTATAATTATATACAGAAAAAATATTTGGAGTCATCTATGCTATATAAAATACAGTCTTTAGTCTTTCCGACAGAAGAGAAACATCAACAATCTCGTAAGCTTTTTTACAAAGGCGATCATGCCATCCTAGATATTGAGCAAAAAATACTAACGATGAATCGCGGACAAAGGTGCGATTTTACTACATATATCAATGCATGCTCATGGCAAAAATGGCAAAAATACACTAATGCAACTAATGTTTCAATAACTATCGACGTAGATGGCGAGATAGAATTACTTTTTGTAGGCTATACAAAAGATGCACTTACAGTCAATCGACAATCGTTCGAACGAAAGACTATAAAAACAAATGGCCGAGAGAAAATCGTATTCACTTTCCCTAATAATGACTGTCAAATGATAGGATTTGAAGTAACAGCATTGAACGAAACTACTATTTATGGCGGATATTACTCTGTAGAAATAAAGAAAAAAGACATGCAGGATGTTATTCTTTCGATAGCAACGACTACTTGTAAAAAAGAAGAATTCATAAAAAAGAATGTCTCACTAATCTCGAAAGAACTCCTAGCCGATAATGACGATTTATCTGAAAGATTATATCTACACGTAGTAGATAATGGCAGAACTTTATCTAAGAAAGACATCAACGGTAAACATATCTTTTTACACTCTAATATCAATTCCGGAGGCTCTGGTGGATTTGCGCGCGGAATGATGGAATCACTACACCAAAGCCCAGCCGTAACTCATGTATTATTAATGGATGATGACGTCTTGGTTTTGCCAGAAAGTATCCGACGAACTTTTAATTTACTTAGACTATTAAAGCCAGAATACCGAGATCATTTTATTAGCGGAGCAATGCTATATTATGAAGACCCGCAAAGACAACACGAAGATATTGGAACTATTGAGTACTCCGGCAACAATTGTCGCTTCGTATCTCTGAAGGGAGTATTAAATCACTCTAAAATTAACGATTCTCTAGAAAATGAGAGAATTATGTACAGGCACAAAAACGCATATGCTGCGTGGTGGTATTGCTGTATTCCTACAAAAATCATTAAGCGCGAAGGATTGCCATTGCCTATTTTCATTCGATGCGATGACAGCGAATATTCTCTCAGAAGTAAAGCTAAATTCATTACAATGAATGGAATATGTATTTGGCATATGGGCTTTGCTACTAAATTCAATACGACATTTGATAAATACCAACAGTACAGGAATATGTCTATAGCACAGTCTGCGAGCGGTATTATACCAGAAGCTAACATGTTATCTGTATTTTATAACTCATTCCGAGTTGAGATGCTACGTTTTAATTATGACGCAGCGGAGCTCACCATCAAAAGTCTTGAAGACTATATAAAGGGCCCCGACTTTATAATGAACAACGACGGTGAAGAAATTACATTATCGAAATTCAAACTTAATGAAAAAATGGCTCCCTTAACTGATTTATTAGACGAAATAGACTTTAATGTTCGGGAGTGTTTTTCCGACTCTAGATTTAAATTAATTGACAGAATTATTTTAAAGCTAACTTGGAACGGTCAACGCTTTACACCAAAGTCATGGGAAAGAGAAGGGGTAGTACCTATTAGCTTTGAATGGAATATTCAGCCAAACAAGATTGTTCTCAGGAATAAGTTATTGGCGGTTAATCCGTATACTTACACTGGCGCATTTCGCATTAAAGATAAAAATCGTTTTAAAGAATTAATGAAAAGGTATCGCAAGGTTAGTAAATATTACCGAAAACACAAAGAAGAAATTAGCGCAGCTTATCGAGTAAAGTTTAGCGAAATGACCTCAGAAGATTTTTGGTGTGAATATCTAGGAATCCCTAAATATGAAAAGTAAAAATACTCCGCTAGTATCAATAATAGTCCCTATCTATAATGTTGAAAAATACCTACCCGAGTGTATTGATAGCATAATAAACCAAACTCTTGAAAATATAGAAATAATCCTCATCGACGACGGATCGCCTGATAATTCCGGTAAAATCATCGATAAATACGCAAAAGGAGATTCGAGGATTCGCACAGTTCATAGAGAAAATAAAGGATATACAGCTAGTGTCAATGAGGGAATAGAATTAGCTAAAGGAAAATACATTGGCATTATTGAGTCGGACGACTGGATAGAACCAGATATGTACGAAAAGCTCTATAATGATGCCTCTAAGTATAAAACAGACATTACTAAAGGCTTATTTTACTTTTATAATCCTACTCTTCCGCAAAATGAGCAAAATAAAGTATACAAGAATCCTTCTGGTATAGATTTGAGATATGCGCCCGATGGACCATTTGAACCCAAAAATTGGCCACAAATTATGGGATTTCATGCATCTATTTGGTCCTCGATTTACGAAGCGAAGTTCATAAAAAAAATTAAATTACACGACACGGCTGGAGCATCATATCAAGATTTTCCATTCATGGTAGATGTTCTTACTCGAGCTCAGAAAATAAGCGTAGTTAAAAAACCCTTTGTCCATTGGCGCAACGAACCAAAACAAGGTAATTCTACTAGTGCAAAAGGTAAGAAGCTGCTCTATATGCCAGAAAACACGCTAGAAGGATTAAGGATTTTAAAGGCTAGCAAGAAATATGACTATTTTAAAGAAGCATTTTACGCGCATGCCTTGTGGACAAATATAGGATTCTTTTATAAAATTTCAAGTAATTTTAAAGACGAATACTATAAAAAACTAAAATTAATATTTAAAGATCTACAAAACGATAAGACATTTAAGTATACATTCTTTAGGCCTGAAGATAAGATCTCAATTAAAACTATATTAAAGTATGATGGATGGAAAACATTTTATTTTAGCCACATTTTAGGCGGCGTAAGAAGGAGAATACGTAGAATTAAAAATATCTTCTATATACCGAAAAGGATATCGCGATTAGAGGAAAAGATTTCAGACCTAGAGACAAAAGTATAACTAAAGAAGGCGACCGTTACGGCCGTCTTCTTTAGTTATCGCCATTCAATCCAGCATTTATCACTGATATTACAATATACAACACCTCGCTGATATTTCTGATAGTACAAACCATCAGGTTCTTCGACAATGCTACTAATAGGAAAACCGAGAATACCACTCTCAAAACCTAAGCTTTGCCACATTTCACGAATCTTACCCCTAGATTCATAAAAACCTGTTGATTCTGAGCCTACTATTAAGCCATACTCATAAACTTGCCAAGAAATCCCAGTAGAAACATTAGAGCTTATATCACTCAATGGCAATCCGAGAGCTCCAAATTCGAAACCGGTAGATTCCCATCGTTCTCGAATTTCACCAATGGACACATAATAGCCAGTCTTATCTGTACCAACGATGTAACCATTTTGGTATTGTTGGTATGTCGTCCCGTTGTCTGGATTAACTATCACGTCACTCAATGGCAATCCGAGAGCTCCAAATTCGAAACCGGTAGATTCCCATCGTTCTCGAATTTCACCAATGGACACATAATAGCCAGTCTTATCTGTACCAACGATGTAGCCATTTTGGTATTGCTGGTATGATGCACCATTTTCTACGGTAGTCTTTATCTCACTAACAGGTTCGCCAAGAATATCTTTTGCATTTTTCAAAGAATTATATTTTTGTGTTATTGGATTAATCTTCTCGTAAGTATCTCCAAACCACTCCTTAAAGAACATATAAAAATTTCTATTACCATACGAAGAACACCCATCGCCCGTGCCAGGGTATGCGCGAAGCGCAGCATCATTTGGTGTATATGGTGTGTAAATATATAGGGAAGTAGTAGCAATATTTTCTAGATAGACCTGCTTCGTGCCGCAAGCCATATTTGGGTGATAATAAACATTATTATTCTGATTTGGCTTGTAGTGGTAAGAGGTCGGGTGTTCGCGATAATACTTAAACTGCCAAGCAGCCTTCTGCACCTGGTTATAAAAACCATAATAAGCTTCATTACATGGCGCATTGTCAGGGCAGCCGTAGCCCATTACGGTATTATACTCATATTTCAATGGCCAGTTGTCACCCCACACAAGGCTCTCTTTTTTAATCATTACAAGCAGAACCTGCGGGTTAATACTGTATTCTTGCGCGACATCATAAATAATCTGCGCAGCACTCTTCATGCCAGCAGTCGCCACGCCTTGCGTTTCATACAAAGTCTGATGGGTTTCTGGATTTTCATAGTATTTATTGATACAAACATATGGCGGATCGTGATATTGAGTCTTACCATATTTCTCTCGCATAACCTTAGAATAAGCAGCTCTTGTCGTTCCTGTCGTTACTTTAGATCCATCTGGGTAAGTCCTACCTGTGATTAATCCCGTACCCCACATATCGCAAGCCGGAGATTTGTCGTCTAAAAACTTCTGAATCTCAACAGCAGTCATCGTGTTAGAGTCATAAAAAATAGAATCATCAATCAGGTAGCCAGCATCAAAGCTAGAAGGCTCAATAGCCTCCGTCTCTGGAATCCTAGACAAAGCAAGACCATAAAACACAGCGCAAAACGCAATAGCGGCTAAGAAAAGTCCTATTCGCATAGTTTTATGGCTTTTAGGTGTTTTTTCTGTGTTTGTTTTCGCTTTAAAGTTATCAAACTTAAAGGTATTCATACTTATATTATTACATCTCGTAATCTAAAACACAAGGGAATTAACGATATCTCATGCTATACTAACATTATGAGCAAAAAGATTTTAGTTACAGGGGGAACCGGATATATTGGCTCACATACAGTCGTTGAGCTTCTAAACGCCGGACACGAGGTTGAAATCCTCGACAATCTCTTCAATAGTAAAATCGAGGTTCTCGACAAGATAGAGCAACTCACAGGAACAAAGCCAAAATTTCACCAAGTCGACCTCCTAGATTATGCAGGGCTAAAATCTGTCTTTACAAGCGTGCAGTTTGATTCCGTCATTCACTTTGCCGGCCTTAAAGCCGTTGGCGAATCCGTAGAGAAGCCTCTCGAATATTACGAAAACAACGTCGGCGGTACTATAAATCTTCTCAAATGCATGCGCGAAACTAATGTCAAGCAGATTATCTTTTCATCTTCAGCTACTGTTTATGGTGTCCAGGATAGTCCAGAATACGTCGAAACTATGACGACCGGCGGCCAACTTTCCAATCCATATGGTCGCACCAAATACTTCATCGAGGAAATCCTCAAGGACACTTGCGTAGCCGACCCAGAATTCGAGGCTGCGCTCTTACGTTATTTTAACCCTATTGGTGCTCATCCATCCGGGCTCCTCGGCGAAGACCCAAATGGCATTCCAAACAATCTCATGCCTATCGTCATGCAAGTTGCACGTGGTAAACGCGAAAAACTTGGCGTTTATGGGAACGATTATCCAACCAAAGATGGAACTTGCCGTCGCGACTACATTCACGTTGTCGACCTCGCAAAAGGCCACATGGCTATGCTAGACCACATGAAGAAAGGCGTATCTATCTATAACCTTGGTTCCGGCGAGCCAAACTCCGTCATGGAAGTTATCTCCGCCTTCGAAAAGGCAAGTGGAAAAGATCTTCCATACGAAGTTGTAGATCGTCGCGCTGGCGACCTTCCGGAATTCTGGGCAAATCCATCCAAAGCCAAAGCCGAACTTAATTGGCAAACAGAACTAACCGTCGACGATGCCATGAAAGATACTCTAAACTTCTTAGAGAAATCTGAGTAATTAAAAAGAACAGCTTAGAGGCTGTTCTTTCAGACTGTAGACAAACTTGGTG
>OMZJ01000062.1 GCA_900315495.1 uncultured Lachnospiraceae bacterium
GAGCGGAGTGCCGCTCTGCCCGGATCCATTTCAGGAAAGCGCTCCGGATGGAGAACACAGAAAGTAGCTGGGATAAAAAAAGAGCTCTCGACCAGTAGTCGAAAGCCCTTAAGCACGAGGCCCAAAAGAGAGTTAGGCAGGGTTATTGCACCAATCATAACGGAAGAAAACATCGTCATCTTCCAGTTCTTTGATAAAGATGGTGATTGATATAATCTTACCGCTTTCCACATCATCTTCAAGCCAGTATCCCCGACCAGAAGTGTAAACCTCTTCCCAATCATCATACGCAATAGTATCATCCAGCATCTTTGCGTCTTTGATATTCATTCCCAGTGAGATACCATTTTCAAGTCTTCCAGAAAAGCCATTCTCAAAATAGATCTTGAACATACGATTTCTGGCAAAAAAGATGCTGATATCCTTACCGATTCGAATAATGTCCCAGGCCACCTCTGGATCGCAACCTTTGTTTGGCCAGTTCTCTGTATGAAACTTCATTTGCTTCTCTCGAAGAAGCCCTTTGACCTCATCAAACGACATCTCAAAAGTAATGTCGCCAAAACCCTTGTAAGGTACTATGTTTATCATTTCCTCTTCCTCCCGAAAATGAGTTCTGCAGTCTCACGCCCATCAGACTTGTATTCAGATGGAGACGCGTTGATGATCTTGATTTTACCGTAATCAGTATCGACGAAATGATCGTGAAGGTGGCCAGCCTGATGTGAGAGCCTGCAATTTCGTGTCCACTGATGGGTACAGTATACTGGATGCGGCAAACGAAGCACGCAATGCAATAGAAAGGACATGCGCATTCGTGTGATTTTGTCAAGTACCGATTTTTCCTCCTTTCGCGCTTTTCTGTACTATCTTCACAACGGCAGGGGCCTTATCATGAATACAGCTTCAGAAAAGGGGCCTGAGCAGCGTACCGGCAGAGAAACGCAGAAATTTTTCTGCCGGAAGGGGCAATGATATTGGGAGGAGTATATACAGATGAATTTTGAACTTGTGGGGAATAGTGGATTTCAGCTGGCAAAGATTTACCTTGGAAACGGAGAAACAGCCAAGATCGAAAACGGTGCCATGGTTTATATGCAGGATGTGACGCTGGAAGGAAAACTGAACAGCAAGAAGAAGGGGCTCGGCGGATTCCTCGGGGCTATGGCGAAAAGCATTCTCAGCGATGAGAGCATCTTCATCACGCAGGTGATGGGAACGTCTGCTGACGGCGTGGTTGCCATCGCGCCTTCGGTGCCGGGAACAATCGCAAAGCTGGAGGTCGGCGCACGCCAGTACCGTCTGAATGACAGCGCGTTCTTTGCCAGCGACGATTCGGTCAGCTACAAGATGCAGAAGCAGAATGTCAGCCAGGCATTATTCGGCGGGTCCGGCGGTCTGTTCGTCATGGAGACAGAGGGACGGGGGGATATGCTGATTGCTGCATACGGAGACCTCGTTGAAGTAGAGTGTACACCGGCAAAACCTGTTATCATTGACAATGAACATGTTGTTGCCTGGGATGCTTCGCTCTCTTACAGTATTGAAGTGGCATCCGGATCATTCGGCTTTACGACAGGCGAAGGTCTGGTCAATAAATTTACCGGATCGGGTAAAATCCTGATCCAGACGCGGAACATCAGTGCTCTGGCGGATGCTGTAAAGCCGTTCCTTCCGGATAAGTCTTCCGACTGATTCCGAACAAGCGGATGCTTCCTATTGCAGTGCTCGGATTAGCTGGCGCTCAGGACTTCGTTTTCTTCTCCCGCGCGAGGAGATCTTTCCAGACCTTTTCTGTTCGGAGCATGTAACGCGGCACATCCATCCCGTAGAGATCTGCGAGGAGCTCCCCGGTCAGAACCTTCTCCTTCGGCCCTGCCGCGGCGAGTGCTCCGCCTTTGATCAGCAGCAGGTCATCCGAGAGGTCGAGGGCCAGGGAGAGGTCATGACAGATGCAGACCAGCGTGTTGGGGATGATTCTTCCGTCCGGAAGCCTGGTTTTTCCCTGCATCCATCGGGTCAGAAGGCGGGACAGCTCCGCCTGGTACCGGAGGTCCAGACTGCTGGTCGGCTCGTCGAGAAGCAGGATGGGCGTTTCCTGCGCCAGCGCCCGGGCAAAGAAGACGCGCTGCAGCTGGCCGCCGGAGAGCGCCGTGACCGGGCGGCCGGCGAGATCCTGCAGGCCCGTTTCCTCCAGGCTCCGGTCCACGGCCTCCCGGTCGCTGGAAGCGGTCCCGGTCTGCCGTCTTGCGTACCTTCCCATCTCCACTGTCTCCCGGACCGTGTAGGCAAAGCCGGTGGGAAAGAACTGGCTCATGACGGCACAGCAGCAGGCGATGTCCCTGCGTTTCATCGAGGAGAGCGGCGTCCCGAGAATCCGGATTTCCCCCTCCGAGGGGAGAATTCCGGTCAGGGCGCGGAGAAGCGTGGTCTTTCCGGATCCGTTGGGACCCAGAATCCCCGCAGAGCGCCCGGCGGGGATGTCAAACGAGAGATTCTGCAGGATGTACTGCGGCTGCGTTTCCGGCCGCCTTCTTCCGTACCAGGCAGAGAGGTTCCGCACCGAAAATGCGGCGGGCAGATTTTCTCTTTTTCTTGTCATTTCCATTGCCGCTTCCGTATCCGCCTCTCTTTTTGCGGTGGGCAGATTTTCTTCTTTCTCTGACATTTCTACTGCCATTTAGTATCCGCCTCCCTTCTTCCCACTTTTTACATAAAGCCCGATGAAAAACGGAGTGCCGACCAGAGCGGTCACGGCGCCGACCGGGAGCTCCCGCGGGGAGAGAATCGTGCGGGAGATCATGTCGCAGAGTGCCATGAAGGCTCCGCCGGCCAGAAAGGAGAGGGGAAGGACCCGACGGCTGGAAGAGCCGAAGATTCGCCGCACCGCGTGGGGGGCAATCAGATCCACAAAGCCGATGGTGCCGGTAAAGCAGACGGCGGCGCCGGTGAGAAGGGTTGCCGCGGCCAAGGTGAGAAGCTTGGTCCGCCGGACGCTGACCCCCAGGGAGAGCGCGTTCTCATCCCCGAAGGAGAGAATGTCCAGCTCCCGGGCATGGGTACAGAGGACGAGAAGACCGAGGGCACAGACGGGGAGCAGGATCGCTGCGTGATACCAGCGCATGCCGGAGAAGGAGCCCATCTGCCAGAGGACGAGCTGTTGGGCGTGTTCTCCCGCAAAGGAGGAAACCAGCGTCTGCATCGCATTGACGAACAGGGAGACTGCCATGCCCATCAGGATCACCGTGTGGCTCTGCAGAGAGTTGCTGATGCGGGAGGAGATCGCGATCACCGCGGCGATGGTGAGGAGCCCGAAGGCAAATCCCGCGGCCGGAAGCAGGAGATGACCCAGCACCGGAACGGAGATTCCGGAGACGATGACGAGAGCGGCGCCCAGGGAGGCACCGCTGGAGACGCCCAGCGTGTAGGAGGATGCCAGCGGGTTCTGCAGGATGGTCTGCATGACTGCACCGGAGAGGGACAGGGCGCCACCGGAGAGAAAGGCAGCTGCCACCCGCGGCATGCGGATGTCCCAGAGGATGGAAATTGCGGAGGCGCTGATGTCAGAGACATCCCCTGCGCCGAAAAGCTTCCACGCAAGGATGCGCAGAGCGTCCCCCGGGGAGATAAAAACACTCCCGGTTCCGATACAGAGGATGAATATGAAAAGGCAGAGTGCTGCCAGAATGATTACCGCAGCACTCTGCCTTTTCCCTGCCTGCCCGCAGGAACTGCTCGATTTATTCACCGGCAAAAGGATCCTCCACGTCGGCATAGGCGTCCGGATAAATGTCCTTTGCCATCTCGATCATCGCGCTCACCACGTGCTGATTCGGCTGGTTCAGGAGATTGGCATCCACGTAGTAGACATCCTTATTTTGCACGGCGGTGACATTCTCCCAGCCGGAGAGGGACAGGAGCGTGTCCACCACATTCTCTGTATAGTTATCCGTGGTCAGGATGACATCCGGGTTCATGGCAATGGCCGCCTCCTCCGAAATCGAAGGCCACGCATCCTCCTGATCCGCGGTCAGGCTGTCGGCGCCGAGGGCCGTGATTGCTTCTGTGACGTAGCTGTGCTTCCCTGCGGAGTAGATGGTCGGGGAATCCGAAGTGGGCGTGGAGATTTCATAGAGCACGGTTTTCCGCTCCTTCTTCGGAATGCTTTCTCCGATTTTGGTGAGATCCGCAATCGCGTCCTCGTATTCGGAGCGGATCTCCTTCGCCTCTTTCGATGCGCCGGTGCAGGCGCCGACAAAAGAAATGCTTTCCCCGATCTCCTCCAGTGAGGAAGCGCTCGGAATGTCTGCCGTGCAGATGCCTGCCGCGCGGACGGAGGCATAGACATCCGTCCCGCCGGCACTGCTCATCCCGGTCGTGAATACAATATCCGGTTCCAGGTCGACGATGGCCTCGTTGTCCGGCTGCATCATGTCAAAGGTCGGAAGGTCTTCCGGAATCAGGTCCCCGTAGTACTGCTGGGAGTAGGTGTCCACAGCGACCAGCTCGTCGGAGAGCCCCAGGTCTGCGAGAAGCCTTGTGACCGAGGGAGCCATGGAGATGATCTTTGTGACCTTCTCCGGCACGGTGATGTCATTTCCCGCCAGGTCCTGGGTGGGAAGGGCATCCTCTGCCTCTTCGGTGGTCTCCTCCGCCGTCTCCTCTGCGCCGGTAGTCGATGCAGACACCGTTAGCCCCGCTCCTGCGCCGCACTCTGTCACCGCCATGGCAGCTGCCAGAATGCATCCAAACCAACTCTTTTTCATAGATCTCCTTTCCTGTCCGGTTTTTCGGACATGAAAAACCACCCGATGGGAACGGAGGCCCCCGCCGGATGGCAGATCTTCAGAATCAAAACAGCACGTTTTCTCTGATCCCGAAGAAACGATGTGCCAGCATGCAGGCAGGTATCTGGCTCGGAGCCTTCGCTCCACACAGTAGCGGCACTGTCAGGGATTCGCACCCTGTTCCCTGTTGGTCTTTCCCCGGTGCCTGTGCACCATCAGAAAGAACCTGCATGGTAAGGATTGTAACATTCCCGGGCACAAAGATCAATGAACCGAACCGCGTTCCGTGGTGGATTTTCTGCCTTTGTCCTGGGAAAAGGACCGGCGCAAACCGAAAATCCTCCCGTGTCAGAAGCGTTTCTGCTCTGAGAAAAGGACAGAGAAAACCAAAGGCCCTCCCGCGTCAGAATTCGTTTCCATGCGTCTGAAAAAAGGGAGAAACTGCGAAAGAAAGGGCATGGAGAACGAAGGGGTAGGAAAAAGAGGAAACAAAGAGAAAGAAGGGACAGAGAGAAAAAGGAACAATGAGCGAAAAAAGGCAGGGAACACAGAAGGCAAGAGAAAGAAAATGACAAAATCAGAACTGCCGGCGACCGGGATCGAACCGGTACGAGTATCGCTACTCACGGGATTTTAAGTCCCGGGCGTCTGCCTGTTCCGCCACGCCGGCGAAAAATCCCGGGCACAGTGTGCTGTGCCCGGGAATGGATGGAGGTGGATTCGAACCACCGAAGCAATCTGCAGCAGATTTACAGTCTGTCCCCTTTGGCCACTCGGGAATCCATCCGTCTGGTTGGAACGAATTTACTCTATCATAAAGAAAGGGTAAAATCAAGATTCCCGGCGTGTTTTCCGCCGGCTTTTTTGCCGCCGCAGAGCCGGCGGAGAGAAAAATCCACGTCCTTACCCGTGAGAAAATCAAAAATCACAGCTGCCTGAAATCATTCGTGTCCACTGTTACGGGTACAGGATCCATGTCACAGGAATTTGCGGGCAAAATCCCCGGCTGCCTTGCGCTGCGCCTCCGAGGGATTGCCTTTCACATAGAACGTCTGTGTCTCCACCGGGATTCCCTTTGCGGTGAGGGCGTTGCGGATCAGATCCAGCGCATGCTTTGAGATCCAGGAAGTGGAGAAGACGACAGCCTTCCCGACTTTGTCCGACTGGACATCCGTCAGCCAGGCCTTCAGGTGTGAATCAAGGCCATAGGCGTACAGCGCACCGCCGACGAAAAGGACGTCCGCCTTTTCCGTCAGGCCGGCGTCCGGCTGATCCACGGAGACGGCTTCTGTCCCCGCGGCCTGCGCGATCGCCTCCGCCACGGCTCTGGTATGTCCCGATCTGGAATACTGACTACTCCCCACGGCAAGCCGTGGGGGTTCTTACTGGTGGCAATCTGCAGTAATCGTGCATCATTCGCAGACTTTGGATTACTGTCTTTCTGCCAGAGCAGAGAACTTCGCATCCCAGCGATCAAGCGATCGCATTAGCGGATGCTCGTGTATCTTGCGATACACAGGGAGCATAGTCGGTCTCCCCCGGATCTATAGGTTAAGCGGTAGCAATTCGGATACCGCTGTTACAGACTCTGATTTGATTTGCTCTGATCCACTCGATCAGGGCTTTTTCTTTTGTGTATTGTTGCTGAAAGCTCTTGATGCATTTGCTGCGATCTATTGCCGATTGTTCAAAATCAATGCAGTATAGCAGGAAAGAAGAGTACCAGTCACGCTGCACCAGTGTTCCATCGGAAAGTCGGTACATTCTGGCTGAGAGTTTCTTTCTAATGAATCTGCCAGACGGATGGTCGTACTGGCTTGCCCTATATTGTTTTGGCACCTCGATATATTGTCCACCTGTTTGCGTAAACTTCTGCTCAATCTGTGCTTGGAAATACCCAGGACACC
>OMZJ01000162.1 GCA_900315495.1 uncultured Lachnospiraceae bacterium
ACGATTTTCACGAATTCCTGTCAAAACCCTGACAGGATCTGTCCGCTTTCGACCGCTATTATAAAGACGAGTCCGGGGCTTGTCAACTATTTTGTGCACTATCGTTATAATTTTCTGTATGCAGCCTATGGGGAAATGTATATTATTATGCCAGTATTCTGCTGTTTGTCTGATGACGCCGTCATATTTTATAGGTTCATGACGTTTATCGGCACGGGTTTTTCTTCCCTTTCTTTCGCTCGTCGGACTGTTCTGCTGCGGCCGCAGGGTCTGCAGCAGAGAATGATACGCGGAAGGAAACATTTCGAGAGCAGTGATCAATGCAGAGAGTGTTTCGATAATAATAAAATCGGCAGTTCCCTCCACCGTCAGGCAGAAAGGAACTGCCGCAGAAATCTAAAGCAGAAAGCCCATGGTTGAAACAGGTCTCAGGATCAAGCCACCGGAATCGGTCGAACCGGTCTCGCGAGCAGATCTCCAGAAAGGCTCTCGTGAACGATTTTCAATAGGTCCTGGACATATCCACGTTGGTGTCCTCATGCACCTCGGTCCGGCGGACGGAAGTCGCGCGGCGCTTGTTCAGCTCCGCAAGGAACAGATCCTCGTCAAACGGAATCTCCACTGCCTTCCCGAGCCAGGAGGAGAGATGCATTGCATTGGAAAGCATCAGCCCGCGGATGCCCTCGCGGCCGTCCGCAATCAGCGGTGCCCCGGAAATCAGATGATCCGCAAATGCCTGCAGAACGCCGTTGTGCTGCGGATTCTCCTTTGACAGCTCGAAGTGAACCTCATGGCCGGACGGCTTCACAAAGCCCTCGGTAGCGGTGAAGCAGTACTCCCGCTCATTCACGTCCAGCTCGTACACGTAAAGCTGGCTGTTCTCCACCACAATCTTGGCCTTCTCCAGGTCCACCTCAAAGCGGTTGGTGCCCGGTGCATCGCCGGTGGTGGTGACAAAGACACCGGTCGCCCCGTCGGCAAACTCCATGTAGGTGGTGACATCATCCTCCACCTCGATGTGATGCCACTTTCCGTACTGCATGAAGCTCTGCACCTTTACCGGGAGGCCGCAGATCCACTGCAGCAGATCCAGCTGGTGCGGGCACTGGTTCAGCAGGACGCCGCCGCCCTCGCCGTCCCAGGTTGCACGCCATTCGCCGGAGTCATAATAGTGCTGGGTGCGGTACCAGTCGGTGATGATCCAGTTGACCCGCTTGATTTTTCCATACTGTCCGCTCTGGACGAGCTCGTGCATCTTTTTGTAAACCGGGTTTGTGCGCTGGTTGAACATGACCGCATAGGTCAGATCCGGATGCGCGTCCGCTGCCGCGATCATTTCGCGCACCTGCTTTGTGTAAACGCCCACCGGCTTTTCACAGAGCACGTTCAGTCCCTTCTCCATGGCACGGATCCCGAATCCCGGGTGATCATAGTGCGGCACGGCGATCAGAACTGCATTGATGTCGGGATCATTCATCAGATCCGTCTCGTTCTCGTAGATTTTTACATCGGACGGAAGGTTGGCGGCTGCCCAGGCTCTCCGGCTCTCCTTCTTATCCGCCACAGCGGTCAGGCGCATCCCGCGGATATCGCCCTGCGCGATTCTCATGGCATGGGACGAACCCATGTTGCCGATTCCGATGATTCCCATTCTGACTTCACTCAGCATTTTTCTCTCTCCAGTTTGTTTTTGTAGGGGAACGATCTGCAGCATTGTCTGTCGGTTCCGGTCTTCGGTCTTTCCGTCCTGGTGTTTGGTTCCCTCTGACCGATGTTCTGGTTTCCCTGACAGTATGCCGTTGCCTCTATTATACATGCCGTCCCGCGATTTTCAATGAAAAAGCAGCAGGGAATCCTGCGATTTTCCAGCAAAAAAGCCATGGGAAAATCCGCCGGTTTCGCGGGCTGGATTTTCCCATGGCAAATTTTTCTGACTGTTTCCGGACCGGGCAGACAAACCATGACTGGTTTCCGTGCCGGTTTTTGTGAACCGATCTGGCGCATCCGCTTTCCGGACCGCTTTTGCCGAACCGAATCGGAGATTCCGATTTTGCTGACCGGATCTCATGACCGGATTGCCTGACCGGATTTAATCGACGGATGTATTCCCGGCTTTTACTGGCCCGAATTTCGCCGCGAGCTCGGAAAGCTCCTGGAAGGTCTTCCGGATGACCACCGCGGAAATGACAAAGGTCAGGAGATCGGAGACCGGCATGGAATAGAGCACGCCGTCCAGCCCGAAAAACAGCGGAAGAAGCAGCGCGAAGCCGACGCCGAAGATCACCTCACGCAGCAGGGACAGCAGGGATGACATGAACGCCTTGCCGATGGCCTGCATGTAGATGAAGTTTGCCTTGTTGACGCAGGCGAACACAATCATGCAGAGGTAAACCCGGAAGGCCTTCACGGCAAACGAGGTATAGTAGCTGCTCTCATTGGCGGCGCCGAACAGATCAATGATCTGTCTCGGGAACGCCTCGACAATGACAAGCGCCACCGCGCCGACCATGGCCTCATAGATCAGAATCAGCTGATACAGCTTTCTCGTCCTGTTATATTCTTGGGCGCCCATGTTGTAGCCGGCAACCGGGATGATGCCCGCCGCCATGCCGACGACAATGGAGATGACAATCTGGAAGAACTTCATGACGATGCCGACAACGGCCATCGGGATCTGCGCGTACTGCTCCTGCCCGAAAATCGCATCCTTTGCCCCGTAGATCCGGATCATGTTGTTGATCGCCGCCATGGCCGCCACCAGAGAGATCTGCGTGAGGAGGCTGGTCATGCCGAGCGGGATGAACTTTTTGATGACCCTGCCGTCCAGGCGGAAGCTGTCCCGGTCCAGTTTGATCAGCTTCATATGGCACATGTACCAGATGCTCAGGATGGCGGTGAGGACCTGCCCCATCACGGTGGCGACTGCCGCGCCCATCATGCCCCAGTGGAGGCCGAAGATAAAGATCGGGTCAAAGATCACGTTCACCACAGCGCCGAGGGTTGTGGCCACCATGGCAAACCGGGGGTTTCCGTCCGACCGGATGATGGCATTCATGCCCTGGCCGAAGACATAGAACGGGATGCCGACGGTGATCCAGAAAAAGTACTCTCTGCTGTACGCAAAGGTCTGTGCATTGACCCGCCCGCCGAACAGGGAGAGCAGCACGTCTTCCAGCAGCAGGTAAACCACCGTGATGGCAATGCCGATGGCGATGCAGAGGACAATCGCATTCCCCACGGTGCGCTTCGCGTCTTTGGTCCGCCCCGAACCGAGACACAGAGAGACATAGGAGCACGCGCCGTCACCGACCATGACCGCAAAGGCAAGCGCAACGACCGTCATCGGGTAGACGACGGTATTCGCGGCATTTCCGTAGCTTCCCAGATAAGATGCGTTGGAGATAAAGAGCTGATCGACGATATTGTACAGTGCCGCGACAATCAGGGAGATGATGCACGGCAGAGAATACCGCCGGATCAGCGAATTCAGATCCGCTGTTTTCAAAAATGAGTTGTCAGACTTTTCCATCACTGCCTCCTGAAGAATTTTTGGAGACTTTTATGGAAAGCTGCCACAACCAGGCGAAAGGGTAGAAAAGGCGCCCGCCACCAGCGAACATCTTTTCTTTTATAGCACGTTTGGGAATGGATTTCCAAGGTGAAAATGAACAAATTTCATCGCCGGCAGCGGTTCTCTTTCCCGTACATCAAGAACGGGCTTCCGGAAGCCGCATCTTCCAGAAGCCCATTCTCGCGCATTTTTATTCAAAGGGGGATTATGAGAAAGTTCAGAAGTCTTTTTCCTTCTGACAAGTACAGGATACCGCCCGAATGCGTCCAAACCATGGCGATTTGGTGATGAATCTGTGAATTCAGATCTTCAGTTCCGGGCTTTCCCCTCCCCCGCGGACTGGTCCCCCTGTCTCACGGAAACGAATTCGCCGGCGCCTACGCAGTTCAAAAGGCCCGGCCTCCCGCTTCACGGATCGGCTGCTCTTTCGACGGCTCCGCCTACCCGTGACATGGATCAGGGCGACTGCCGGCTGCGCCGGATCACCCGTTCAGCTTTTCGAGGTCATCCTTCTCCACAATGATCAGAAGATCCATGCCTTCCGTGATCGGAAGATCCGGATCCGTGCTGGAGACTTTCTGTTCCCGGTTCCGCATGGAAATCACATTGGCGCGATACCGCTGCCGCATGTGAAGCTGCTTCAGGCTTTTTCCGACCCATTCCGGCAGCGGCTTCATGTCCACCAGGCACAGGCTGTCGTCAATCCGGAAAAACTCGAGGAAATTCTGATTGCCGAGGATCTCTGCCACGCGCAGGCTCGTCTCCTCCTCCGGGCAGATCACCTGATCCGCACCGACCTTTTTGAGAATTTTGCTCATCCGGCTGTCGGATGATTTTGCCAGGATGTAGGGCACGCCCTTTTCCCGGGCCGCCATCACCGCAAAAATCGCCGATGAAAGATCGGATCCGATCGCCACGACCGCCGCATCCATGTGGCCAAGTCCCAGTTCGCTCACGGCCTCCTCACTGGTCAGATCCGCCGCGACGGCGGTTGTTACACGGTCCGCCACAGACTGGACAATCTCCGGGTTCTGGTCCACCGCCAGAACCTGGACGCCGATGTCCGCCAGATGCAGGGCGAGGTTTCTTCCGAACCGTCCCAGTCCCAGTACTGCAATCGATTTACTCATTGGCTCAAATCCCTTCTGTGCCTGTCACATGATTGAATCTGCACGACATCCGGTGCTCCGTCTTCCGCCGTGCATTGGCGTCCGCCGGCAATCCATTTTCAATGCGCGTTCCCGTCAGCCGGCCATGATCTTGCCGCGCATTTCCATCAGCCGACGATAAATCTTCCCGTCGCGTAGCGGATCCCGTTCTTTTCTCCCCGTCCCGAGAGGAAGAAAACGGCCATGGAGATCGGCGCGGTTCTCCCCATGAACATGGCAAGAATCACCACGATTCGGCCACCGGCAGTCAGGGTAGACGTGATCCCCCGCGAGAGTCCCACGGTTGCGGTCGCGCTGCACATTTCATACAGTCCGTCAGTCAGCGAGACGGACGGACTGAGGACCAGAAGCAACACCAGAAGGACAAACGTAACCAGCGCATTGTAGGCCACAATGGTCGCCGCCTTCTCGCGCATCTCGGCTGTGACGCTGCGCCGGAAGACCAGCGCCTGCCGCTGCCCGCGCACATAGGAGAGGATCGACAGAAGCACCAGAAACATCGTAACCGTTTTGACGCCGCCGGCCGTTCCGGTCGGCGATCCGCCGATGAACATCAGCATGCACCCCAGAAGGACCGAGGTATCCGTCAGCCGGTTCTGCGGTACCGAGGCAAAGCCCGCGGTGCGGAAGGTCACCGACTGAAAGATGCTGTTCAGCACGCGCTGGCCGAACGGCATTCCGCCGAGTGTGTCCGGATTGCCGGATTCCGCCAGATAAACCAGGACGGCGCCGCCGAAGATCAGGACCGCCGTCAGGATCAGGACCAGTTTTGTATGTTCGGAGAGCGACCGCTGGTCCAACTGCCAGATGCTAAATCCGCTCCCGTTTGTGCCCGTTCCTTGCGCGGCGCCGGCCGCCCTCCCGGAAGAATCGGTGCCAAAATCCCTGCCTGCGGCAGATCTTCCGGATCTTGCTCTGCCCGCGGCGGATTCTGCGGCCGTCTCGTTCCCGCGCCGGCCGCACCTTACCTTGGCAATCTCGCCCCACACGCGGTGGGCGGGCCGCCTGCACGACCGGGCGATGTTAAACCAGACCACATAGCCCAGACCGCCGAGGACGATCAGCACCATGGTGTTGATCAGAACCAACGGCTGGCTGTTCCACGGGATCAGGCTGTCCGGCCCGAGGATGTCGATGCCGGCATTGCAGAACGCCGAGATCGAATGGAAAATTCCGTACCAGATCCCCCGGGCCAGGCCAAACCGGGGAACAAAGGCAATGGCGTAGACCAGGGCTCCCGCACCTTCCACCGCAAATGTTCCGATAGAAACACTGCGCAGATATTTCATCAGGCCGCGGAAGCTGTCCACGCCGAGGGCATCGTGCACCAGAATCCTCTCCCGCAGGCTGAACCGCCTGCCGGTCAGGAGCGGAAAGATGCTGATCACCGAGATAACGCCCAGCCCGCCGATCTGGATCAGGACCAGAATCACTGCCTTTCCGAACAGGGTCCAGTGGCGGAACGTGTCCACCACAACGAGGCCGGTCACACACACGGAGGTGGTGGAGGTAAAAAGCGCCGTCAGGAAGCTGGTGTGTTCCCCCTCCGCCGTCGCGGCAGGAATCATCAATAAAAGTGTGCCCGCCAGAATCACCGCGAGGAAACTGAGCGGAATGATTCTGGACGGGGTCAGTAATTTTTTAAAAACAGAGTCCTCTTGTTTTTGCATGATGGTTCTTTTTTCGTTTTGCTTTCCCATGGAACGCTGGCGGATGGTGCTGCCGACGCGGAAAGCTCCAACCCCGGGGGTCAGTCAGCCGGGCCGAGTCCGCAAAGTCCCGCAGCGCACGATCCCGCAGGCCGGATCCTGGCGGATCTGTTCGCAGACCTCTCTTCGTCCCGCGGCAGACAGCACCGGAGACATTACTGCCGATTCTGCGGATTCTCCCCGCCGTCGTCATAAGCCTCCTCATATCCGTCGTCCGCCGGGCGCTGCATCTGTCTGGCTCTCCGGCTGCGCTCGTACTCCTCCTCTTCCAGATGCTCTGTCATCCTCTTGAAGTACGTGCCGCCATTGACATAATAGCGAATGGCCACCACCAGCAGGAGAATCGCCACCACCAGCAGGACGATTGCGACCACGCCGATCACCAGAAGTGCCTGCGGGCCGAGGCCCTCCATCTGGCTGAAAATATCCGTCGTTTGCGTTTCCATCAGTTTTCCCTCCTGATTACCACACCGGCCTGCGCGCTCTGACCTGTGTGCCGCATGCTTTACCCTGTGCGGCGCAAGCGCGGTGCCCGATGCACATCACTGCTCCACTGGCATTATAAAGCATTCGGGAATTGAAATCTATCCCTCAATCCCGCGGCAGGGCAGTTATGCGTTTATGTGGATCATTTTGAGACTGTACAAACGGCTGGTTTTATGTTAAGGTATCGCGCGAAAGCCTTTTTGGCCCGAGGAAGCGAAAAGGTTAGCGCCAGGACCTGACACACAGGTCGACGAGGACCGCGGCGATCGAAAGATTCGGCGGATGCCGCGGCGGACCGGGAATCCGTCAGAGAAAAGCAAAAAGCAGAATCAAGACTGCAACAGATCTTTTCCCGCACACCCGAAGAATTGAATCGCAGAAGACCAGACTGCCGAAACGGCTCCCGACAGGGGGCCTGTTCAGGTTTGCTTTTTTCGACGGTTTTTGCGGCATTTTTATCCGGAATGATGTGATCCGGCGCGATATTCGGACTTTCTTTCCGGCGCAGAATGTCCCGGAGGCTTTTATCTGTCTGTACGGTGCAGCGTGTAAAAGCCTGTCCGGTTCCGTTCTGCCGTCGTTCTGCCGTCGTTGTGCTGATCTGATTCGCTGTCCGGTCTGCTCTGCGGTTCCCTTGCAGGGAGGAAAAAAACATGTGCGGAATTTCAGGTTACATTGGTCACAAGCAGGCGGCACCGATTCTTCTGGACGGACTCACAAAGCTGGAATACCGGGGCTACGACTCAGCCGGCCTTGCCGTGCGGAACGATCAGAATGAGATTGTCATTGTCAAGGCCAAGGGGCGGCTCCGGGCGCTGAAGGAGAAGACGAACGACGGTCTCTCGCTGAAGGGCACAGTTGGAATCGGCCATACCCGCTGGGCCACACACGGCGAGCCCTCTGAGACCAACGCGCACCCGCATGTCTCTCAGGACCGCGCGGTTGTGGGCGTGCACAACGGCATCATCGAAAATTACCAGGAGCTGAAAGACAAGCTTGCCCGGCACGGATACACCTTCTACTCGCAGACGGACACCGAGGTAGCCATCAACCTGATCGATTATTATCTGAAAAAATACAAACAGGGACCGGTGGATGCCCTCTCCCGCTCCATGATGCGCATCCGGGGCTCCTATGCCCTGGCGGTGCTGTTCCAGGACTGCCCGGACGAACTCTATGTGGCCAGAAAGGATTCCCCTCTGATCATCGGGGTGAACGGGGAAGAGTCCTATGTGGCTTCCGATGTGCCGGCCCTCCTTAAATATACTCGGAATGTCTATTATATTGGAAACAATGAGATCGGAAAGCTCACGCGCGGCGATGTGACCTTTTACAACATTGATCAGGACATCATCGAAAAGAGCCCTGTGGAAGTGCAGATGGACGAGAAGGCTGCCGAGAAGGGCGGTTTCGAGCACTTCATGATGAAGGAGATCCACGAACAGCCCAAGGCGGTGCGGGACACCATCCACTCGGTTCTCCGGGAGGACGGCTCGATGGATTTCTCTGCGACAGGGCTCACCGAGGATCTGATCCGAGGCGTCAGCCAGATTCTCCTGATCGGCTGCGGCAGTGCCTACCACGTCGGCGTCGCGCTGCAGTACATTTTTGAGGATCTGGCGCAGATCCCTGTGCGCGTGGAACTGGCCTCGGAATTCCGCTACCGCCGCAACCTGCAGGATGCGAACGCGCTGGCAGTCATCATCAGCCAGTCCGGCGAAACCGCGGACACCCTGGCCGCGCTGCGCAAGGCAAAGGAGGAGGGCACCCGGACGCTTGCCATCGTGAACGTGGTCGGTTCAACCATCGCGCGGGAGGCGGACCACGTGTTCTATACCCTCGCCGGCCCGGAGATCGCCGTCGCGACGACCAAGGCCTACAGCACGCAGCTGGCCGCCGGATACCTTCTGGCCGTCGAGTTTGCGAAGGTCCGCGGAACCATCGACGATGCGCGCTGTGCCAAACTGAAGGACGAAATTCTGGCCCTGCCGGACAAGATCGCCAAGACCTTGGAGGACAAGGAGCGGATCCAGTGGTTTGCCGCCAAATACGCCAACGCAAAGGATGTTTTCTTTATCGGCCGCGGCATCGATTATGCGATCTCGATGGAGGGCAGTCTGAAGCTGAAGGAAATCAGCTACATTCATTCCGAGGCCTATGCGGCCGGCGAGCTCAAGCACGGCACCATCAGTCTGATCGAGAACGGCACCCTGGTGGTCGGCATTCTGACACAGCCCTTCCTCTTTGAAAAGACCCTCAGCAACATGGTCGAGGTCCGGTCCCGCGGCGGCTACCTGATGGGGCTGACCACCTACGGCAACTATAATATAGAAGACACGGCGGATTTCACGGTCTATATTCCGAAAACGGACCCGTATTTCGCGACCAGCGTGGCCATCGTTCCGCTGCAGCTGTTCGCCTACTATCTGTCGGTCGCAAAGGGGCTGGATGTGGACAAGCCCAGAAACCTTGCCAAGAGTGTAACCGTTGAATAATACAGGAAAGCCGGGCTGACTGCCCGGCTTTTCTGCGGTTGACAGAAGAAGTTTCAATTTTATAATGGATCTGAGACGGCCCGGGCTCCGGATTTTCCCGCATGATGCGGTGTCATTGCCGCATCTTTGCGGTTCCGGCGGGCTATGGAAAACATTGAATTCGTACCGGCCGGCGGCGGGCCGGAATCTCCGCCGCAGACAAACCACATGAAAACCGATTTTCTTCTGAACAATCCGTGGACGCTCTCTGACGCTTCCGGCCATGCATTGGCGGAGGGCTCTGTCCCCTGCTCGGTCTACTCACTTCTTCTGGATGCCGGAAAAATGAAGGATCCCTTTTTCCGGGAGAATGAGCTCACCGCCCTGAAGCTGGCGGATCAGGATTTTGTCTTCTCCACGGACTTCTGCCCGGATGCCGGCCTGCTGGCGCGGGAATGCATCCGGCTGCGCTTTGAGGGCATTGATACCCTGGCGGACATTTCGCTGAACGGCACGCGCCTCGGCCGGACCGACAACTTTTTCCGCATCTGGGAATATGACGTGAAAGGACTGCTGCACGAAGGGAAGAATCACCTGGAAGTGCACATCCAGTCCCCCACCAAATTCATCACCGCCGCGGCGGAGGCCGGCCGCGATACTGGGATGGTGGGATCGGATGACGCCATGCCCGGCTTCTGGTATCTCCGCAAGTCGCACTGCATGTTCGGCTGGGACTGGGGTCCCAGGCTTCCCGACGAGGGCATCTGGAAGGACGTCCATCTGACCGGATGGGATACTGCGCGCATCTCGGATGTGCGCATTCTGCAGAAGCATGCAGACGGCAGGGTATGGGTCAAAGTGCAGGTGCAGGCGGAGACTGCGGACGGCCGGAAGGTGTCTGTGCCGGGTTTTCCCGGGACCGCCGCTTCCCATCTGTCCCGGGACACGGTCTCCGGCGGCAATACCGGGGAACTCTCCGCAGCAATTCCGGGACCGGCTGGCACGGCAGTACCTGGTACACTGGGTGCAGCAGTTTCCGGCGCATCTGACACAGCAATCTCGGCGGATGACATCCCCTCCGGGGCGGCCTGCGACTGGTATGTCCGGCCGGATGACCGATGGGATTACACGGACGCACCCGCGGAGGGAATTGCCGCCCGCATTTTCCTGATCGCTCCGGATGGAGAAACGACCCTTCCCCTCACAGCAGGGGGATACACAGAAGTGCCCGACCCGAAGCTCTGGTGGCCCAACGGTCTCGGGGAACAGCCCCTCTATACCGTGCAGGCTGAGCTCGTCGCATGCCCCTGTGAGGCGGCCGGCGCCGCTGTGCTGGACCGCACGTCCCGGCGGATCGGACTGCGCACCCTCACGGTGCGCCGCGAGAAAGATGCATGGGGCGAGTCCTTTGCCCACGAATGCAACGGGCAGGCGTTCTTTGCCATGGGGGCGGATTACATCCCCGAGGACAACGTCTTCCCGCGCATCACGCCGGAGCGCACGAGAAAGCTTCTGAAAACCTGTCGGGACTGCCACTTCAACGTCATCCGCGTCTGGGGCGGCGGCGCCTATCCGCAGGACTGGTTCTATGACCTGTGCGATGAATACGGCATCGTTGTCTGGCAGGATTTCATGTTCGCCTGCGCGGATTATCCGCTGACGGCTGCCTTTGAGGCAAACATCACGCAGGAAATCCGGGAGAATGTGCGCCGGCTCCGCCACCACGCCTCCCTCGGGCTCTGGTGCGGCAACAACGAGATGGAAATGTTCACCGCCGACCGCACCGGGAAGGGGTGCGAAATCATCCGCGCCAACTATATCAAGCAGAACGAATACATCATCCCGCACATTCTGCAGGAGGAGGACCCGAACACCTTCTACTGGCCTTCGTCCCCGTCATCGGGCGGCTCTTTCCGGGATCCCAACAGTCCGGACGCCGGCGATGTCCACAACTGGGATATCTGGCACGGCAGCGCGCCGTTTACGGATTACCGAAAGCACATGTTCCGCTATCTGTCGGAGTTCGGCTTCCAGTCCTTCCCGGCAATGCGCACCATCGAGCAGTTCACGGCGCCGGAGGACCGGAATATCTTCTCCCGCGTGATGGAACGGCATCAGCGCAACGGAAATGCCAACGGAAAGATCCTGACCTATCTGTCCCGGACCTACCTGTATCCGTCCAGCCTGGAGCTTCTCGTCTACGCCTCCCAGCTGATGCAGGCAGACGCCATCCGGTACGGCGTGGAGCATTTCCGCCGCAACCGCACGGACAACCGCTGCATGGGCGCCATCTACTGGCAGCTGAACGACATCTGGCCGGTTGCGTCCTGGGCATCCATCGATTATTACGGCCGCTGGAAGGCGCTGCAGTACAGCGCGAAGCGGTTCTTTGCGCCGGTGATGCTCTCCTGCGAGGAGAACAGCGAGATCGAAAACCGTACTTCCGTCGTGCAGCTGCCCTCTCCGAATATCTCCACCGCGCGGCTCTGCGTGACCAATGAGACCTGGAACACGTTCCGCGGAACTGTGGCGTGGGAGCTTCGCGCCGCGGATTCACGCATTCTGCAGAGCGGTTCGGCAGAAATCACTGTCCCAGCCTTCTCGGCGGTGTGGCTGGACCGGATGGATTTCTCGGATACGGACTTCTTGTCCAACCACCTGACCTACCGCCTGACTGCAGACGGCAGCGTCATCAGCGCCGGAAGCGCCCTCTTCACCGCGCCAAAGCACTACCGCTTTGCCGATCCGAAGCTGACGGTATCGCAGGACGGGGATACCCTGACCGTGACGTCACAGGCCTACGCCCGCGGCGTCGAGATTTACAGCCCGGATTCGGACTTTGTGCTCAGCGACAACTTCTTCGACATGGAAAAGGGCTCCCGGTCTGTTCAGGTGACGGAGGGGACGCCGAAAACGCTGCGGGTGCGCTCGACCTGGGATATCCGCTGATCGGACTCACGCATCCTGCCCCACTCCATTTTGCCGCAGATCACTTTCCATGATTGTCACAATGGCACAGGGAACTCCCTGTGCCATATCTGCATGGAGAAACATGCGATGAATGCTTTCGCTGCCCGCATATTCTGCTTTCTAACCGGCTATCTGTTCGGAATGTTTCTGACCGCCGAAATCGTCACCCGGAAATATGCCGGAAAATCTTCCTTTGCCATCGGCACCGGGAATCCCGGCATGGCCAATGTGATGGCGCAGGTCGGCTTCCGCCCCGGCCTTCTCGTTCTGGCCGGCGATCTGGGAAAAACGATTCTTGCGTGGGCGGCCGCATCGCTGCTGTTTTCCCCGGTGCTCGGACCGCTCTGCGGCTTTTACGCCGGGCTCGGCTGTACGGTCGGCCATTGTTTTCCGGCATGGCACCATTTCCGCGGCGGCAAGGGAGTCTCCTGCTGCTGCATGGTGCTTTTCCTGATCTCCCCGGTCTGGGGGCTTGCCGCCGATGTCTTCGGAATGCTGGTGGTGTTTTTCACGCAGTACCTCTGCCTCGGCGGTGCCGCCATCCCGCTTTTCTTTGTTCTCCCCGCGTTCCTTCTCTACGGACAGGAGGCGGGAATCCTGACGATTCTTCTGGCCGCACTCTGCTTCTTCGAGCACTGGCCGGCCATCCGGACAATTCCCTCGGGGACATGCCCCAAAAACGACGTCTGGGGGAAGATTTGCAAAGGGCTCTCCCGTCTGCGCGATCGGAAGGTTGTGCCAGCACCGAAGAGATGTCGGAAAACAGACCCGTCCCACCGGCGGGAAAATGTGATATACTGCAGGGTACTGTTATCCGCGGCGCATCCTGACCGGATTCCGCCCCGCACTGCAGAGAAAGGAGGATCGGCAGCTGCCTGGCACTTTCTGTACAATGACTGCCTTGGTTCTGCCGTTATATCATTGAAATCTTTTTTTGCTCAGCTTCGAAAACCCGGAAAATTCATCCCCGTTGCCATCACGGTCTGCGCAGCGGTCATTTTCTCCGCGCTGGCTCTGAAAAACGATCCGGAGGGAATGGATACCGCGCGCTTCCTTCTGATCATGGCCGGCCTGACCGCCGCCGGATTCCTTCTGATCATGACTTCCGACCAGCTGCCCCTGCCGTTCGGCATCGCGCTGATGGCCGCCCTTCCGCCCCTGTTCTTTCTCCTCTGCGAGAGCTACACCCATCTGGTGTGGGGAGACGGCACGGAAGCGATGAAGCCGATGAAACAGGATGCCATCCTGCTCAACCTGGCTTTCTACTACCTGCTTTTGCTGCTGCTTTTCTTCCTGACGGCACGGGCATGGCTGGCGCTGCGGATTGAGGCGGTTCTGGCCTGGGGATTCGGCATGGCCAATGATTTCGTCATCCAGTTCCGCTCGGCCCCGATGCAGCCCTGGGATCTGCTCTCGGCCGGCACCGCGTTCTCCGTCGCAGGGGAACAGAGCTGGTCCAGCGTCTTCACAAAGCAGTACGCGATAGTCACCATGCTCTTCCTGACCCTGTTCTATGTGGCAGGCAAGACCAGCCGGGTGAATCTGACGCGCTGGTCCCGCCGGCTGAAGCACGGAAAGCTGGTGAATCTGGTCACGCGGCTTGCCCTCTTCGGCATCACGCTGATTCCGACCGGCATCTACCTGAATACACTGTGGGATCCGGATGTCACGGACAGGTACGACGGGCTGGACGCTACGCTGTTCACACCCCGGTATATGTACCGGACCGACGGCTTTGCGGTTGCGTATCTGATGAATCTGCGGTTCCTGCGCGTTGCCGCGCCGGAAGGCTACTCCTCCGCCGCGGCGGTGGAGCTTCTGTCCGAGCAGGACACACCCGCACGCACCGCGGAAACGCTTCCCAATGTCGTGATCGTCATGAATGAATGCTTCTCGGATCCGGCCGTGAACGGCGCGTTTGACACCAACGTCGACTATATGCCGAACGTCCGCTCCATTCTGAACGGGGAGGTCGACGACACCATCAGCGGCTATGCCTACTCCTCGGTGCTCGGCGGAAACACCGCCAACTCGGAGTTTGAGTGCCTGACCGGAAACAGCATGGCCTTCCTGCCGACCGGTTCCATCCCCTACCAGCAGTACCTGTTCTCCAACGTCCACGCCATCGTCAACGAGTTCAGCCAGCTGGGGTATCATACGGTGGCAATGCATCCGTACAACGCCAGCGGCTGGAACCGCAACAAGATTTACCCGCTGATGGGATTTGACGAGATGCTGTTCCGCTATGATTTCCAGGACACCACCCTTCTGCGCAAGTACATCGATGATGCCTCGGATTACCGGAACGTTGAGCGGGTGCTGAACGAAACCGACGAACCGACGTTCATCTTCAATGTGACCATGCAGAACCACAGCGGCTACGGGATGGATTACGCGAACTTCCATCCGGACGTCGTCGCAGAGTTCAAGAACACGGTCTCTAACAAGTATCTGAACAATTACCTATCCCTGATCAAGATCGCCGATGAGGCGGTCGGAGGGCTGCTTGAGGATCTCTCCTCGTCGGACGAACCGACGATTGTCGTCTTCTTCGGCGATCATCAGCCCAACGACTATGTGGTTCAGCCGATTTTCAATGAATACGGAATTGATGCGGACAACGAGACACTGGAACAGCGCCAGACCCGGGAGATGGTTCCTTTCTTCATCTGGGCCAACTACGACATCGGCCAGGAAACCGGCCTGCAGACCAGCCTGAACTATGTGAGCAGCATTCTCTTCCAGACGGCCGGTCTTCCGCTGTCCGAGTACCAGAGCTTCCTCCTGAACCTGCATGAAACGCTTCCGGTTGTGAACTCCGTCGGCGTCATTGACAGCGAGGGAAATTATTTCACGCAGGACGAGCTCACCGGAGATGCCGCGCAGGCGCTGAAGGATTACGAGGCGCTCCAGTACTACTACCTGTTTGACAAGAACCGGAATGTGACGGATACGCTGAACCTGGAGCTTTCAACAGAAGCTGCCACCGAATCCGCACAGTGAGCCAAAAAATCCCCTGAAAGATTCGCCTTGCGGCGAATCTTTCAGGGGATTTTCCTTTGACGCAGAAGGCCTGCCCTCCTTTGGGAGGGCAGGCCTTCATCTATTATTACGACCGGGCTGTGCCTTGTGCCGTATCGTCCTTTTTCGCCGGGCCAGCTGCGGTTCCCTTCGAATCACCGCCGGACGGCACGCTGCCGTCAGGCGATGCGGTGCTGGATGCACTCGAAGCCGTGGTACTTCCGACGGAAGCCGCGGTACCGGACGCACCGGCCGCTGTATTGCTACTGTCGGATGCCGCGGAGTCAGACGTGCCAGCTGCGGGATTCTCAGATTCTGCCGGCTGACTGTCGACCGTCAGTCTTTTCTTCTGGTTGAGGATCATCATGAATTCCTCACCGGTGATGGTCTCGTGCTCGTACAGGTACTTGGCCACCTCATGCAGCTTGTCCTTGTGGTCGACAAGGATCTGTCTTGCCTTCTTGTACTCGCGCTCCACCAGTGAAACCACCAGCTGGTCGATCTTGGTCTGCGTCTCCGGCGAGCATGCCAGGCTGGTGTCGCCGCCCAGATACATGTTGGTCTGGGTCTGCAGCGCGACCATGCCGAACTCGCTGCTCATGCCATACTGGGCAATCATTGCGCGGGCCATCTTGGTGGCCTGTTCGATATCATTGGAAGCACCCGTCGTGATCTCACCGAAGATCAGGTCCTCGGCCGCGCGGCCGCCGCAGAGCGTCGCAATCCGATTCTCCATCTCGGTGCGGGACATCAGATAGTGCTCACCCTCATCGACCTGCATCGTGTAGCCAAGGGCACCGGAGGTTCTGGGAATGATCGTGATCTTCTGCACCGGCGCACTCTGGGTCTGCATGGCAGCAACCATGGCGTGGCCGCACTCATGGTAGGACACGATCAGCTTCTCTTTATTGGAAAGAACGCGTGTCTTCTTCTGGTAGCCGGCGATGACGACTTCCACGCTCTCCACCAGATCGTTCTGGCTGGCGAACTTTCTGCCGTCACGGACTGCACGCAGCGCCGCCTCGTTGATGATATTGGCGAGCTCTGCGCCAGAGCAGCCGGCCGTCATGCGGGCGATCTCCGAGAAGTCGACGTTGTCCGCGATCTTGATATCCTTTGCGTGAACCTTGAGGATATCCTCACGGCCCTTGATATCCGGAAGTTCCACCGGAATTCTGCGGTCAAAACGCCCCGGACGAAGAAGTGCCGGATCAAGGGATTCCGGACGGTTGGTCGCGGCCAGGATGACAACACCCTTGGATCCGTCGAAGCCGTCCATCTCAGCCAGCAGCTGGTTCAGAGTCTGCTCGCGCTCGTCGTTTCCGGCGAGGCCGCTGCCGTCACGCTTCTTGCCGATGGCATCAATCTCATCGATGAAGACGATACACGGTGCCTTTTCCTCAGCCTGCTTGAACAGGTCGCGGACCTTCGCTGCGCCCATGCCGACGAACATTTCCACGAACTCCGATCCGGAGATGGAGAAGAACGGGACGTCCGCCTCGCCTGCGACTGCCTTGGCCAGAAGGGTTTTACCGGTTCCCGGAGGGCCGACCAGAAGAGCGCCCTTGGGCATCTTCGCACCGATCTCCTTGTATTTCGCCGGGTTGTGCAGGAAGTCGACGATCTCCTTCAGAAGATCCTTCGCCTCCTCCTCGCCAGCGACATCCGAGAAGCGAATGGTATTGGAAGATTTGACATACACCCGGGCGTTGCTCTTGGCACCGCCCATGCCGAATGTCATCTGATTGACATTGTCCTGCATCTTCGGCAGCACACGCCGCGAGATGACAATCCACAGAACGACAAAGATGACGATCGGGAGCAGATAGCTGAGCAGGAAATACTCCAGCATGGAAGTCTGCTGCGGAATTTCTGCCGTAAACTCGGCACCGCTGTCTTCCAGCCGCTGCAGCAGATCCGGATCTTCCATCCGTCCGGTCTTCAGAATGACGCCCTCATACTCGGACGCATTGGATGTGAACTCGATCTCGGCGGTTCCAACCGTGACTTTTTCGACCTGGTGCTTTTCCACCAGTTCCAGGAATGTATTGTAGCTGACTTCCCGCTCCGGTGTCCGTAAAAGCGCCGGGAATACAGCCCAGTTAAGTATGACGAAAATAACCAGCGCAATCAGCCAGTAAAACAGCGCTGATTTTTTCTTCTGCTTGTTATTGCTGCCATCATCAAAATCCATAACTTCGCCTCCTTCGATGGTTTCCCTCCCTGCAGTCCTTGCGGAATAGAGGCTTTCGGATGCGCCCCTGCCTGCGGTCTGACATCCGCCGGTTCCCTGTGGTTCCGGCCGAATCCGCAGAAACCAGGCTTGCGGGATGCATATTCTGGAGCCGGAACCCGCACTTCTGCGGCTGTTCCGCTCCGTTAACGCTATTTTATCATGCGGATTAGCACTGTCAAGCGGAGAGTGCTAACTTCATGAAACTTTAAGAAATCCTGTACGAAGCGGCCGTCCTTTTACCACTGTCCCCGCTCCAGGGACAGGATCCGGTTCATCCACCGGATCAGCCAGGAGAAGAGCAACGTCAGCACCAGGACGATAAAGATCCAGTAGACCACGGCGGCCGCGGACTGCCGGTAGACCTGAAAGACCGAATACGGTCCGTCGACCGCCCGGATCACATTCAGGAAGTCGAGTGCCAGCATATATGCGGCTGTCGGAATCATCGCCCAGAGCATGTCTCTGCCCTGAACGAGCGGCCGGTGCTCCCAGAGCAGGAAAGAAATCAGGGAGATGCAGGGCGCAATCAAGCCGAAATACAGCGTCCCGTCGGAGCGGAGCACCCGGCCGGTATTCTCTGCGCCGATCGCGGGGATGATAACCAGTGCCAGCATCACCAGCGCCGTCGCCCCGCAGCAGGTGGAGCCGTATCGAAGCCGCCGCACCGCTGCCGGCTGACGGCGGGCCGACCGCTTTCCGCCAAACCGCGCGCGCAGCGCCATCCATACGTAAGCCGCACTCCCCACGCAGGTATACAGGCCGCTGTCCGTCGTGAAGGTGAGAAGCGTCTGCGGGCCCTCCGTGCAGAGACACCGGAGGAAAACCGTGATGCCGCAGACAGTCAGAGCGAGATTGGCAAGGAACGCACCCCACTGGCCGAAGGTTCTCCGGCGCGTCCGAATCTCCTCCGTCGTGCGCTTCCTCCCGGCTGGTTTCTTCTCTGTGCGTTTCCTGTTTGAATGCTTCCTGTTTACGGATTTCCTGTTTTCAGGCTCCCTGCCTGCGGGCCTTCTGGATTTTCTTCCTGCAGACTGCCTGCGGGTGCCGGCTTCTCCGTCTTTCCGATCTTCTGTCATTCTTCGGCCGCATCCTCCGGTTTCTCTTCCCTGCTGCGATACCGCGGGTCGGCAGAGAAGACAGGCACTTCTTTCAGGCCGGAACAGATGGCATAATCCTTTCCGGGGCCCCCGACGCCGGCGAACCAGTTGCCGGTCACCTCGTTGATCACACGCACATCGGTATCGGTCTCTTCCATTTCAAACAGCAGGATCCGTTTCCGCGGATGATCATTCGGGCAGTGGCACGCCATCATCAGCTGGCCGGAGAACGTGTGGAACAGCATCGCATGCCCGCCGTCCATCGCGTACACCGGATTTTCATGCTGAATCCAGGGGCCGCCGATTTCTCCCGACGCGCTGTGCGCCAGACCGATCCCGTAGGCACCCTTGTCGGTAAAGCTGGACCAGAGCATGATCAGCCGGCCGCTCTTCAAGCGGTACAGGAACGGCCCGTCCGTCACATATCCTCCGTTCCTGCTTTTCCCGTTCCAGAGGCCGTCGGACGCGCGGAACAGAATCTTCGGTTCTCCGGCGGCTTCCGAAAGATCCTCCGTGAGGGGAACCGCGCAGATCTGTCCGTCCCCGACCTGCAGCCACTCATGGACAAATACCATCCAGGGCATGCCCTTCCGGTCCGTATAGAGGGTTCCGTCCAGGCACTGCCAGCCCTCCGGCGTGACCGGGCCCGGCCCGAACGGGGAAAAAGGCCCTCTGGGGCTGTCCGCCCGCAGGCACTGGCACCGACGGAACGTTCCCTCTGCGCGGAAGGTACTGAACAGGTAGTAGCGGCCCTGCCAGAAATGAAGCTCCGGCGCCCAGTAGTCCAGATCCGGCTCGAAACCGGATTCCTCCCGCCG
The DNA here is from genome assembly GCA_900315495.1 of uncultured Lachnospiraceae bacterium. GTDB lineage: Bacteria > Bacillota > Clostridia > Lachnospirales > Lachnospiraceae > Anthropogastromicrobium. Next base: position 19,552 of record OMZJ01000162.1, read on the forward strand.
GAAACAGACCGCGGGGCGGGTCCAGTGGATCAGATCCTCGCTCTCCAGTACATAAAAGACGCCCCTCTCCGGCTTCAGCTCCGGGAAGCGGCCGTAATCCGCAAACTGCACATAGGTGAAGTAATGCTTTGTCACCGGATCCGCATAAATAAACGGATCGCTGATGTGAACATCTCGAATGTGGTAGGGATATTTCTCGAGATCGGCGATGCTGTCGCTGCACACAAATGCCATAAAGCTCCTTTCTGGACGGTTTCCCCTGCGTTTTTCCGGTATCCGGATAAGTCTTCCGCCGAGGGAGATACTTCCACACCGCTGTGACAAGAGATTCCGGCGGAATGGATGCTGTCTGTATTCTATCATTCCCCTGCCTGCGGTTCCAGTAGGAAAAACATCTCCGCAGGGAATTCGTCCGCTGACCCGGAAATTTTTCAGATTTTTTGAAAAAGTGCTACCCTTTTCCCGGAGGATGTGCTATAATCTGTTTTGTCGCTGAAAAGTGATTTGGGAGTATAGCTCAGCCGGGAGAGCGTCCGCCTCACACGCGGGAGGTCATGGGTTCGAGCCCCATTGCGCCCACTGAAAAAACACCGATGAGTTTTCTCATCGGTGTTTTTTTTGTGTGAAGTTCAAAAAGATCCGGGATTTCAAAGTCCCGGATCTCTGTCATTTTCTGATTGATATTCTTTTTACAGGTGCAAAGACAGCTGTTACCGCAGCAGGGTATCGCGGTTACATCAACCGGAATCATCGAATCATCCCCTGCGGGGGCAGCTCCGCCGGCGACTTTGTCACAGCGCCCGCCCGGTGCCGCTGTGGTCGGTGTCAAAGGTGATGTTTTTCACATCCTTCCGCCGAGATGTCTTTTGCTTTTCGGCAAGCATCCGGTCAAACGTCCGGACGCTCTCTTCATTCATCGGAAGCTCCACTGCTTTCCCGGTCCAGGAGGACAGGTAACAGGCATTGGAAATCATCAGGGAATGGATGCCCTCCCTCCCGTCCGCGACGAGCGGCGTTCCATGCAGGATATGTGACACAAAGGCCCGGGTCACACCCGCGTGCTGCGGATTCTCCCCGTCTGTCGGCACCCCCACTGGTTCCACATCCGCATGGGGATAGGCGTCGCCGCAGCTCCGGTACCATTCGCGCTCACTGTGCGGAAGCTGCCACAGAAGGATTTTCCCGTTTTCGCAGACCAGCTTGCCGCGGTCGCCCGTGATTTCCAGCCGATTGGTCCCCGGAAGGTCGCCGGTCGAGGTGATAAAGGCCGCGGTCGCGCCGGACGCATAGGTGAACACGGCTGTGACATCATCTTCCACCTCGATGTCATGCCACTGCCCGGTCCGGCAGAGTGCCTGCACCCGGACCGGCATCCCACAGAGCCACTGCAGCAGATCCAGCTGGTGCGGGCACTGATTGATCAGGACGCCTCCGCCCTCACCGGCCCAGGTGGCCCGCCAGTCGCCGGAATCATAATAGGTCTGGCTGCGGTACCAGTCGGTGATGATCCAGGTCACACGCTTCAGCTCGCCGAGCGTCCCGTTCTGCATCAGCTCCCGGATTTTCCGATAGGTGCCGTTGGTGCGCTGGTTGAACATCAGCGCGAAGGTCCGGCCGCTGCGGTCCGCCGCATCAATCATCTCCCGCGCCTTGCTCACGGTGACGGCAATCGGCTTCTCACACAGGACATCCAGCCCCGCTTCCAGCGCTTCCACCGTCAGCGCCGGGTGTGACGGATGCGGCACCGCAATGATCACCGCGTCAGCCGCGTGCGCGCGAATCAGGCTGCTTCCGTCCGAAAAAATCCGGCAGTCCACCGGAAGCGTCTTTCTCGCCCATTCCCGCCGGTCTTCCCGCAGGTCGGCGACACAGGTCAGTTCTGCCTCCGGAACCTTCCCCGAGAGAAGAATCCGGCAGTGCTCACTGCCCATGTTTCCGATTCCGATCACTCCGATTCTCAGTCTGTCTGCCATTTTCCGCACCCTCTTTTCCTTGTTCTCCCGTATTCTGCCGCAGCGTCCGCTGTGATCCGTCCCGCT
>OMZJ01000077.1 GCA_900315495.1 uncultured Lachnospiraceae bacterium
GAGGGCTTGACCAGAGAAAGAACTGGGGAAAGCCTTGAAAATGGATAGGAAAAGACATTGATGTCTGACAGGATGATTTGACAGATTATGTGGTATGCGGTTTTGAAGGTGCATGAAAGGACATTCAGGCGCTGTCGAAAATGTCCTGACCTTCACATTCCTCAATAGCTCAATGGCAGAGCACTCGGCTGTTAACCGAGGTGTTGTAGGTTCGAGCCCTACTTGGGGAGTTAAGGCTCCATAGTCAAGCGGTTAAGACACCGCCCTTTCACGGCGGTAGCAGGAGTTCGAACCTCCTTGGAGTCACTCAGGTCCCTGAATCTGGTTTCGCCGATGTGGCTCAATTGGCAGAGCAGCTGATTTGTAATCAGCAGGTTATCGGTTCGAGTCCGATCATCGGCTTTTGGACCTTTAGCTCAGTTGGTCAGAGCAGTCGGCTCATAACCGATCGGTCCCGGGTTCGAGTCCCTGAAGGTCCACTGGACCTGATTCAAACCTGATTTCAGGTCTTGACAGAACCTGAACGATGCGCTATATTAGTATTCGCGATTTGGCCCGGTGGCTCAGCTGGTTAGAGCGCCGCCCTGTCACGGCGGAGGTCAAGGGTTCGAACCCCTTTCGGGTCGCTGCTGAAGTGATTCAGCACAGAAGGTAAATGCGGGGTCTTAGCTCAGCTGGGAGAGCATCTGCCTTACAAGCAGAGGGTCACAGGTTCGAGTCCTGTAGGCCCCATTGCGTACGCATAGCTCAGTTGGATAGAGCGTCTGACTACGGATCAGAAGGCCGGGGGTTCGAATCCTCTTGCGTACATCAGGAAGCATCTGTGGTGGTGCTTCCTTTTTTTTATTTGTTGTTCTGACTGATCATATCTATCAATTTCTTCTTTGTTTGCTTCATATTTTATTTATTGATCCTTACTTTTATTGATCCTACCTTCCCCATGTGTTTTTTTCGTTTTCCATTCCGGTTACGGCGGTCCGTGCCGGAACAGTGCGCGGTATTCATTCCTTATGCATAAAATCGGAAAAGCTTCATTCTGCTGAGCCTTGAAAAATCAGGGGAAATGCGGCCCTGCCACAATAATGCACAGCAGAATAATGCATATAATCGTTTATTTCGTCATTATTCTTTCTTGAAACCTGGTGAAAAATAGTGTAAAAAGGGATGAAACGTGGAGAGAACTGACTCGAAACGCATCAAGGAGGATAATGATGAAAAAGCAGGCTTTATCTCTGGTACTGGCTGGATTAATGGCGGCATCCCTGGCTGGATGCGGCAGCAGCTCCTCGAATACATCGACTACATCGACGTCTACGACGGCTTCGACCGCAGCGACGACAACTGCGGCAACCACCGCAGCGTCCACCACGACGGCAGCAGCGACCACCGCAGCATCCACTGCAGCTGAGGCGGAGAGCACGACCGAGGCGGAAGTGACCACGGCATCCACCACAGCGGAAGCTGCAAGTGAGGAAGCGACGACCGAGGCCAAGACCACGGAAGCAACCACCGAGGCAAAGACCACGGAGGCGAAGACCACCGAAGCGGTGAGCGAGGAGGCAGAGTCCGAGGAAGTCGGGTCTGAAGAGGTGGAATCTGAGGAAGGCTCTGAGGCAGAGACCTTTGATCTCTCCGCGTCCAAGTACCTGTCCGACGGCGTGCTGACGGTAGGCCTGAACGCAACCTTCCCGCCGTTCGAGTATGTCGGCGACGGCAAGGATGATTTCACCGCAATCACCGCAAACGAGAGCAACGCGACCGGATTTGACGTTGCGATGATGAACGAAATCGGCAAGAGACTGGGCGTGGATGTCGAGATCGAAGATATGGATTTCGACGGCATCATCCCGGCACTGGGCACCAAGATCGATGTGGCGGCAACCGGCATGACCATCACCGACGAGAGAAAAGAAGCGGTCAACTTCTCCGATCCGTACTATGATGCGACGCAGTCCGTCCTTGTTGCGGCGGACAGCAAGATCGCAAACGAGGATGACCTGAAGGCAGCGGATGCGATCGGCGTACAGGCAGGCACCACCGGTGAGACCGTTGCCCGCGAGATCAACGACAGCGCGGTTGTCTCCGTCAAGAGCTTCAACCAGGCAGTTGCGGATCTGGTCAACGGAAAGAATGATGCAGTCATCCTGGACGAGGTACCGGCTGAGGCTTTCGAAAAGAACTACGAGGGCAAGCTGAAGGTTCTGGACGGCTCTGACTTCAACTTCGACGTCGAGGAGTACGGGATCGCGATGCCGAAGGACGACGAGGTCCTGCTCGATGCCATCAACAGCGCGCTGGCGGATATGAAGGCGGACGGCACGTACGATGAGCTTCTGGAGCAGTATATCTCCAACTATCAGGCAGAATAAGCGCAGCCGTTTTGACTGCAGTTTTGCGCGTGCTCGGGCAGAGAAGCTTGTCGGGTTCTCTGCCCGATTTGCATGTAATCTCCGGATTCCGGAATTTCATCCGGCTCCGGTTTGACAGGAGGATCCATGGACAGCATCCTTGAGCAGTTTTACAAAGCCTTTATCCGAAACGACAGATGGCTGCTCTATCTGAAAGGTCTGGGCAATACCCTGGAGGTGACCATCTTTGCCGCGCTGATCGGCATTGTGCTGGGAACCCTTGCCTGCCTTTTCAATATGCAACGAACCAGAGGCGGAAAGAGAACGATCGGTTCCTTCATCGCCTACATCTATATCGACATCATCCGCGGAACGCCAACGATGATTCAGCTGCTGATCATGTGGAATGTCATCATGGCATCCTCCAAAAACAAGATCCTGGTCGCCTGCATGGCCTTCGGCATCAACTCCGGTGCCTACGTGGCCGAGATCCTGCGCGGCGGCATCCAGTCTGTGGACGAGGGACAGATGGAGGCGGGCCGGTCGCTGGGCCTGACCAAAAACATGACCATGCTGTATGTCGTTCTGCCCCAGGCGTTCAAGAACTGTTTCCCCTCGCTGCTCAACGAGTTCATTACCCTGCTGAAGGAGACCTCCATTGCCGGTGCGGTCGGCCTCGCAGAGCTGACGCACGCTGCGGATCAGGTGTCCAGCGCAACCTATCAGTATATGATGCCGCTGCTCGGCGCCGCCGTCATGTATTTCGTCGTTGTGAAGATCCTGTCGTTCCTGTTTGGTATACTGGAAAGGAAGCTGAGAGAAAGTGACAACCGATAATACCGCAATGATCCGCGTCAAGGATCTCAAGAAGGACTTCGGAGAGAACCATGTGCTCCGTGGCATCAATTACGATATTCAGAAGGGCCAGAAGATCGTTTTGGTCGGCCCTTCCGGCTGCGGCAAATCCACCTTCCTGCGCTGCATCAACCTGCTGGAGACGCCGACTTCCGGCGAGGTCTGGCTGGATGACGTGAAGATCAATGATCCGCACACAGACATCAACAAGGTCCGGAGAAGAATGGGCATGGTCTTCCAGCGCTTCAATCTCTTCCAGAACCTGACGATCATGGACAATATCACGTTGGCACCGGTTAAGTTGGGAATCATGTCGAAGGAAGAGGCGAAGGAGAAGGCGCTCTCCCTGCTGAAGAGGGTCAACCTGACCGACAAGGCGGATGCCTATCCGCATTCGCTCTCCGGCGGCATGCAGCAGCGAATTGCCATCGTCCGCGCACTGGAAATGAATCCCGAGGTGATGCTGTTTGACGAGCCGACTTCTGCCCTGGACCCGGAGATGGTCGGGGAAGTGCTGGAAGTCATGAAGCAGCTGGCGGACGAAGGAATGACGATGGTCGTCGTCACGCACGAGATGGGATTTGCGCGGGAAATTGCCAACCGTGTTCTGTTCATCGATCAGGGCCTGATCCAGGAGGAAGAAGCGCCGGATGAGTTCTTCGCTCATCCGAAAAACAAGAGACTGCAGGATTTTCTGTCCAAGGTTCTGTGAAGCTTGGGGACCGGGCGGGCCGCTGTTTTCGCGGCCTGCCCGGTCCCTCTGTAATACCTGAAAAGAATTTGCATCCGGTTGGGAATGATGGTATGATATACCAACGCTGAAAAAAAGCCAGTGTTCCCGCAGCGTAAGACAGACGCGGGGATGTTGCTTGAAAGAAAGTACAGTAATGCCCATGGGAGTGATGGAGGGAAAATGAGCAAGATCGCAATCGCAACCGATACCTGCTGTGGTATGAACCCGGACGAGGCCGCAAAGTACGGCATTGAGATGCTTCCGATGCCTTTTGATATCGACGGAAAGATTTACCACGAGTATGTGGATCTCACGCAGGCCCAGTTCTACGATTTCCAGGAAAAAGGCGCGGATATCACGACTTCCCAACCGGCGCCGGGGGAAGTGATGGATTTCTGGGACAGGATCCTGAAGGACTATGACCAGATCGTGTACATCCCGATGTCCAGCGGCCTTTCTTCTTCCTGCTCCACGGCGAAGATGCTTGCGTCGGATGAAAAGTACGACGGGAAGGTGTTTGTCGTCAACAATCAGCGGATTTCCGTCACGCAGCGCTCGTCCGTTCTGGACGCAAAGACCATGGCGGACAAGGACTGGACCGCGCAGCAGATCTGCGATGAACTGGAACGGACCAAGCTGGAATCCTCCATCTACATCACGGTGGACACGCTGAAGTACCTGAAAAAGGGCGGCAGAATCACACCGGCGGCAGCCGCGGTTGGCACGCTTCTCCGTGTGAAGCCGGTTCTGCAGATTCAGGGAGAGAAGCTGGACGCCTATAAGCTGGCCAGAACGTATAAGCTTGCAAAGCAGGAGATGCTGGACGGTATCCGGAAGGACATTGCAAACCGCTTCGGCGGGGATGCCTCGCCGGACAATGTGGTGATTGCCATGTCCTACACCTATGATACGGCGGCTGCCGACCAGTGGAAGCAGGAAGTGCAGGCGGCTTTCCCGGATCACGAGATTGTCATGGAGCCGCTGTGCCTGGTGATTGCGACGCACATCGGAAAAGGTGCGCTGGCAGTCACCGTATCCAAAAAGCTGCATATCTGACCGGGGAAGTTTCCCGAATCACTGCAGTGACTGCAGGAAGAAACCGCCGGACGACGCACCGTCATGCGGTGTGCGTCCCTGATCGGACTGTGTCAGAACGCGGCATCGCAGCTGCCGGATAGAACAGATGATCTATTACAGAGAGGCCGCTGCCATCCCTTTTCGGGATGGCAGCGGCCTCTCTGCGTTGTGTGCCCGGAGAAATCCAATACGCACCATGCCGTTACTCTGCCGGATTATTTGCGCCGTCTCCGTCCAGGGAAATCCACACCGGCTTCCGATCGCGGAAAATCGTATATTCTTTGAATCCGGCGGCACGGAGGATGGCGGGGACATCCGAAAAGTGCAGTGCGGTGTGTTCGGGGCGGTGGCCGTCGGAGCCGATCGTCAGGATGGTTCCGCCCAGCTCCCGGTACCTTGTCAGGATCTCAATGCCAGGATTCGGCCGCCCGAGGCCGCAGCGGTATCCGCCGGTGTTGCACTCGATCCCCTTCCCGCGGGCGATCAGTGTGCGGAGGATCTCATCCACGATGTCCCGGTCTGCCGAGGGGTCGTAGTCTGCCCGCCGGTCTGCCGGAATGTACCGCACCAGATAGTCCAGATGGCCGTAGACGTCGAAGCAGTCATACGTGCGGATGTTTTCCAGCGTATATTCATAGTACCGGCGCATCCCCTCGTTTGCGGTCTTTCCGATCCAGTATTCCGGGTAATAGGGATCGTATCCGTCCACCACATGGGTGGAGCCGATGATAAATTCCCAGGGGCATGCCCTTGCGGCGGCCCGGATTTCCGCCGGAAAGTCAGGCCGCAGTCCAAGTTCCAGCCCGGTATGAATCCGGATTCTGTCCTTCAGCGCCTCCCGCGCATCCGCGATGCCCTTGAAATAGCTTTGATAATCCAGCTGGAATTCTCCGGTGGAATAACCGGGATCGTCGTGATCGGTAAAACAGATTTCCCGGATGCCTTTCCGGGCCTCCGAGAGCGCCTGCTCTTCCGGCGGCGTCTCGGAATCCGTGGAAAAACGGCAGTGCAGGTGATAATCGGTCTGAATCATAAATTTCCTGTCCTTTCCCGGAGTACACCGGAAGATGTCTGACGTGAATCCGTATGCAACCGACGTCACGGTTCTTTCCAGATCTCATTTTCCGCAGCCGGAGACCGCGTCAGATGGTGCCTGCGGCGCGGATCCGTTCGACTGCGTCTGCCACATCCTCCCGTGTGATGAGGGTCAGCTGACTGTCGGTCAGCTGCTTCTTCGAGGAGAGACGGTTGGCCTGCGCCGTCACGGACGCCTCGTACAGGTTTCTGGCCTCCCGGGCATTGGCAAAATTCGCCGGCTTTTCGGCGGTCCGGCCGGCAAAGTAGGAGAGTACCGCGGATTTTGCCGCTGCGGACAGGCGGAATTTCTGCTTTGCCGCCATGCCGGTGTAGATAGCCGTCAGCTCCTCGGGGGTATAGTCGGCGAAATGGATGAACCGGGTAAAGCGGGAGCGCAGCCCGGGATTGGAGTCCAGAAATTCATTCATCTGCGCGTCGTAGCCCGCGGCGATGACCACCAGCCTTCCGCGGTTGTCTTCCATCAGTTTCAGCAGCGTATCCACCGCCTCCTGGCCGAAATCGCCCGCCGATTTGCCGGCGGTGAGCGTATAAGCTTCGTCGATGAACAGCACACCGTCCAGCGCGGACTTCACCACTTCCGCGGTTTTGGAGGCGGTCTGGCCCACATAGCCGCTCACCAGTCCGGCCCGGTCTGTCTCGACCAGAAGATTCTTCCGGAGAACACCGAGATTGTAGTAGATTTCTGCCAGCATGCGGGCAACTGTGGTCTTGCCGGTGCCGGGGTTCCCGGAAAACACCATGTGGATCGATGTGGACACTTCCGGGAGATTCCGCTCCCGGCGGATCTGGTTGATGCGCAGCAGATTGACCAGACTGTTGATCTCCCGCTTGACTTCCGAGAGGCCGGCCAGGGCGTTCAGCTTCGCCAGAATTTCGTCCACCCGGACCGGGTTGATCTTCTGTGCGCGCTGCTCCTGGGCCTGCGTCAGTGCCGCATCCTCCGCGGCCTGCTCTCCCGGGCTTTGAATCAGATCACTTGCAGCCTGCCGGTCCAGCACCGTATTCACGCCCTGTTTTTTCAGAAACTGGTCCAGGCTGGCGCAGTAATCCGTCAGGCGCCGGACCTGCGCGGATGAATTGTTGGCAGTGTCGCAGGCGATGAAGCTCTGCCCCAGAAAACGGTAGAAATCAGCCAGAAGCTGTCCGTAGAAGGTCTGTTTCCCGTTCAGGCGGTTCAGCAGGTCACAGCGGACAAATTCCTGCAGGCTGCGCGGAATCTTTGCCGCAAACAGCAGAGAGGACAGGTGGTCTTCCAGGTACATCCGGTGCATCTGCTCTGCCGTTGCCGGTCCTCCGGTCACGGAACGGATAAAATCAAACTCACTGCTGCTGACGATTCCGGTATCCGTCAGGTGCAGCAGAAAAGCCATCCACTCTGAAGCCGCGCATTCGCGCAGACGAATCGGCTGATTCTGATAAATATGGGCCTCGTCCTGCAGCCGGTCACAGAGGGAGAGAATCCGTGCCGCGGCGCTCTTTGCGTTATCCATCGCCGTTCCTCCGTTTGCTGGTTTTACTGAAAAAGAGGATAGTCAAAGAGACAAGAAAAGTCAAGAAATGCGCCTTCCGGTTGTCGACCGGCACCAGATGTGTTACAATAGTGTATATTCCCCGAGGGATGCCCATGCGTCGGGCAGCGTTGGGAATCTCTGCAAGGGGGCAAACAGAAAACGGATAAAGGAGGAGAAACACATGAGAAGGAAATTCCTTGCTGTCGTAATGGCGGGGACCATGGTGGCGTCGCTCGCGGCGTGCACAGGAGGCAACAAACCGGCGGAGACGACCGCAGCCACCACCGCAGCGACGACGGCAGCCACCACAGCAGCCGCAGCAACAGAGAAAGCAACCACCGCAGCAGCCACGACTGCGGAAGCAGCAACCACCGCAGAAGCAACAACGGAAGAGGCCACCACGGAGAAAGCCACGACCGTAGAGGCAACGACGGAAGAAGCGACCACGGAAGAGGCAACGACGGAAGAAGCGACCACCGAAGAGGCAACGACGGAAGAAGCGACCACCGAAGAAGTGACCACGGAAGAGGCAACGACGGAAGAAGCGACCACCGAAGAAGTGACCACGGAAGAGGCAACGACCGAAGAGGCCACCACAGAAGAGGTCACTACTGAGGAAGAGACGACCGAGGAAGCAACGACCGAAGAGGCCACCACAGAAGAGGTCACCACTGAGGAAGAGACGACCGAGGAAGTCACCACCGAAGAGGCCACCACCGAGGAAG
>OMZJ01000129.1 GCA_900315495.1 uncultured Lachnospiraceae bacterium
CGCCGCGGGAACCCCCGGACCGCTGTCCGGTCGGGTTTTCCGCGGAAAAGGCAAAGGTGCTGGAATCCGTGATCATGTTATAGAAATGCATGGGATATGTCCTTTCTGCCGGGGGATGCCGGATGGATACGAATGTGTCAGGAATTCTTGATCTTCAGCCCGTCGTGGAATGCCCTGCCTGCAGCCGGCCCGATAGTCCGGTACACATTGAAGGACGGATCGAACATAATCGGGCGAAGCTTCCCGAGATCCACCTTGCCGTCGGTCAGAACCGCATCATCCGCCTGCATTGAAACAATCTTTCCGGTCAGAACGCCCGTGGCATCATCATAGGACTTGACCGTGCACTCCAGTGACACCGGATATTCCTCGATAATCGGTGCGTTGACGTGCGGTGCCCGGTGCACATGGCATTTCGCCTTTTCGATCTTGTTCCCGTGCGCTCCGGTCTCCATGCCGAAATAATCAGAAATCTCGAGCGTGTCCACGGTCGCATATGCCACCGTGAAGGCGCCGGTCTTTTTCAGATTCTCCGTCGTCTTGTGTTTTGCGAGGAAAAAGGTAATCTCCTCATAGTCGCTCTGCTGTCCCCATGCCGCATTCATCGCGTTCGGGACGCCGTTCTCATCATATGTCCCGAGAATGAAAACGCCCTCAGGGCAGATCACCGCATGCTTCGAATCAAATTCCGCCATCTTTCATACCTCCTCATTCTTAAACAGATCTACATAACACCGGCCGTACCGCGTACCATACACACTGCAGCCATGGCTGCACTGCCCTCGCATGACTGTTCTCTCACACTGCAGACCTGCCTGCTCTTCCATTGTATCACCTTCGGTTCGTACTGACTTATCCGGAGGAAGAAGACTTTCCCTGGTCATCCTCATTCCCTCCATGAGGGCGGATGGTACCTGTCAGCGGACGGCACCTGTCAGCTTACGTCTTCTGCGCCGGATAATGCCTTTCGAACCGCCGGGAGAATCTGCCTGTCTGCCGGAAGCCAGGAGACTCGATCCAGTTCATCGAGATTCAGCCATGCGGCGTCCTGCGCCTCCAGAAGCTCCAGGCTGCCGTGAACGCGCCGGCACAGGAAGCAGTCCATGGTCAGATGAAATGCCGGATAATCCCATTCCACCGTTCCGATCGGATTCTCCACACGGATTTCGGTCGCAAGCTCCTCCCGGATTTCCCGGACCACCGCCTGCTGCGCAGATTCCCCCGGCTCGATCTTGCCGCCGGGAAACTCCCACTGACCCTTGAATTCGCCGTATCCTCTCGCTGTTGCAAAGATCCTGCTGTTTTCGTGAATCACCGCAGCCGCCACATGAATTGTTTTCATCCTGACCTGCCTTCCCTGCCTTTTACCTTTCCTGTCATGTTTCTTCTATTATTATATTCAATGGTACTCATCGCAATGGACAGCAGAAAATGGGGAGATCCCTGTGATGGAACACCCTCTCAAAACAAACCCCTGACCACAGACAGTCTCTTTCTGTGCCGCCCGTTTGTCCTCATCTTTCCGACCCATTCTTCCCCCGCATCACCGCGCGTGGAGGAACCTGCAGTTTTCACCACTGCGGGATATCATATCCATCACCCGACAACAAGCTTGTTGGTCTTTTTCAGGTATTTTGCCGGAATCGGCCGGTCCAGATGCCAGGTGATATTCATCGGCCGGCTTCCGGTATGGCTCACATAGCCCACGGTTCCAAGATACGTATAGGGTGATGCCCCGCAGCTGTCCTGCTTGAATTCCCGGACAAAGAGCGCCACCCTGCTTCCGTTCCTGCGGTGATGGATGTACCGCTGACCCGTGACGGACGTGTCCGCCGTCGTGCTCTGGCTCTGCCAGTGGAACAGGTTTTCATTGATCGAATAGTCCTGATACATCGTCGTCGGCGAATAATCTTTATCGGACTTGTTGAGCGTGACAAAAAGCACATCGACTTTTTTCTCCGGAAGCCATTTCACTCCTTCCCGGACATTGCCCGGTGTCATGTAGTCCATGGCGATCAGAATCTGATCCCGGGTATAGGTGCAGTGGAGATCCAGCGGGCAGTCAAACCCGAGGTCCACCGGTTCGTCGATAAAATCGATGCGCTCCAGATTGAACTCCAGAAGTTCCTTCAGTTCCCCAAGCATCACCGGACTTTCTCTTAAAATCGAAAGATTCTGCTTTGTCTCCTCCTGACGAAGATCCGCGGCTTTCTGAAACACGGTGACATAGAACATCTGAAACATCCGCATCTCCGGATTCGAAAAAGCAGCGATCGTCTCCCCGGACAAGTCTGGCAGGATCCGCAGCAGGAACCGGATCCACCTCCGAGAATCCACCGCGGCAAATTTGCTGAATGCCTTTGTCATCTGCTTTTCGCCGGGTTCCGAAAAATCCTCCCGGACATCGGCATCGGCGGAAAGGCGGGAGAAAGAAAACTTCCGGTAGATGACTTCCGGATTCAGATGATAGAAACTGAGGAAATTTTTCAGGGAAAGCGGCAGCCCGCTGTCGTCTCGAAACGAACGGATCCGCTGGATCAGCCCGGACCGGTCGCCCAGCGCGTGCCGGATATTGTCCAGGATGACCTCCGACGCTTTCTTCTCCAGCTGCACGTAGCATCCCTTCGGCAGTGACACAAAGCCCTTCTGGATCTCATACTGCAAAGTGTGATGCCGGCCGGTCAGAAGCGCCGCGAATTTCTCCTCGAAGTTGTACCTGCGGTTTGCCTGCCCGATAAAATCGAGTACAGTCAGGCATTCTTTTCCTTCTGACAGCCGCAGGCCGCGGCCGAGCTGCTGCAGGAAAACAGTCAGGGACTCTGTCGGACGCAGGAAGAGAATGGTATCCACCTCGGGGATGTCCACGCCTTCGTTGTAGAGGTCCACGACAAAGATGAATTTAATCTCCCCGGAAACCAGGCGGTCACGAGCCGTATTCCTCTCTTCCTCCCTGGAAGAGCCGGTCAGCGACATGCACGGGATTCCACGGGACTGGAAATACTGTTCCATGAACCTGGCATGATCCACCGACACGCAGAATCCCAGTCCATGAACTTTATGGATGTCCGTGACATACCGGTACAGCGAATTCACGATGTGCGCGGCCCGTTGTTCCGCGACTGCCCGGTTCAGGGAATAGAGTTCATTCAGCTGCGAAACATCATATCCGCCTCTGGTCCACCGAATGCCGGAGAGATCCACCTCATCCGAAACGCCGAAGTACTGAAACGGGCAGAGAAGCTTCTGCTCCACAGCCTCCGGCAGACGGATCTCCGCGGCAATCCGCCCGCCGAAATAGTCGAGGATGCTTTTTCCGTCCATGCGCTCCGGCGTGGCCGTCAGTCCCAGGAGGATCTTCGGTGCAAAGTGATTCAGAAGCCCCTGATAGATCGGCGCTGACGCATGATGAAATTCATCGACGACAATGTAATCATAATAGTCCTTCGGGAGGATTTCATAGAGTTTTCGGGAAGCCATGGTCTGGATTGTCATAAAGAGATGATCCAGATGCTCCGGGCTATAGCTTCCGAAACACAGCTCGCCGAAGTTCGGATCTTTCAGGACGGCCTGGAATTTCACCCGGCTCTGCTTCAGGATCTCTTCCCGATGTGCCACAAACAGCATCCGCGGTTTTCTTCCGGAGGACATCTGGCAGAAGCGGCGGTAGTCAAATGCTGCGATCAGCGTCTTTCCGGTGCCGGTTGCCGCCACAATGAGATTTCGATAATGGCCCCTGACCCTGCGTTCCGCCTCCAGCCGGTCCAGGATTTCCTGCTGATAGGGGTATGGCTGCAGATCGAAAATAAAAGGCGTCTCGCCCGCCGGATGATCTGTTCTGTTCGCGTGCAGAGCCCTTTCCAGCTTGTCCCGGCTGCCTTCCCCGTAAAATTCAAACCCCGGTGTGTGCCAGTAGCTGTCGAAGGTCGCCTCCATTTTCTGGATCGTCGGCAGCATGTCCTGTGCCGTCAGCTTCACGTTCCATTCCAGTCCGCTGGACATGGCGGGATTCGAGAGATTGGAGGATCCGACATACGCGGTCGTGAAGCCCGTCTCGCGATAGAATAAATACGCCTTGGCGTGGAGCCTGGTCCGCTCTGTGTCATAGGAGACACGGATTTCGGTATTCTGGAGCCTGCGCAGCTCTTCGACCGCCTTGACATCGGTCGCGCCCATATATGCAGTTGTGATGACACGAAGCTTCCCTCCCCGGTCCGTGAACTGCCGGAGTGCATCGATGATCAGCCGCAGCCCGCTCCACTTGATGAAGGAAACCAGGAGATCGACGCGGTTTGCCGTCGCGATTTCTTTTTCGATTTCCGAAAACATCTGCGGTTCATGGATGGCACCGGTGAACAGGCTGCTCTGCGAGACGGATGTCTCGGGGCGGGGAAGATCGCCCGCTCTTTTCTTTCCGGAGCGAACCAGCGGATCATTTCCGGACAGCAGCGCCAGAAGCTGCTCTCCCTCCCCGGATACTTCCAGGTTCTGCAGGTCATACTCTTTGGTCTCCCGGGAGATCAGGCTCACGATCTTGTTGGCCAGGTCAAGCTGTGCGGAAATATCCTCCTCCGCGATCCGATCCATGCCCTTCCGGACCACCTCAGACACATACTGCGTCAGAATGGAGGGCGCTTCGGCGGCATCGATTTTTTCGACCTGCTTTTCCGCGTCCGGCACATCTTTGAGTTCCCGGTCGATTTCCCGGTTCACGACCTGTTCGTATAAACCCTGCTTCAGCATGGCAGAGAATCTCCTCCTAACGTAAAGTGCAGGCAGCAGATCCCAGGCAGCAGATCGGGATTTGCTTTCTTTCTTTGCTTATTAAACTGTGCATCATTCCTAAAATATGCATCAATCTGATGATTCTGGAAATAGTCTTCCCTGGTAAAAATACAGACTTCACTGACCATTGTCAACGCCTCTCCGGTGTTCTCCGCGACATTCCCGTCAGCAAAGAAAGAGTTCCGGTTTCTCCTGCCGAGGATTCGCAGGAGAAACCGGAACTCTTTTTCAGATTACATTTCCAACCAGTCAGATTGCCTCTTTCCGCTCCATTCCGCGGTCTGCGGAAACCATGGCATAGGGGTTCAGGATCTGATCCAGCTGCTCGTCCGTCATCAGTTTTTCGTCGCGCACGATCTCTCTCACGCTGCGGTTTTCCCGGACAGAGCGCTTTGCAATCTCAGCAGCCTTCTTGTATCCCAGATACGGATTCAGCGCGGTGGCAATTCCGGCACTGCTCTCCAGAAGGGCTTTGCAGCGCTCCCGGTTGGCAGAGATTCCACTGATGCAGTGGTCGTTCAGCGTGCTGACGGCTCCGGTCATGGCGGTGATCGATTCGAACAGGTTGTAGAAAAGAACCGGCTCGAACGCGTTCAGCTCCAGCTGCCCGGCTTCCGCCGCCATCGTGATGGTGGTATCATGTCCGATCACCAGGAAGGCAACCTGCGTGACCACTTCCGGGATGACAGGATTGACCTTCCCGGGCATGATGGAGGAGCCGTTCTGTCTGGCCGGAAGGGAGATCTCGGCCAGTCCGGTCTTGGGTCCGGAGGAAAGCAGGCGGAGGTCATTGCACATCTTGGAGAGATCAACCGCGCAGGTCTTCAGCACACCGGATACCGCGACAAAGCCGTCCAGGTTCTCGGTCGCGTCGAACAAATCCTCGGACTGGCGAAGCGGAAGGCCGGAGATCTTTGCCAGGCAGGGAACCACGTTGTGGA
>OMZJ01000128.1 GCA_900315495.1 uncultured Lachnospiraceae bacterium
CCCAACGGCTGTCACGGGAATTGCCAGGCGATTCGGATACGCTTGGCTGAATTTGTATAAATTCTTTATTAAATTTCGGGGCCAGTTTGATTTTCGGCCATACAGCAGATATAATAGGTTCAGTCGTTTGATGCAGTGAATGCGGCGGGATTTCCCGCGGGGTCCGGATCCCGCGGGAAATTTCCGGCCGCTGTCATTTCGTCTGGAAGCAGAGGTAGAAGCAAATGAGCAATTTCTTTAACCTGGATAATCCCGTCTGGAACTTCATGGGGAAACTGGTCGATGTCTTTATTCTGACCATTCTCTGGTTTGTCTGCAGTCTCCCGATTTTCACGATCGGCCCTGCGACGACGGCGGTCTACTATGTTACACTGAAGCTGGTGCGCGATGAGGAATCCTACACAGTGCGCAGCTTCTTCAAATCCTTCAAGCAGAATTTCAAGCAGGGCGTTCCGCTCGGCCTGATCGAGCTGGGCCTCGGCGTGTTCTTCGTGTGGGACATCTATCTCTATTATCAGCTCGGCTCGGCAAACCGCGCGATGTCGATCCTGGGAATCCTCTTCCTGGGCATCTTCATCATTTACCTGCTGGCGCTGGTCTATGTCTTTGCGCTGCAGGCCAAGTTCTATAACACGGTCAAGCAGACGCTGAAGAATTCCCTGATTATTTCCATCCGTCACGTATTCCGCAGCCTCGGCATGCTGGCCATCGCCGTCGGTGTCATCATCGGCTGCCTGTTCTTCCCACCGCTGTTCCTGCTCAGCATGGGCCTGATCGCCTTCCTGCAGTCCTTTGTGATGGTCCGTATCTTCGACAAGTACATTCCGAAGGAGGATCAGGAGAAGGAGGACAGCTTCGGCGCGGAGAGTGCCGGCATCGAGGAAGAGGAGCCCGTGCACATCGTGATGACGGCGGACGAAATGGCTATGGGTGCGTCCCAGGTGGTCAACCGCGATACCCTCAGCCGTACGGAGGAAGTCCAGAAGGAGATTGCATCCGAAGAATCCGGCAGTGACAATGCGTCACAGACTTCCGGGCAGGAGAAGACGGAATCGTCGGATGCCCCAGGCACGTCTTCCGGCGCTCCGGAAACAGACGAGAATTCCGCGTCGGATGAGACCGCGTCCGAACTGGCACAGGCCGAGGGCAATGTGGTCGGAGATGACGGCGTGAAGAGGTATTTCTGATCTGCGGAGGCAGTCATGGCGAAACTGATTTTCTGCTATGGGGCAATGGGATCCTCCAAGACAGCGAATGCCCTGATGGTCGCATATAATTATGAAGAGCGGGGGCAGAAGGTGGCGATCCTCAAGCCAGGAATCGATACGCGGGACGGGGAACAGGTCATCCGCTCGCGGATCGGTCTGTCCAACAAGTGCGAGCTGATCGAAACCTTTCTGAAGCGCTACCGGGAAAACCCAAAGATGGTGCAGCAGTATGACTGCATCATTGTGGATGAAGTGCAGTTTGCCGCGGAGGAAGACATCGACGCCTTTTCGGACATCGTGGATTTCTGGAACGTTCCGGTGATGTGCTACGGCCTCCGCGCCGATTTCCAGAACCATTTCTTTCCGGGAAGCCGGCGGCTGATGGAGATCGCCGACGAAATCCGCGAGATCAAGACCATCTGCTGGTGCGGAAAGAAGGCGACCTGCAATGCCCGGTTCGATGAAAACGGCATCGTCCGGGAGGGCTCGCAGGTGATGCTCGGTGCGAACGATAAATACATTGCACTCTGCCGGAAGCATTTCAAGCTGGGGCAGCTGAAGTAGGCTGCTGCAGACGGAAGTCCTGGCAAAGAGATCGCGAGGCTCGGAGATCTGCAGCCGATTCCAACGCCGGAGACCGGCAAATCCGATGCCAGAGACCGATGCGGAAACCGACGGCCGGAAATGGACGGCGGAAGCTCCCCGGCGGAGAACGGAATGTAAAAAGCAGAAAGGAAAACCACAGGTGGCAGAGATGGCAGAGGCAGAATATACAGATAAGGTGACAAAGGAGACACAGATCATGGAGCTCCTCCGGAGGGACGTCACGGTTGTCCGCGTGCTGGTGGCGGCGGGCATGCACTGCGTCGGATGTCCGGCATCCATGAATGAATCCATCGGCGAGGCCGCGGCGGTGCATCATCTGAATGCGGATGCACTGGTGGATGAGCTGAATGACTATCTGGCGGAGCGGGAGAGCAGGACGGCGTAAGCCTCCGGGAGAGAGAAGACCGGCAAAGCGGCTGCGCCATTGCCAGGGCGGCGCCCTGGGGAGGGAAGGGATATGGAACTGATCTATTTGAAACCGGTATTCAAGCAGATGATCTGGGGCGGGAACCGGCTCCGCACCGATTTCGGATATGACATTCCCGGAGACCAGACGGGAGAGTGCTGGGCGATCGGCGCACATCCGAACGGCGACTGCGAGGTCGCGGAGGGAACCTTCGCCGGGCAGAAGCTCTCCGAGCTCTGGCAGAATCACCGGGAGCTCTTCGGCGGATTCCCCGGGGACCGATTCCCCCTTCTGATCAAGATCATCGATGCAAAGAATGATCTCAGCATTCAGGTCCATCCGGATGATGCCTATGCGAAGGAGCACGAAAACGGTTCGCTCGGGAAGATGGAATGCTGGTATATTCTGGATGCAAAAAAGGACCAGACGATCGTGATCGGCCACAATGCGAAGAATCACGAGGAAGTGCAGTCGATGATCGAGGGACACCGGTGGAAGGAATTTATCCGGGAGGTTCCGTGCCGGAAGGGCGATTTCTTCCAGATCAATCCGGGAACCGTTCACGCGATCAAGGGCGGAACGCTGATCCTGGAGACCCAGCAGAACAGTGACATCACTTACCGCGTATATGACTATGACCGCCTGCAGAACGGAAAGCCCAGACAGCTGCATGTACAGCAGAGCATTGATGTGATCCGGGCACCGTTCCACCCGGAGGATGCGGAGACCACCCGCACCAGCGAGAAGGTGCAGGACGCCGTCATCGAAACGCTCGTGACCTGCGCGCGCTATCAGGTACAGAAAACCGAGCTGAACGGATCTCTGACCCGGACCTGGGATGCCCCGTTTGTGAATCTCTCTGTGCTGGAGGGCGAGGGAACCATCGAGGGCAAGCCGGTGAAGAAGGGCGTGCATCTGATCATTCCTTATCAGTACGGTCCGGTCGCCATGCGCGGAAATATGATGATGATTACATCCACACCGGAGAAGGCATAATTCCTGAGGGAGAAGGAGGACAGCGATGAGAATTGGAGCATTGGAAGGCGGGGGCACCAAAATGGTTCTGGCGGTCTGCACGGAGACCGCGGAGATACTGGAGCGCACATCCATCCCCACCACGACGCCGGCGGAGACCATTCCGCAGATGGTGGACTGGTTTGCGAAGCGCGACGTGGAGGCGGTCGGCATCGGCTTCTTCGGGCCGATCCAGCTGGACCGCAGTGCACCGGATTACGGCAATGTGACCAGAACCCCGAAGCTGGCATGGACCAACGCACCGGTCGTCAAACCCTTCCAGGAAGCGCTGGGCGTTCCCATCGCCTTTGACACCGACGTGAATGCGGCAGCGCTGGGCGAGGCGGCATTCGGTGCGGCCAGAGGGACGGAGAACAGTGTCTACATCACCATCGGCACCGGCATCGGCATGGGAGTGATTTCCAACGGCGAAGTCGTTCACGGCATGATGCACCCGGAGGGCGGCCACATCCTGATCCGGAGAAATCCGAAGGATACCTACAAGGGCAGATGCCCGTTCCACGGCGACCGCTGCCTCGAGGGAATGGCATGCGGACCGGCCATCGAGGAGCGCTGGGGAAAGAAGGCATATGACCTGACAGACAACCCGGACGTCTGGGAGATTGAGGCGGATTACATTGCGCAGGGAATCGTGGATATGATCTATATCCTCTCCCCGGAGAAATTTGTGCTCGGCGGAGGCGTCATGCATCAGGAACAGCTGATGCCGCTGGTCCGCGCCAGAGTTCTGGAGCTTCTGAACGGGTATCCGCAGACCCCGCAGCTGGCAGACATTGACCATTACATCGTCCGCCCGGAGCTGAACGACAATCAGGCGCTGATCGGCTGCGTGCAGATGGCGCTGTCTGAGATGAAAAGATAATTGTTTTCGGATCTCTGAGCAAATTTCAGATCGGATCAGATGGGATAGCCGTTTCGGATCCCGCAGTGCGGGAGAATAGAGAGCAGAGAAGAGGGTAT
Source organism: uncultured Lachnospiraceae bacterium (assembly GCA_900315495.1). Lineage (GTDB taxonomy): Bacteria > Bacillota > Clostridia > Lachnospirales > Lachnospiraceae > Anthropogastromicrobium. Next base: position 4,216 of record OMZJ01000128.1, read on the forward strand.
GAAAAAATGCGATTGCTTTTTTTCACGCCCCCTTTTTTTACGTTACAGATTCACCGGGACGGTGTGGCGCTTTCCACTACAGGACGGAGATTTTTCAACATGAAGGATCCGAAGGTGCAGGAGTACCTTTCGGAGAGGGTGATCCGCCTGCTGAAGGAATGCGGCTTCGGCTACATGAAAATGGACTATAACGATACCATCGGGCTCGGCTGTGATGGGGCGGAATCCCTGGGCGAAGGTCTGAGACAGGACAGGGAAGCTTCGGTGGGCTTTGTCAGGAAGGTGAAGGAGGAGGTCCCCGGGATCGTACTGGAAAACCACAGGCTCATCATCACCCCTGCAGAGGAGATGGAAGCCATTGCAGT
>OMZJ01000122.1 GCA_900315495.1 uncultured Lachnospiraceae bacterium
ACAGCTGATCGGACAGGCGTCTGTGGGCCTGCCGCATCGGAAGAAAGATAAAAACATTGAGAAGCGTCGAGAAATCGCTTATAATGATAAAGGAGTGCGACTTTCCGGAAATGTGGTTTTCTGCATGCCGGACGCTGCACAGAATGATCATGAGAAGGTGGTTTCATTGGGCGAAAAACTGACAAAAGGTGATGTAGAAAAAATACAGAAGGAGATTGACTACCGGACAGCGGAGCTGCGGCCGCAGGAAATTCAGGCGGTGCAGGAGGCCAGGGCGCAGGGCGATCTCTCCGAAAATTTTGAATATTATGCGGCCAAGAGAGATCTGCGCCGCAATAACAGCCGGATCAATTATCTGACCCGCATGCTCAAGAACGCGACGATTGTCTCCGACGAATCCGCGGACGGCGTGGTCGGCATCAACAAGATTGTGGAAGTCTATTTCGAGGATGACGACGAGACGGAAAAATTCAAGCTGGTCACTTCCGTCCGCACCGACTCCATGGCAGGAAAAATCAGCATTGAATCACCGATGGGCAGGGCGATCAATCATCACAAGGCGGGCGACCGCGTGCTGGTGAAAATCGATGAGCGGACCAGCTATTATGTGCAGATCCGGTCGGTGGAACAGGGTGATGATTCCGAGGATACCATCCGGCCGTACTGAGCCGGAAACTGAGAGGTGACAGAGATGAGAGAATACATCGGCGTAGATCTGGGGACGTCGGCGGTCAAGCTGGTTCTGATGCGGGAAGACGGGGCAGTGCTCAAAACCGTGTCCCGGGAATATCCGCTGTCTTTCCCGAAGCCGGGCTGGGCAGAGCAGAATCCGGAAGACTGGTATGCGGCGGCCTGTGACGGCATCCGGGAGCTGACGGCTGCGCCGGAAAATGCCGGGGAAATCCGAGGCCTGAGCTTTGGCGGACAGATGCACGGCCTGGTGATTCTGGATGAAAATGACCGGGTCATCCGTCCGGCAATCCTCTGGAATGACGGGCGCACCGGCGAAGAGACCGATTATCTGAATCATGTGATCGGGGAAGACAAACTGGCCGCCTATACCAACAACATCGCGTTTGCGGGATTCACGGCGCCGAAGATTCTCTGGCTGAAAAAGCATGAGCCGGAGCATTTTGCGCGGATCCGAAAGATGATGCTGCCGAAGGATTATCTGGCCTACCGGCTGACCGGTTCGTTCGTGACGGATGTCTCCGATGCGTCCGGGATGCTCCTGCTGGATGTGGCGCACCGGACCTGGTCGAAAGAGATGTGTGACATCTGCGGAATTTCGGAAGACATTCTTCCTGCTCTTCACGAAAGCTATGAGAAAATCGGGGAGATCCTTCCGGAACAGGCACAGGCCCTGGGGCTTCCGGCACATGTCATCGTGGCGGCCGGTGCCGGGGACAATGCGGCGGCTGCGGTCGGAACCGGGACCGTCGGAGAGGGGAAGTGCAACATCTCTCTGGGCACTTCCGGCACCGTATTTATCTCGTCCGATACCTTTCGCCCGGTGGCAAATCACGCGGTACACTTCTTTGACCATGCGGACGGCCATTATCACCTGATGGGATGCATGCTCAGCGCGGCATCCTGCAACAAATGGTGGATGGATGAGATCATCGGGACAAAGGATTATGCGGCGGAGCAGGCAAAGATCGGAAAGCTTGGGGAAAACCACGTGTTTTTCCTGCCCTATCTGATGGGGGAGCGCTCCCCGCACAACAACCCGAAGGCCAGAGGAGCCTTTGTCGGCATGACGATGGACACCACACGGGCGGATATGACCCAGGCGGTGCTGGAGGGCGTGATCTTCGGCCTTCGCGATTCCATCGAGATCGCCAGGAAGCTCGGTATTTCGATCCAGAGCACCCGAATCTGCGGGGGCGGCGCGAAGAGCCCGCTCTGGCGGCAGATGACGGCAGATATCATCGGCATTCCGGTGGAGGTCCTGACCACGGAGGAGGGACCGGGCCTGGGCGGAGCCATGCTGGCCGCGGTGGCGGACGGCGTCTACGGCAGTGTGCAGAAAGCGGCGGACCGGATTGTCCGCGTGAAGGAAACGCTGCTCCCGGATCCGGAATTAACCTCCAGATACGATGAAAAATACAGAGTGTTTGATCAGATCTACCCGGCACTGAAGCCGGTTTACGATCTCCTCTGAACCTGAGATATTCTGACATCTTCTGACATATACGGATATATGTGAGGTTGTATGGCTGAACTGAGCGAAGAAGAGAGAAAAATACTGCGCCAGGCGGAAGAGATCAAGGACCGCCAGATGGCGGAAAAACTGGAGGCAGGGGAAATCTCCCTCGAGGAAGTCGAGAGAATCAATCGGAGGGAGATGCAGAACAATGCGGAACTGTCCGGCGCAAGGCCGGCTTCCGGTTTCGCCGCCCGTCCATCCGTCAATCGTTTCCCTTCCGGCCGTCCCGGAAATCCTTCCGGCAGTGTGCTGCGGCGCACGGGGAATGTGCCGCAGAAGGCAGACCGCGCATCGGAGAATGCGGGTTTTGCGCCGCCGCGCGGGGAAAGCATACCGCAAAATACAGACAGGGGATCGGAGAATGCCGGCTTTGCACCGCCGCATACGGCAGACGCACCGCAGCGGGCGGACAGCGGATCGGGGAATGCCGGCTTTACGGTGCCGCGTGCGGGAAATGTGCAGGAGGATTCCGAAAGCGGATCAGGGAATGCCGGTCCTGTATCGTCGTCCGGAGGTGCAGAATCAACCCGGCGGAATGGACCGGACGTGCCGCCGCCCGAAGGCTTTGAATCGCCGGATTTTCGGACGCAGCCTGCGGACGCAGATGCCGGCGCAAATGGCGGGAAATCAGCACAGAATATGGCTTCGCCCGTTTCTTCGAAAGCGGAGAGCGGCTCTGTGAACAGCCGCAGGCCTGCCGCCCGGATGACCGGGAACGCATCGGAGAACAGGCAGGTCCGGCTGGAGAGAACTGCAGGCCGGGACAGAGGTCAGGCGGAGGACTTTTCGTCCTGGCGCCTGACAAAGAGCGAGCGGAAAGACCTCGAAAAGTACGAGAAAGCCCGCCGGAAGCGGATCCGCCGGGAGGAAAAAGCCCGGGCAGAGGAAGAGCGAAGACGTCCCCGCAATCTGACCGGCAAGGAGGAGCATCGGGCGGCGCCTCCGTCCGATCCTGCGCGGGCAGAGAACAGGAGACCGGTCCGGAAAACAGTGTCACCGGCACAGAATATCCCGCAGAACGCGGCAAGCCGGAGGGAACCCGGACGGCCGGTGCCGGGGAATCCTGCACAGAATCCGGGACGAAAGAAAAAATCCGTCGGCAGGAAGCTTCTCCACATTCTGCTGGTGATTCTTCTGATCCTGGTGCTTCTGCTGGCGGCGCTTCTGATTTATATGCGCGTGGCTGTGGCGGCCACAAACTACAAGGCATACGATCCTGCGCAGACAAGAAGCGAGGGCGTCTATCGGGAAGCCGGTGTGACCAACGTCCTTCTGATCGGAACCGATAACCGGGAGGAGGATGACGCTTCCCGGTCGGATGCCATGATCGTCATGTCCGTCAACAATAAGAAGAATAAGATTGTTCTGACCTCGATTCTCCGCGACAGCTATGTACAGATTCCCGGATACGGACAGAACCGTCTGAATCATGCCTACCAGATGGGCGGCGCACCGCTTCTGATCACGACAATCGAGAACAATTTCGGCATCGCGATTGACTACTATGTCAAGGTGGACTTTTACAGTTTCATCGATGTGATCGACGCCTTCGGCGGGGTATATCTGACGATCACGCAAGAAGAGCTTCCCTATGTCATCGGCTATGTCAGCGAGCTGAACCATATCGAGGGGCTCCCGGAAGGGACAAGTTTCCCTGATCACGCGGGATATCAGCTCTGTGACGGGCGTCAGGCGCTCGGATATTCGCGGATCCGGTATATCGGGACGGATTTCGGGCGCACGGAGCGGCAGCGGACGGTGCTGGAGGCACTGATGAAGCGGGTGAAGCAGCGGCCGTGGAAGATCTTTGAGGCGATGAACCGCGTATTTCCGGATCTGACCACCAATATCAGCGACAATCGGATGGAGCTGCTGTTTCTGCAGATGCTGCCGCCGGCCATCAGCGGGCGGGTTTCGCAGTTCCGTGTTCCGGCGGACGGGTGCTGGAGCAATGCGCTGACGGACTCCGGACAGGAAGTACTCAGCATCAATTTCGAACAGAACAACGCGCTGCTGAAAAGCGCAGTCTATGACTGAGCAGTGACAGGCGGCAGATCCCGGGCAGACCGTCCGGGATCTGCTTCCGGCATTTCACTGCAGGAGGAGAAAAAATCAAATGGGACGCTATTTCGGAACAGACGGATTTCGCGGCGAGGCCAATGTGGGCCTGACGGCAGAACACGCATATAAGGTCGGAAAATATCTGGGCTGGTTCTACGGCCAGGAACACAAGGCAAAGATTGTCATCGGCAAGGATACGCGGCGCAGCAGCTATATGTTCGAGTATGCGCTGGTTGCCGGCCTGACCGCTTCCGGGGCGGACGCCTATCTGCTCCACGTCACCACAACCCCGAGCATTTCCTATGTCGCCCGGACGGACGGCTTTGACTGCGGCATCATGATTTCCGCCAGCCACAATCCCTATTATGACAATGGCATCAAGCTGATCAGCGGTTCCGGAGAAAAAATGCCGGAGGAGGTCATCGCAAAGGTCGAGGATTATCTCGACGGCGTCACCCCCGAGGTCCCGTACGCGACGAGGGCGGACATCGGCTGCACGGTGGACTATGTTGCCGGCCGCAACCGCTATGTGGGATATCTGATCTCCCTGGCCGTGCATTCGTTCCGCGACCTGCGGATCGGGCTGGACTGCGCCAACGGAAGCAGCTGGATGATTGCCCGGAACGTGTTTGAGGCGCTGGGCGCCCGCGTCTATGTGATCAACAATCAGCCGAACGGACTGAATATCAACGAAAACTGCGGCTCCACCCATCTGGAGGGACTGCAGCGCCATGTGCTGGAGAATCATCTGGACATCGGCTTTGCCTTCGACGGGGACGCGGACCGGTGCCTGTGCGTGGATGAGCTGGGACAGGTGGTCAACGGCGATCAGATTATGTATCTGTGCGCGCGCTACATGAAGTCCCGAGGGGAACTGGACAACAATACGGTTGCCACCACCGTGATGTCTAACTTCGGCCTGTACAAGGCATTTGACGCAGCCGGCATCGGCTATGTGAAGACAAAGGTCGGTGACAAGTATGTGTATGAGGCGATGCAGGCAAACAACTACCGCATCGGCGGCGAGCAGTCCGGTCATATCATTTTCAGCAAGTATGAGGCTACCGGCGACGGCATTGTGACCGCCCTGAAGATCATGCAGACCATGCTGGATTCGAAACGGCCGATCTCGGAACTGGCCGCACCCTGCCGGATGTATCCGCAGGTGCTGGAGAACGTCCGTGTCAGCGACAAGGAGGCCGTGCAGGCGGATCCGAGGGTGCTGGAGGCCGTGCGGAAGGTGACCGAGGCCCTGGGGGACAGCGGCCGGATCCTGGTCCGCGCCAGCGGGACGGAACCGCTGGTCCGTGTGATGGTCGAGGCGGACAGCGAGGAAATCTGCCGGAAATACGTCAGTGAGGTCTGCGCTGTCATCCGGGAAGCCGGCTACGCGGTCTGAGAATTTTCCGCGGATCCGCGGGAGTCAGGAGAGCGAAATGCAGGGAACCAATTGTGAGGACTGTGCGTACTGCGATTATGATGAGGAGTACGACTGCTTTACCTGCGAGTTCCAGGAGGATGAGGACGATGCTGCCCGGGCTTCCTACTATGGAAGCCGCTATGTCTGCCCCCATTTTTCCTACCGCAATGAGTACCGTGTGGTGCAGAAGCAGAACTGAGAAAACAGGACCGTAAAGCAGAACTGAGAAAACAGGACCGTAAAGCAGAACCGAAAACAAAACCGAAAGCAGAACGACAGAAGAGCATTGAACGAAAGATTCAGGATAGAATCATAGAAAAGAAGTGCCGCTCCCGAAAGGGAGCGGCACTTCTCTGTCTTGCGGAATTTTCTGACTGAAATGTTCGGCTCGCGGAGCCGTTCTCCGCCGGCGAAGCCTTTCTTCGAAGAGAAAGCTCTTTTGTGGCTGCCGGGTCACATTGCAGGACTCCCTTCGGAGAGAATCAGGAATGCTTCCGGCGGTTTGTCCGGATGGTGTCATCCGGCTCATAATCGGAGGCATAGCGCTGATCCTCGCGCGGCGCATTCGCCGTCCGGCCGCGGCGCCCCGCC
>OMZJ01000063.1 GCA_900315495.1 uncultured Lachnospiraceae bacterium
TGGAGAGCGGCGCGGAAATCTCCCGCGTGGAGGAAACGATCGAGAGAATCTGCGGTTATTTCGGCGTGCGCTCAGAACACGCCTACGTGCTGAGCAACGGAATCTTCCTGTCCGCCGGCGGGCCCCGGGAGAAGATGTATGCCTCGGTCAACTACATTCCGGTCAAGGGCACCCGCTTTGACCGGCTCATCGCGGTCAATCAGTTTTCCCGCGAGGTGGCGGCCGGCCGGTATACCATCGAGGAGGCCTCCGCGGAGCTGAACCGGATCGAAGCGCTTCCGGGAAAGTCGGACTTGGCGCAGATCATCGCCTCTGCCATTTCCAGCGGCGCCTTTTCCGTCCTCTTCGGCGGCACCATCCGCGACGCGCTCTGCGCCTTCTGCGCCGGATTTGTGCTCTACTGCTTTATCCTCAAGGCGGGGACGGCCAAGAAATCGAAGATGATGGCAAACATTGTGGGCGGGATGCTTGTCACGTCGGTCTGCTACCTTCTGTATTACGCCGGCCCCGGCCAGAACCTGCACCAGATGATCATCGGCGCCCTGATGCCGCTGATCCCCGGCGTGGCTTTCGTCAACGGCATCCGGGATATCGCGGAGGGCGACTATCTGTCCGGCGCTGTCCGGATGCTCGACGCGATCATGGTGTTCGTATCCATCTCGATCGGCGTCGCGGTCGTCACGGACCTTGCCTACATTCTGCTCGGAGGAAATTCGCTATGATCGCTCAGCTTGCCGCCGCCCTGACCGGGACCATCGGATTCGCCCTTCTGTACGGTGTGCCGCGGCATTTTTATCCGACCTGCGGCATCATCGGCATGCTCGGCTGGGGGCTTTACCTCCTGCTGGAGCCGCTGATTCACGCGACCTTCGCGACCGCCGCAGCCACAGTGCTGGTCGCTTTCCTCTCAAGGCTTCTGGCGGTGGTGTGGAAATGTCCGGCCACGATCTTTATGATCTGCGGGCTCTTCCCCCTGATTCCGGGCGGCGGAATCTACTGGACCACCTATTATCTCGTGATCGGAGAGCAGAATCAGGCACTTGCCACCGGATACGGCGCGCTCAAGGCGGCCGTGGCTATTGTGCTGGGCATTGTCTTTACCAGCATTCTGCCGCAGGCCTTCTTCGGCCGTGCCGCCCGGCCGCTCTGCCGGCTGACCGGACGCATTCAGGCAAAGTGGAAGTCCCGGTGAATCCGCAGGACAGTGGGATGAAGCAGGGCGGGAGAAATCCGCGTGAGGGTTTGAGAAAACGTCCCTGTAAAAAAGCTGCTGCCATGAACAACTGTTTTCAGCCGTTCATGGCAGCAGCAATTTTCCATCTGCACTTTTACGCCTTCGGCACCATATCGCCGAATTTTCTCCGAACCGCGTCTGCCAGAAACTCCGCCGTTCCCTGAATGCCGAACAGGCTGGAGTCGATCAGAATATCCTTGAACCGCGTGTCATCCGGTTTGTAGCCGGCGTACTGCAGGTGGTACTGGTTGCGCGCCTCATCGATCGAGCGGATCATCCGCCGGGCCTCGTCCGCTTCCAGGCCCAGGTCCTCGACACAGTGCTTCAGCCGTGCCTCATAGGACGCATAAATGTAGATGTTCATGACATTCGGCTGTTCGCTCAGGATAAAATCCGCGCAGCGCCCGACAATGATGCAGCTGTCGCGCTCCGCCAGAAAGCGGATGATGTTTTTCTGCGCCGCAAAGATCTTGTCCTGCGTGTCGCTGGTGCCGCTGCCCAGCGGGAACATCATGCTGATGAACGGGTTGGGCGCCTGTTTGACGGCTTTTTCCTCTTCTTCCTTCACAACGGACACCGGAAGCTCCAGCTCCTTGGCGGCCTGGTCAACCAGATCCCGGTCGTAGTACTTGATGCCCAGAAGCTCCGCCATTGACCGGGCGATCGGCCGTCCGAGGCTTCCGAACTGTCTCTGTATTGTCACAACAAAATGATCCATGGATTCTCCTTTCCCCTTCCTGTCCCCGAATACATGGGATGAACCTGTGCGCGGCTCTGGCTGTTACCTGCACGGGCTGAAACTGCGATGTGCCTGAGGCAGGCTTTTGCCCGGCCGGCCTGTATCATGCATCCCGCCTGCCTCTGTTGCCTCTATTATATCACAGGAAGAACAGATGCCTGCCTGTGAGGTTTCCCGCTTCCGGTCAGCCGGTCCCCGTCCCTTTCCGGGGGAGGACGCTGCCGGGATTGCAAAGATCGGCATAAGAAGCGATATCCCGTTCCTTTCCGCGGGAGAGCATTTCACTTCACAGAATCACACCGGCAATCAGGAACCCGGCGATGGAGAGCGCACTGGCGATGATGACATAGGGGAGCTGCGAGAGCGCGTGCTCCATGTTGTCAATGCCGGAGGCCTGTGCCGCCAGAAGGGTCGCATCCGAATAGAAGCAGGCGTGGCTGCCGAAGGTTCCGCCGGAAATCACGGCGGCCATGATCAGCACCGGATTCGCACCGAGGGCCGCGCCCAGCGGGAAGACGATCGGGGTGATGATGGAGCTCATGCCCCAGTCAGAACCGGTGGTGAACGCCAGCACAGCGCCGAGGATGAAGACCATGCAGGGGAAGACCTGGGCAAACAGGTACGGCTCCGCCAGCTGGATGATGTATTCGGTCATTCCCATTTTGCCGGACAGGTCCTTCAGAACGAAGGTGACCAGAAGCAGCGTCAGGGTCGGCAGCATGTCGGCAAATCCGCGGATCATGCTCGTCAGGAAGGCGTCGACGGAAAGAATCTTCCGGGGCACGTACATGAGGAAGCAGACGATCAGGGACAGAATCACCGCGCTGAGGATATCGCCCGTGGCGACGGCCACGCCGACGAGAATCCCCATGGGAATGATGAAGTTCCAGATGTTTCCGTCTTCCTCGTCCTCCGGGGAATCGTGGTTGAAGCGGCGGCTGGAGTCGGAATACACCATGCCGGTTTTCTCCACCCGCTGGTAGGCTTTCTTCATCGGTCCCAGCTTCGGCATCAGGCCGATGCAGAACAGGAAGACAATGATCAGGGTGATGATCGGGTAGAAGAGGTAGGGGATCGCGCTGCAGTAGGCGG
>OMZJ01000134.1 GCA_900315495.1 uncultured Lachnospiraceae bacterium
CCAAATCGTGTCCAGTCTTCACTTTGCTGCCCATATAGTTGAAATAGAACCTCTTTGTTCGTCTGGATCATAGATTGGATGAATACTGATTTATCCAGATTGCCTGCAAAGACTATGCCCGCATCACTGCTATGATCGATGAATTTCTCACTATCATACAAATAGTCAAACAATCCCAGGATAAATATATTCTTTACGTTAAATCCGTATTGCATTAAAACCTGTTTCATTGCATTGTTATGCACAATTACCGCATCCGCTCGATTCAGCAGAGAAATTTCCTTTTGTAAAGAAGGAAGATCCTGGCGCTTTAAACTATGAATGTCATGAATAATTAATACCAGCTTATTGTTTCTGGAAATCTCTGTAAAATATTCTTCGGTATTGTCAAACGCCAGCATCGGATACTGTACAATAACGATTTCATTACTTAACCTCTTTACTTCATGAAATAATCTCCACAGTTGATAGCGATGCGTGACATTTGAATAGATCTGCGATTCATCCGGACCGCTCCTTAAAACATACGGATTCGGATTGACCGGTTTGCATCCATAGTCCCGCAGAATTTTTTCCACGTCATTTCTGGCCTTTGTCCCTGCGTGATTTCCCCGGATATTTTGTTCTGAAAAATAATACATAATGATATCTTATCCTGACTTCCTGTTACATCATGGATAAAGCTTAATGTACCTTTCTTCTCCATGAACCATAGTTATCGTTAAGAATAATCTTTCTTTCTGTTTTATAAATCTGGTTATCTTTCACATTTGAAAATACCAGGCTGCCAGCACCGATCACCGTATTCCGACCTATCGTAACACCTTTCAGGATAATCGAATTAGCACCGATCCATACGTGTTTTCCGATCGTAACCGGTTCAGGAGGGTTCTGAACTGTCTCACCGGCATCCATAATCGGATGAAAATCGCTGTCATAAATCAGCACATTTCTGGATATCATAACATCATCTTTGAGAGTAATCTTTTCTGCGGTTATGATGGTGCTGTTCGAATTCATGGTAAAATAATTCGTATTCAATTCACCATTGTGAAGGATTTCCAACGTACATCCATACGAAATCTTGCACCCGCCAAGGCTGTTCCACACTGCACCTTCTCGCAGTCGAACACGTGTTTCCGCTTTTGATCCTTTCAGCAGATCGCACCCCAATTCAATATCGCCCTTCTTGACGACGATTCTTGCGCTCTTGGAAAGATCCAGCACTGCGTTTTTATAGGGAATGATTCTGCTGTGATCCGATCTTGTGACGGAAGTGCAAAAATAGTTCAGGTACAAGTATTGAAATAATCTAATAGATCGATAAAACGATATTCTATTCCTTATTTTTATGAGCATGATCTGGTATCTCTCTTTTTAGAAGCACATATTTCAAATACATCGCCAAGTCATGCAGACTGGCAATATGCAGCTGTTTCAATTTAAAATATTCCCTTCGGATTATCTCCGGATCCATGGTATCCACAGCATTTCCAAAACGAAGCCTGGCATAATGCTCCCGGACCTTCGGTATATACTTTTGTGCCTTCGGATCTTGGATTTTTTGAATGGACTCAATTAAAGTTTTTTCATAGTAATTCAACTGTTCAATGATTTTGCTGCTGGTATTGATACTTCTGGAATGACTATTCTGCCGAATAAAATATTTATAAACGGATTCTTCCACATACATGGGTTCCCCGTAGTACCATCCCATCGGCAGCAGAATCTGCGCATTCTGCCCGCCTCTGCCAGTATATATTTCCCGCCCCGGCAGCACTTGATCAAATGCATCTGTGCGAATCAGATATCCCGGAAAAAAGACATCATGGGCAAAAAGAACATCTTCAAAAAAGGAATGACTGCTCTCCCTTTTTCCATAGATATGTACAATTCGGTCCGGTTCCTCCTCATTTACAGCGATGGCCTTCCCATAGCAGAACGCGGCCTCAGGATGTGCCTCCAGACACTGCACTTTCTTTTCAATCGCATCCGGTAGCAGTTCATCATCCGAATCCATGCAAGCCAGATAACTGCCTTTAAATTTCTTCAGACCCGCATTCAATGCTGCCGCCTGCCCGGTGTTTTCCTGACGAATATAAATCAATGGAATTCCCTTTTTCTGAAACTGCTCTCTGTATGCATTCACCTTCTTTTCGGTCTGATCCGTGGACCCGTCATTCACAAAGACCAGTTCCAGTGCCGGATACGTCTGCGACAAAATCGACTGAAAAAAGCGATCCAGATAGTTTTCACCGTTATAACACGGAGTGACGATGCTGACAATTTTCTCTGCCATCTCGTTTTTTGCTCTCCATTGGATGAATCTGTCCTGTTGAATGAATCTGTACAAATGGACGGATCTGTTCACAGATTCCGTCAGGAATCTCTGTGTATCCCTATCATCAACCGAAAAGTTGAGCTTTCAATGATGCGATCCGACGCAGATATTCCTTCTCTTTGCTGATCAGCACATTGTGAATCTGATCTTTCCTATCTTCCAGCTTTTGAAAAGCAATCATGAGTTCTTTCTCGCTTTGCAGATTCTGACAGGGAAGCACAAATCCCTTCTCCTGTCCGAAAAGATCTCTGGCTATCCCTCTGGATTTTACCGAATAACCGATGGTCAGTGTCGGGACTCCCGTGGAGTAAGCGGCTATGGTTGCATGGGTCCTCGCTCCAATGAAAAAGCTGCACTGAGAAATCACATATTTCAGTTTTGCTGCAGTTTGATCCTGCACCATGCAGACTCTTCCCGTTGATTTATATTCCCGGTACAGCTTACCCAACGGTTTCCTGTCGTCATTATCCTTCCAGACAACATGCGGAATAAACGCAACCGAGGCATCTGTATTTCTCATGAGATCATCGATCAGTACTCTGCAGTTATCCATGATCCGCTGACGATTTCCCGCCTTTTTCAGCACCATCGGGCTGATATTCAGCCCAACTGTATTGCCCGGCTGAAATTCCCGCGGAAGTTCTGTTTCCTGAGGCTGCAGAGAAAATGCCAGATCCGGACAATACTGCACATTACGTAAACCTGTCTGAACAAGCGCATTATACGTAATGTGTTCTCTTGCCGAAATCAGATCAAATTGTGCCATATCTTCCACGAATGCCGCATTCTGAAGCAGTTCCGGCTCAATGGAACAGCCAAGAAGGGTCATCCTGCCTGCTCGCTCTCTGACCCTCCGGTCGATCGCCATGTACATTTTCTGCTGTCCGTAACAGTAGATATCTCCGCCGATCGATATCGCTGTATCATCCGGATGAATCACATCCAGCGGCGGAAAATAGGGAATGGCATCCATTAATGAGTAATCATTCCGCAGTTTCAGCCGAAGATACGCCCGAATCCAGTCCGTTCGTTTGGGTTCCGCTTTACTATTCTGCAGAAGGATTTCCGGTGAGACGCCGTAATGTGTATCTTCCTCCGGGTGATCAGAAAGAACAAGACATTGCGCAGGTGACAGCAGATTCGCAGTTGTTTTCATCAGCGCCTCGCATCCGTGGTTGGCACTGCCCCCGTGATTATAGAAAACATATCTCATCGGCCATTTCCTCTGACAAATTTTCTCACAGACCGGTAGGCCTGCAGCGTGCACCGGATCCACTTCACCTGATGTCTCTCGAACATCCTGAGGATATATTTTTTCATGCCGGATACCTTCATATCCCGGAAAGTCAGCTGGTGATTTCTCTGAATCTCATACAATTCATCCGTCATCTGACGAAGCTGATTCAGCGGGCAATAAAACAGGCAGAAATACGTATAGCTCTGAATGGTTTCCTTCATGATCCGGTCATTATCTTCCGAATTTTCACGATACTGCTTCAGGAAATCCCACATCCGGATACGAATTTTCAGCTGCGTCAGATAATCCACCGCATAATCATCCGGCAGGGAATGTTCGCCAACCCCACCCAATGAATAAATATAGAGAGGCTGCCGTATAAACACGATCGACTCCATATTCGGATAAATCCGAAGATAAAAATCCAGGTCTTCGGCCAGTTTAATATCCTTCTGAAATCTGTTGTCCCGCATACATTTTGCAGAAACCAATTTCCCGCAGCAATAGCCGAAAATACCCGTTTCTTTCTGCGTTCTGGCAAATGTCGGAATCAGCTCTCGCATGCGGTGCCGGCCAAAGAAAGGTGCTTCGATGACGCTCGATGTTCCATTACTGGAAATCGCCTGAAGACTGCAGACAGCCATGTCTGCTCCGTCAGAGACGTTCTGATACAGCACCTCCAGATAATTCTCTGCGAGGCGGTCATCCGCATCGACAAAAGTGATATAATCTCCTTCCGCAGCGTCTAAGGCAATATTCCGCGCATGAGATACCCCGCCATTTGGGATATGGATGACCCGGATTCTGGGATCTGACTGCGCATAGCGATCACAGATTTCTCCGGAACTGTCGGAAGAACCGTCATCCACCACCAGACATTCAAAATTCCGGAATGTCTGACACCGGATGTCATCCAGCATGTTTGAAACACAATTCTCTTCATTATAAACCGGCAGAATGATCGATATTGCTGCGCTCATAGAATCAATTCCTTGTTTCGTGCGTCTGTATCAAATTTCCATACAGCCACGCCTTCCTGTGTTTAATCAGGGAAACCTGAAGTTTCAATTTCCAGCTCCAGCACCTTGGAAATGAAAAATTGTGAAACGCCTCCCGCAGACATTCCGTATCCATAATCTCCCGGATCATCTTGCTCTGAACCTTTTCCGGTTCCCCGGAATGCGGAATCTGTCCCAGGCTATTGCACGCGTAATAGATAAGGTGCAGCTTCAGCTGCCGGGAAAAATCATAGTCTCCCACATGATCAAAGAAGTCATGCAGGTGCTCGTTCATCCGGCAGTACACCGGCCAGCAGCCCTTTCGATATCCTGTTGTAATCGTACCACTGTTTTGATAATAGTGATACAACCCTTTCCCCTTCAGATAGTAAAAACTCTCTGCACCGTATCCGGCAACTGCACTGAATATGTTATCCTCTGACCATCGCACTTCCTCATCGAATCGAAGGTGATACCGATTCAAAAATTCTGCTGAATACAGGCAGTGCCATACGGAAAGTAACGGCCCATATTCCAGGTTCTCCCCCATAATCAGCTGCGGATAGATGACCGATCGGATTTTATCTTTCTGATACAATCCCGCATCCATGGATAGTGTCT
>OMZJ01000125.1 GCA_900315495.1 uncultured Lachnospiraceae bacterium
CTCCTAAGCGTGGGGTCGGAGGTTCGAATCCTCTCGTGGGTGCCATCGGTGGAAGTCTACTTTGACTTCCACCATTTTTTGTGGCGAGCAATTATACCATTCGGCTGCGTATATCGTCAAGGCGTCTGCGATCAGAGCGAGAGTAATGACGCTCATTCGTCTCAACTGCATGTCCCAGGATCAATGCGCGATCCGATGGGCTGAAGCCCAAATTGATGAGCCTGCCGTTGAAAGCCACACGGAATGCGTGGTTGTGACTGGTCTTTATGCCAAGCCGCGCACAGCGCCTGCGCAGGTTTTGCTCATAGGAATCCTTGACAACAGGGTTTCCGTCCTTGTCATGGAAGACATATTCTGACTCCCCTGGCAATTCTTCCGTAAGACGAAGCACGTTAGCACATGCATCGGTGATGGGAACATATCTACCATCGTGAGGATGTTTGCGCTCGTCTTTGGTATAACCGACTTCCTCAAATATCTGCTTGCCATTGCTTCGGTCACGGAGCTGCTGCCTATGAACGTGAATGAATCCATCCTCTATGTCGGCAGTATGGAGAGCTGCGAGTTCGCCCGCACGTAATCCAGTTTCCATGGCAAGTAAAGTCATAAGAGAACGAGGATTTGCAGCCGTTTTTAATGCATCCTCTCGGAGAATCGAAAGCTCTGCTTCTGAAAAAGCTCGCTGTTCATCTGTCTTCCTGCTTAAATCACAGTCCTTCACGTAGTCGTCAAACAGGATGTATTCTGCGGGATTGCTGCTGCAGAGCTTCATAGCCATGCCATATCGAAACAGCTCTTTTAAGAGTTGAAGGATCTTTCGAAGCGATGTCTCCTTTGGCTTGGTCGGCATGAATTCAGTTCGAAGCCATTTTCTTAGATCCTCTTCTGTAATTTCTTCCAACGGTTTATTTTGGATTCTCTCACTCAGATAAGAGAGATATCTTCTGTTATCAACGACTGTGTTGTAACTGCGGTTAAGCTGTTCCAGCTTACGCTTCATCAGAAGGTCAACTGTGTCAGAGTATGTCCTTGGCGTTTCCTCTTGCATACAATAGAAATCATAAAGCGCTGCGTATAGGTCTTCTTCTGTCTTTCTGACCACTTCCTTTCTCTTGCCGTCAGCATACACATAAGTCTTGTACCAGCCATCCTTATACGTTGAGGAGTGCATCTGTGAGATCTTCTGTGCATGCCGTGTGTCAACATACTTGCGTTTTGCCTTGGTGATCATATGGGTTACCTCGGCGTTTTCAAGGCCAATCTGTTCAAATAATAGCAGCATATCACTGTTATTTACAGCGTTGTCGCTGGTATAAATGTTCTTTGCCATATCGGCATCCTCCTTCTTTGTGAAGAAGGAAGGCTGCCGCTCATGTAAAAGAGCAGCAAACAGGAGCTGCAGAGACAGTATGTTCTGCAGTACTCCTGTTCACCGCTCGTAGAAACCAATCCCGATGTCGCAACACGGTTTTCACCGCCGACGTGTAGGCGCTGTATCCTCCCATACGGCTTACCATCACCGTACTTTCATAAGATTTATACTCGTGAACCTTCCTGTTGTTTAGTTTTTTCTATTGTTTCACCCGTTATATCCTGAATAGACGATCATGGAAGCAGTCCCTACGCGATAGGCTCCACGATAAGACTTGTTCTTGTACTGATCTTCCTTCGGGGTACATCTATCCTCCGTAGATGCGCCTGGTCTGTAGGCATAATCTTCATTCATCCAAGCGTACAGGTCGTAGGTTTCAAGCATGGGCTCACATACTTCCATACGCCCGTTGGCGCTGATCTTATCGTCACCATCAGCCCAAGCCCAGCCTGGAAAATCTCTCAATACAGCCTGGAATTTCTTGTAGAATGCATTCCTGCTCAGCTCGGATCCCGAAGGATTGTTCAGCTTATTCCACTTCCGATAGGCAGGATATAACAACGTGGTAGGCAACAGGCTCCATTTAGCATCGGGCAGGATATCCTTTGCAAACTGCATAATGGGGTCGTTGTATTCCTTATACTCCGCCAATGCCATCTTACACGCCATAGGCTCGGAGAGCTGATAATAATTCATGTGGAGAACACGGTAAAGCACATACTCCAGAACATCCTGCCTGTGAAGGTATTCATCCTTGATGTACTTGCGCTCTCTCCCTGTGAAGCATTTCGTAAACGGAATGAACAGCTGTCGCCTGAAAAAAGAGTTCGACTGATCTTTAATCCGTGGGAGCTCATTCAGACACTGTACCATAAAACCGTGATGCTTATACGGGATCGGCGTCTTGAACTTGCGATTGATGTTAATTACATCCCCCGTAATGATAGCCTTCAAGTTCGCTGCTTTATCAATATATGTGCCAACATCGTTCTCGTCTACAATAATCGCTGTGGCTCGAATAAGAGGCTCTAAAGCAAATTCCTTGCCCATGTCAACAAGCGGAATAGATGCATATGATCCTTCGCCGCTAAGCTGCCGCATCAATTCGCAGAGCGTTCCTTTTCCGTTATTTCCTGTGTCGGAGTAGAACCACGCCGATTTGTTCCATGGCACGAGCGGCCTGATGATCGCCCCTAGAATCTCCCATAGCAGTTCGACAATCTCCGGATCGTCAGACAGTTCCTTCATCCATGACTCAATATCCCAGTCCGTTCCGTCTTCTGGATTATGGATTATGGTATTGCTTGCCAGTGGATTGTAGTTGACGCGGGATTTCGTCATGAAAACAAGCTCGGGTGAAAACGGAAGCAGCTCCTTCGAGTCATAGTTGAAGATCCCGTTGTTTACAGCGATCAGGTTCTTCGCATCACATCTGTAGACCGTTGGCGCAATATCCCTGAGTACACTCATAGTCTCTTTAATGCCGTTGTCCGTGATCGAGTGATTATACGAGCGGAAAAGCTTGCTGAATGCCGATTCTTCAGTAACATAGAGCCCTTTATTCTCACCGCTGTCCTGATACAGTGCAAGGATGTCGAGATCGGGATCATTATTCTCGCTGCCCATCCTGATCTTGTTAACTGGATTTAAATATCGAACGATCATTGCGATCTGCCATGGGAGTAACTCTTTCGGACAACTAAGCGAAGGCATGCTATTCTTTTTCCTGATAGCGTTTTCCGTTACAAATGCTGCTACACAAGCCCCTAAAAGGTCTTCCTCAACAGCGGAAGGCTCAGGCGGAGCGGCAGCATTTATACTGGCGAGATAACCTAAGGTGGCTTCTCGCAGAATTCCATTCTTGGTTGTTGCCATAGTGGTCAACCTCCTTTTTTCTGGTAATAGACACTGGTAATAGACAAAAGAGACCCGAACGGTGATACGAAGGACAACTATCCTTCTATCGACTGTTCGGGCCTCTCAAAACTTCGATCCCATATTATAGTTCCATACTATCTTGCCATATTTCTATCCCATATTTCGTGCCTGATTATCTTCCCATACCGCGTTTCAAAAATTTCGTTCCCAAATGCCGGCTCGTAATTTCGATTCCATATTTCGGCTCTAAAACTATGTTTCCATACCCTGTTTCTGTTATTTCGATTCCATATTTCGTTCCCATACGTTCTTCCGTCCCTCTGTACATCCGCCCCGCCGTCGGGAGGAGTCAGCATGACGGCTTGCTTGTCACTTTCCCCTTGAGTATTAAATTGTACGAGCGTTGGAGTTCTCCTCGTCTCTGCTATTAGTATACAGCAGGGTGACTTGAAAGTCAAAAAAGCGACCCGCAACGGATAAAGCGTACAAGCGGATGGATACGATTTCACAAAATATTCATTTTTACGGCTTCAAACTGCGCAAAACTGGTGTCACATCCTTTTCCCGCTTTCCTCCAATAATACGAAGGAAAGTGGAAGTGGAGAAAAACGCGTAGTTACAGCTCTTCTGATCGTCTTTCCACTTTTCCGCTATTATTATACCTCTATGAGATACAATAATGTTTTTACATACCATCATTAGAAATTCAAAGAAAGCGGAAAATCGGAAATCACGCATCCTTTCGTTGTATCTCCCCGCTGTATAACTAAAAACACATCCGACCACTTTCATGATCGGATGTGTTCATATTTCCAGTTGTTCCGCACTATCGTTGTGCAAACGCAGGACAAGGCTTAGTTGCTAATCGGCCCAAGCTCTAACATCATCATTTCTCCATAAAGTTCAGTACCTGGTACTGGAATCGAAAGCCCCAAATCTATCGGCGTCCCATTGGGTAATTCAAGTTCTTTGTAAACTGAATCAACATCACTGAATGTCACAATCCCAACGCCTTCAGCGGGAATTACTATACGAACTTTTCCTATGTAGGGTTCTCCGTTCACATACCACTGGCCTTCAGCAACAAACAGCGAAAGGTCTTCTGTGTTCAACTCTATGCCAGTTCTATTCCGAATAGCAAAGACATTTGCGGTTTCATCCTTCACCCTGTATACGGAATAGATAAGCTCGCCCTCGTATTCATAATCACCGACAAAATCACCATAAAGAGCGCTAAGGTTTTCTTCGGAATACGACGTTGAACGGAGAACACGTGTATAATATACAGGTTCTGTATCGCTGCCGATCTGCACTCTAAAACGCAGTGTTGCCTCTATCAAAGGCAGCTCGGCCAGTCCTGTAGCATAATCGCTGACTTCCCGCATAAACATTTCTTCAGAATCAAAAACTCTGCCAAAGATTTCACCAGATTCTCCAGATTTTAGAAGTTCAGTTCCACCGTGGCTGCCTGGATAGTTTTTATCTATATAGATTCCGTCATAGAAAATGTTGGAAAGATAGACACTGGCCTTTTTATTGTCGGGATTATCGTTTTCGACTTCAAGATTCCAATCGTTCCAGGTTATTTTGAGACCATCCTTTTCAAATAACAGGTATTCCTGGCTTTCATCCCAAAAGCTGTCTACGACGATAATACCGAATTCATCCATATTACGGACTTCATCTTCACTTGTTATCTCCAGAACACCGTCGCTCACAAATCCTCCAATGGGCTTTGCCTGCGTAAGATCTATACTGGTGTCATTCGCCAGCGTTTCACTCATTACACGGGTATTGGAAGTCCTCTTGACCGAAGTGATCTCTTGCTTTCCGTCAAGACTGCGGATGATGAAGGCCGCTTCAGAATTCGGCTCTTCTATTCCCAAGTGCATTCCTGTTTCCAGCAGATAGCCGCTCCCGAATCCCTTGAAGCACAATTCAGAAAGACCTGGAAGCGGGGAAAGATCGTCGGTGAGCGGGTGAAGCACGCCGTCTCTGTCAATAATTCCATTATCATCCCATTTCTCCGCCAGAACATATCCTCCGCGGCCGATATGCGGATAAGTATCGTCGGAAAAGGCTTTCTGGACATAAAGGAAATGATTATCGGGGTCCATCATAGACAGCAGGGTTTTTCCAGTAGAAGCATATTCCTGAAACAAGACATATCCATCGTCCGAGGTCTGCATATAAGCGTACCCGCTATCCTTTCCGATTTCCGTCGGAATGGCGATCGACTCACCGTTCTGATCCAGGAGGCCCATTTCACTATCGTAATCAGCGTTCTGGCACCAGACTCTGCCGTACTGATAAAGGTGTTCGTCCCAGTATTCAAAATCGCCGACCTTGTCCGTAAAAACTAGATTGATGCGGTCCTCCTGAAGCCTATCCGTTGTCAGCAGGTATCCATTTGCCAAAGTGACCCCATTATAGAATTGACAAGTATCGTCCTTTCCCTCCCAGCTGACGGATTTCTGCACCGTATTGTTATTGAGGTTATAATAGGCAAAATAATCCGCGTCCAAATTATCAAGATAGAATATACCTTCTCCAAAATCGGACACTTTCACGCTATTCCTGTCAAGCCATCCCTGGGAGATCATGCGTGGATCATCAGCAGGCTTCCCATCATTCCCGATAGGAATGCAATAGAGCTTGCTTTCGTTTCCGCTTTTATCAATACATACCAAAAGGAAACGATCATTCGTGCGGCCTGCAATATAGCAGTCCATGTCATCGGTTCCGATAAAATGAGCAAGTTCGTTTCCTTCAGCATCAATAATTACAGAAACGTCATAATGATAATTCACTTTTCCCGTAATATACGTTGTCCCGTTTATCACGGGGTTAAAGCTGCAAACATAATAATCATTCGAGTCTTCATACCAATTTGCAGGTTTGGAGAGCCCTTCAACCATCACATTAGAAGGAACTTCATAGATGATTTCTCCGTTTGTATTGATCAAGTCATATTCGAAAGTCTCACTTCTTACCCACGCTCTGTTTTCGCTAAAACCATAATCACACTGGAAGCTATCCACGTCGGAGAAGTTGAGAGGATAAAAAACGGATTCAGAGCCTTCTGCCTCTGTTTCTTCGGCATAAGTATATCCTTGGGGCTGGGTATCTTCTATCGCTGACGGATTATAAGCTGTTTCTGTTGCAGGAGGTATGTGACTTGCGGTTTCAGCCGCCTGAGTATCATCATTGGTTTTTTTCTTCCCGCAGCCGCAGAGAAGAACAGCTATCAGAATGGCAAGAACGGAAACTCGGATCAGAAGCGAGTTCTTTCTTTTCTCTGCCTTGATTTGATTGGGCTTTCTATTGTTCATGATGTTTTTCCTTTCAGATTATTTACTATGCTTTGATGCAAGCCCCACGGCGATTCTATCGGGCCTCATTTCTGTACTTCTTTGCCTGATTGGCATGCCAATATCCATCATTACTGCCTGCATACTTTTTGGCCTGGTATTCGTGCCAGATAGCTTTATCTTTTGCGGCATAACGTGCAGCTTGCGCAGCCGCATTCTGGTCTGCCTGCCGCTGCGCCTTCTTGGCAGAAGCCGCTTCATACCATGCATTGAATCTGCGCCTTTCAGCCGCCATGCCTGCGAAGGGATCCCACCCAAAGATCTTGCCAAGCGCAGATTGGATGCCTCTGGCTTTCGTGATTCTCCAGATTATGATAAAAGCGCCAGAGTATGACAGAAATTGCAAGAAGCTTAGTTCGCCGTCACGCCACAAATCGTAATTCAGATCAATCATGACGATGACAATGACGATAACAAATACATTGAATAAGAAAAGGCCGAGTCTTCCGAGTTTCATTGCTGCCTCCTATAGTTTTTTCATTCGTCCAGAACGTGTATATCGTGGCCCCAAGGCACACCTATAGGTACGCTTGTATCGCTCGCCTTGCTGAAAG
>OMZJ01000046.1 GCA_900315495.1 uncultured Lachnospiraceae bacterium
AGCAGTTCTGAGACTGAGAGCAGCTCGGAGACCGAGACCAGTACGGAGACGCAGGCCACAACCGCTCCGACGACTTCCAGCGAAACTGCAACAGCGGAAACCACAACGGGGCAGACAGTGAAGATCCTCGGAATTGAGGATGACAGCCAGACGATCGGCTGGATTCTGATGATCGGTGGAGCTGCACTGGTACTGATCTTTGCGGCAGCCGGAATTGCGGCAGTATCCAGAAAAAAGCACGATAATTGATGAAAGAGGCGGATGACTGGCAGAACAGCCATTCGCGGTGCATGTACGGCCAGGGTCTGCAGTCAGCTATGGACAGCAGAGGCCGGACAGCAGGCAGCTGATCTGTCTGCCATTCACGGGCGGGCGCTCCGGGGATCCGGGGCGCCCGCCTGCGTAACTTATATGGCTCCGACGCTCGGAGCTGTTTAGCGGACGGTGGATGGCGCCCGCCTGCGTGCAAAAGGTCTGTTGCAATTCAGGGTACGGTGTCTTATAATACGAACAAAGAGGCAGAGTGAAAGCGTACGAAATTTCGGCTCTGCTTTAGTGCCGCGGGCATTTTCCGCGGGAATCAAGAGACAAACGGAGGAAAACCGGAATGGAACTGAATTTAAGAGATCCCAAAGACTGCAAATTTGACGCAGTTTCCCTTGGCGAAGTCATGCTCAGACTGGATCCGGGCGAAGGAAGAATCCGCACCGCAAGGTCGTTCCGCGCATGGGAAGGCGGCGGAGAGTATAATGTCATCCGCGGTCTGCATAAGTGCTTTGGAATGCATACTGCTGTCATCACAGCCTTTGCGGACAATGAAGTCGGCAAGCTGATGAAGGATTTCATCGAAGAGGGCGGCGTGGATACTTCCCTGATCTACTGGAAGAAGACCGACGGTATCGGCCGGATTTGCCGCAACGGCCTGAACTTCACCGAGAGAGGATTCGGTGTCCGCGGTGCGGTCGGCTGCTCTGACCGTGCGAATACCGCCATTTCTCAGGCAACCCCGGAAGACTTCGATTTTGACTACATTTTCGGCACCCTCGGCGTCCGCTGGCTGCACACCGGCGGCATTTACGCGGCGCTGTCCGAGCAGTCCTGCGAGACGGTCATTGAGGCCATCAAGACGGCAAAAAAGTATGGCACCGTGGTTTCCTACGACCTGAACTACCGTCCGTCCATGTGGAGCGCCATCGGCGGCCAGAAGAAGGCACAGGAAGTCAACAAAGAGATCGCAAAGTACGTTGATGTCATGATCGGCAACGAGGAAGACTTCACGGCCTGCCTGGGCTTCCAGATTGAGGGGCAGGATGCCGGCCTCAAGAAGCTGAACATCGACGGATACAAGAAGATGATTGACAAGGCGGCGGAGACCTATCCGAATTTCAAGGCCATCGCAACGACGCTTCGTACCGTGAAGACGGCGACCGTCAACGACTGGAAGGCAATCTGCTGGGCAGACGGCAAGATCTATCAGAGTAAGGAATACAACGGCCTGGAGATCATGGACCGTGTCGGCGGCGGCGATTCCTTCGCTTCCGGTCTGATCTACGGCCTGATGACGACCGGCGATCCGGAGAAAGCTGTCAACTATGGTGCAGCACACGGCGCTCTGGCAATGACGACACCGGGCGATACTTCTATGGCAAGTGTCGATGAGGTGGAAGGCCTGATGGGCGGCGCAGGCGCAAGAGTCAAGCGCTGAGTCTTTCCGGCGTGAAGTGAGAATGGAAAACGATTCATCGGCAAAGCAGGAATCGGTTCCGCGGCTTCACAGCGATGACTGCGACGTAGATACAGACTCTGCGGCAACGGCATCGCACAGATAAACAATATTCGATTCATACGCCGGATTTCCGTGGGAAATCCGGCATTGAGAGGAGAACAGATCATGGCAAATTCACCGAAGACACAGAAGGTTCTGGAAAGATTTCATGAGATCGGTATTATCCCGGTTGTCGTGCTGAACGATCCGAAGGATGCGAAGCCGCTGGGCGCCGCGCTGATGAAGGGTGGTCTGCCGGCAGCTGAGGTGACTTTCCGCACGGACGCAGCAGAGGAGTCCATCCGCATCATGGCGAAGGAGTACCCGGATATGCTGGTCGGCGCAGGGACAGTTCTGACGACGGATCAGGTGGACCGCGCAGTGGCGGCCGGCGCAAAGTTCATTGTTGCACCGGGATTTGATCCGGAGCTCGTGAAATACTGCCTGGAGAAGGATATTCCGGTATGCCCGGGAACTGCAACTGCCAGTGAGATCACCGGCTGCGTGAAGCTTGGCCTGGACCATGTAAAATTCTTCCCTGCAGAGCTGAACGGCGGCCTGAAGAAGATCAAGGCCATCGGCGCTGCGCTGGTGAATGTGAAATTCATGCCCACCGGCGGTGTCAATGCCACGAATGTCGTTGATTACCTGAAGGACGACAAGATCTTCTGCGCAGGCGGCTCCTGGATGGTCAAGGGTGACCTGATCAAGGCCGGAAAGTTTGACGAGATCGAGGCGAAGGTTGCAGAGGCAGCGGAGATCGTAAAGAAGGTCCGCGCAGAAAAGGCCTGAGTCCGGCAGACGTCGGAACCAGGCAGAAAAACTGCCGATTCTGACCGCCGCAGGGCGTCCCGGCTGTGTGCGGAGAAGATTCGCCGGTGCGCGTTTGGCGCGCCGCGGGAGTCCGGCACACTGGCCGGAACCAGGACGTGAAAATCACAGAAGACCCGGCCGGACGCCGGGTCTTCTGTTTCAGAAGAGAGTACCAGCCAGGACAGACCGGAGGCAGATATGTTTGGTATGATTGCAAAAATCGTTGGAACGATCACGGTGTTTACCGCGATTGTCAGTTTCATTCTTTCCATTGCGGAGCAGATTCGCTGCCGTCTATGCCGCCGGCAGAAGGGAACAAAATACGTCTCTGCCGCGGTAGCCGGCGCGGTGCCGCAGGGTGCCCGACGGATTGCGGTCATCACAGGGGCTTCGGGTGGCTTAGGCCGCGAATATGCCCTGCAGGTCGATGCCGCGGAAAAGGACATCGACGAGATCTGGCTGATCGCGCGGAAGAAAGAAGCGCTGGATGAGACGGCCGGCATGCTGAAGAATCATCGGGCGCTGGTGCTCCCCATGGATCTCTCCCTGCCGAATGCCGCGCTGGTCCTTGCGGAACGGGTGCGGGAAGAACATGTCCGCGTCGGACTTCTGATCAACTGTGCGGGCTACGGCAAAATCGGTACCTGGAAAGAGCTGACCGGGGCGGATGTCCGGGGGATGACGGATCTGAACAGCCGGGCGGCTGCGGATATCACGCAGGAACTGCTCCCGTTCATGCAGGCCGGCGACCGCGTGATGGAAATCTGCTCGACGGCCGCATTTCAGCCGCTGGGCGGCTTTGCGGTTTACGGGGCGTCCAAGGCTTATCTTCTCAGCTATTCGCGCGCGCTGCGGATGGAACTGCTTCCCTCCGGCGTCTGCGTGACAGCTGTCTGCCCCTACTGGATCCGCGATACCCGCTTTATCCCGACGGCAAAACAGGCGGAGGGAAACGGCAGGGCCGTGAAAAACTTTGCTTTCTCCTCGAAGGCAGTGGGAATTGCAAAGCAGTCCCTGCGGGACAGCAGATGGGGCTTCGCCGTGTCTACGCCGGGACCATTCTGCACCATTCACCGGATCTTCTCCTCCTTCATCCCGACAGAATTTCTGGTTTACGCGTGGGAGGTTCTGCGCAGAATCTGAGATGAAACAGAGCAGAGAGGAGCGGAGTATGTCAGAAGAAGCGGAAGAACGGCGGAATCTGCCGGTCGGATTTTTTGATTCCGGGCTCGGAGGATTGAGCGTGCTGAAGGCGGCGCTGCAGCTCCTGCCTGATGAGAATTATCTGTATCTGGGTGATTCCGCAAATGCACCGTACGGATCGCGGCCGGTGGAAGAAATCCGGGCCCTGACGTTTACGGGAATTGAGAAGATGAGAGAGCGGGGCATCAAGGCTCTGGTGATCGCCTGCAACACCGCAACCGCGGCAGCGGTCACACAGGTGCGAGAAAAATACCCGGAGATGCCGGTGATCGGCATTGAGCCGGCACTCCGGCCGGCGGTGGTGCGAAGCCGCGGCGGGCAGATCGTGGTGATGGCCACACCGATGACGCTCCGGCAGCAGAAATTTCAGAATCTCCTTCACCATTTCAGCGATCAGGCATGGATTACGCCGCTCCCCTGTGAGGGACTGATGGAATTCGTGGAGCAGGGAAACCTGGAAGGTCCCGAGCTGGATGAATATTTCCATACCCATCTGGATCCTCTGGTGACGGACCGCCTGGAATCCATCGTCTTGGGCTGTACCCATTATCCCTTTCTGCGGCCGCATCTGCGGAGATATTTTGCAGGCAGAAAGGTTGATCTGATTGACGGCAGCGAGGGAACTGTCCGGGAACTGCGGCGGAAGCTTGCGGCAAAAGGAATGCTTCGAGCGGGCACGGAACCGGGAAATCTGACTCTGTGGAATACCGCCGGGCCTGAGATGGTGGATCGGAGCCGGCGGTTGCTTTCCATGCCGACGGACTGAAAGCCGCATTTGTCAGGCCGGCTTTCCGTGCCGTCGGATTGAAAAGCCACATTTGTCAGGCCGGCTTTCCATGCCATCGGGATTGAACAGGCGCTTCTGACAGGCACCCTGCGGACGCGGACCATCACATGAGGAGAAGGCTATGAAAAACTGGAAGAAAGAAAAATGGGCCGCGAGCGCGACTGCCCTGTGCATTGCCGTGTTCTTTTACATGGTTCTGTCACATCTGCGTCAGATCATCTCGGGGATCGGGAGCTTTATGAATTTTCTCTCCCCGGTGCTCTGGGGCGTGGTGATCGCTTTTATCATGGAACCCCTGGTCCGGCTCTTTTCGGAGCACGTCTTTCGAAGAGTACCGAAAAAACCGCGGAAATATCTGTCTGTCGCAGTGTCCTGGATCCTGATCGTGGTATTGATTATCCTTCTTCTGGTTGCGCTGATCCCGCAGCTGATGTCCACGGTGTCGACCATGGTCTCCAACCTGGATGTCTATGCCGACAGCTTTCAGTCCCTGATACAGCAGCTGGAGAGCTTTGCCTCCGCGCACAACATTGATCTCTCCAGCCTGACCAGCCTGACGGATGATCTGATCGGAACGGTCACGAACTATATCCGTTCCAACAGCACACAGATTCTCTCCGCGTCCTATGATGTCGGTACCGGCATTATGAACGGCGTCATCGCCTGCATCATGGCGATCTATTTCCTGGTGGGAAAGGAACGGATCCGCCGCTTCTTTTCACGCTTCTTCCACCTCCTGATCCGCACGGAGAAGAGATACCGCGAGACCTCTGCGTTCTGGAATCAGTGTATCCGGATCCTGTCAGATTTCATTGCGGGAGACCTCCTGGACGGGCTGATCATCGGCGTCGCGAATTTCTGCTTCATGCTGATCACCGGAATGCCGGCTGCGGTCCTGATTTCCGTGATTGTCGGCGTGACCAACCTTGCGCCGACCTTCGGCCCGATCGTCGGGGCCGTTCTGGGTGCGTTCCTTCTGGTCTGGGAGAATCCGTGGAATGCGCTTGTTTTCCTGATCTTCACGATCATTCTGCAGACGATTGACGGGTATGTCCTTAAGCCACGGCTCTTCGGCACGACCCTCGGCGTTTCTTCCATCTGGATTCTGATCTGCATCATTGTGGGCGGACGGATGTTCGGCGTGATCGGCGTCCTCTTTGCCATCCCGTTTGCTGCGATTTCCGATTATATCTACGACAACATGATTCTCGTGAGCCTGAAGGCGCGGAAGGAAAAATATGCCGTGGATCATCCGGACGTGCAGGTGACCACAGACCCGGAGGGAAATGAGGCAGTGAATCCTGGGGAGAACGAGAGGAAAGATTCGGACGGGAATGAGCCGACGGATCCGAAGGAGGAAAAGGCTCTGGATACAGACGGAAACGGGCGGCCGGATCTGGCAGGGAAAGTTTCCGCCGATTCAGATATACCGAAGGTGGCAGACACGGCAGAGAAAGCGCCGGAGGATCAGTCGCAGCCGGAAGAGAGGGCATAGGATGATTGTGAGATGCGGTCGGAATCACAGCACAAAAATAGATATGAAAATGAAAGAAGGAGCCGCGGATTTCCGCGGCTCCTTTTCTGATTTTTTTCTGTAGTGAGAGATTATTTCTTCTTGCCCTGGTTGGCAACAGCCTGCATCTTGGCCTTCAGTGCTTCCTGGTCGCCCAGATAGTAATGGCGGATTACCTTGAAGTTGTCGTCAAATTCATAGACAAGCGGTGTGCCGGTCGGGATGTTCACGCCGACGATCTCTTCTGCGGAGAGGTTGTCAAAATACTTGACAAGAGCGCGAAGCGAATTGCCGTGTGCGGCAATGATCACGCGCTTGCCGGCCTGCATATCCTTCTTAATGACGTTCTCGAAATACGGAACCACACGCTCGATGGTGGTTTCAAGGCTCTCGTTCTGCGGAAGAAGCGCCGGATCCACGTCGCGGTACATCGGCTGGTTCTTTGCGCTGCGCTCGTCGTCATCGGCAAGTGCCGGCGGCTTGACGTCGAAGGAACGTCTCCAGATCTTGACCTGCTCCTCGCCGTACTTCTCGGCGGTTTCGGACTTGTTCAGACCCTGCAGTGCGCCGTAGTGGCGCTCGTTCAGCTTCCAGGACTTCACAACCGGAAGCCAGTTGCGGTCCATTTCATCCAGGATGTGGTTCAGCGTGTGGATCGCTCTCTTCAGATAGGAAGTATAGCAGACATCGAAATCATAACCTTCCGCTTTCAGAAGCCGGCCTGCTGCCTTGGCTTCCTCATGGCCTTTTTCGCTCAGATCGACATCGGTCCAGCCGGTGAACAGATTCAGCTTGTTCCACTCGCTCTCGCCGTGTCTTACAAGAACCAGTTTCATCATATTGGCACATTTTCCTTTCTTTGCCGGCTATCTCCGGCCTTGGTTCAGAATAGCATATCCCGCCGCAAAAGTCCATAGTTTGCGGGCTGACAAACAAATGCGACCTGTGTTATACTGTGAGCGGACAGTTGACAACGGACAGACAGAATACGGACCGGCTGTGACCGTGTGCGGCAGGGCCCAGGAGAGGAGCGGCATGATTGATCAGGAAAAAACAGAGCGGATGAATCATGCGGCCCTCTGCGAGGCGCAGGCGGTGCACGGGGAGAGAGCCATCTGCCGGCTGCGCCGCCGCGATTATATGACCATCCAGATGATCCTGTCCTGGTGTGCGGCGACGGGAGCGTTTCTCTGTCTCTTTGCGCTCTATCTCCTGTATGTAATCGGGCGCTCTGCCACCGATACCGTATCCGGCGCGTTCATTGCACGGTTTGTCCGGATCGGCATTCCGGTCTACCTGGTTTATATTGCTGCGGCCCTTTTCATCTGCCACGCGCTTTTTGCACAGCGGTACCGCCAGGCAAAGGCATGGCAGCGCCGCTGCCGGCAGGCACTGGAGGATTTGAATACCTGGTATGCGGACAACAGCTCCCCGGAGGGAAAGGAAGGCGGCAGCAGGTGACAGCGCTTCTGGAATGGAAAGAAAAGATCGCCGCGTTTTACGGTAAGTATCAGAAGGCAATTTCCGCAGCAGTCCGGTTCACCCTGGCCTTTGCGGTTTTCCTCTCAATCCTTCTGCAGATCAGCACACAGGAGATGTGGCAGCAGCTGATTACGGCGCTGGTTCCGGCGCTGTTCTGCCTGTTTCTGCCGTACGGGACGATCAGTATCTTCGCCGTGGGCGAAGCTGTGATTCTGGCGTGGTTTCTTGACGCCGGTGTGGGGATTGCGATGCTGCTCATCGCCCTTGCATCGGTCCTTCTGTATTTTGTCTTCCGGCCGGAGTACGGGTGCCTGGCGGGAGTCTCTGTATTTCTGTGTCTGACCGGGATCCCCGGGGCACTGCCGGTGGCCGCAGGGCTTCTCTGCGGGCCGACCGCGCTGATCCCGATGGTTCTGGGCGTGCTCTACTATGACTGCATCTCCGTCATCCAGACCAATTTCAGCGCGCTTTCCTCCTTCAGCACGGCGATGGATGAGACGGAGAAAATCTCCTATTTCCTCGAGCGTTCTGCCGCAAACAGCCGTGCGATGGTGGTGGGAATCGCCTATGCGGCGGCCTTTCTGACAACCTGGGTTATCCGCAGAAGGCCGTTTTCCCGTTCGGCCGGGATTGCCACGGCATCAGGGATGATTGTATATATTCTGGTGGTTCTGGCGGCCAGCGTATTCTTTTCCGCATCGGTCAGCACGGCCGGGATGGTGGCGGGATGTTCCATCGGCACCGTTGCGGCGGTGCTGATCATTCTGATGAATTTTACCATGGACGGAAGCCTCACGGAGACGCTGGAGTACGAGGATGAAAATTATCACTACTACGTGAAGGCGGTTCCGAAACTCAAGGTGGCGCGCAAATCGGTTCAGGTGCGGCGGTTCACGGACGGAGGAGAGGAGCCGCTTGAGGCGGATGACTTTCCGGATCCCGAAAAGGATGAGGCAGCCGGAGACGCCGGCATTTCTCCTGCGGCAGGACAGGAGGTGCCGGTACAGGAACAGATGACGGCCGGCCGCGAGAAAGGAGGAAACGGTGGATATCATTGAGGAATATATCATTATTCCGTTCCGCTCGATCGGCGCGAACGACATCATTGAGATTGCCATCTTTACCTTCCTGATCTATTACCTGATCGCATGGATTCAGCGCAGCCGCGCATGGACTCTGCTCCGCGGTGCGCTGATTCTGCTGCTTTTTTATCTGGCGGCAACGCTTCTGCATCTCAACAACCTGCTGTTCCTGTTCCGCTATCTGGCATCCTACATCCTGATCGGCCTGATCGTGATTTTTCAGCCGGAGATCCGCAAGGCGCTGGAGCAGCTGGGCCGGCAGACCAGGCTGTCGCGTTTGTTTACCTTTGGCTCGGAGAGCAGGAAGCAGGCCACCTGGTATACGGACCAGGTGGCGGACGATGTGACGTCAGCTGCGTATGCCCTGGCAGAGACAAAGACCGGTGCCCTGATTGTGCTGGAGCGCAATATCCTGCTCAACGAATATGTGGCAACCGGTATCATGATGAATGCGGATATCAGCCCGGAACTCCTGGAGCAGATCTTTGAGCACAATACGCCGCTGCATGACGGCGCGGTGATCGTCCGGGAAAACAAGATCCTGGCGGCGACCTGCTATCTGCCGATGTCGGCCAACATGAGCATCAGCAAGGAACTCGGCACCAGGCACCGTGCCGGCCTTGGCATCAGTGAGGTTTCGGACTGCATCACGGTGATTGTCTCGGAGGAGACCGGCGCGGTGACCATTGCGCTGGAGGGAAAGCTTTACCGCGGACTGAAGCAGGAGGATTTCCGCAGAATTCTGGCAAAGGAGCAGAAGAAGAGAATGCCGGATCCGGATTTTCTGATCAATCCGGAGGCGGAAGAGCAGGAGGAAAGCGATGAAAAATAAGATCATTCATTTTTTCATGCACAACACCCTGCTCAAGATTCTTGCACTGCTGTTAGGAGTGCTGCTCTGGCTGATCCTCACCAACATGCAGGATCCGAGCATCACGCGGACCCTGTCCGTGCCGATCACCTATGATGATACCTGGCTCACGGAGAACGGCTACACCGTGACCTCCGCGCCGACTTCCGTAAGCCTGTCAGTGACGCTGCGCCGCAGCAATGTCACGCGCCTGTCGGCCAGCGATTTCACGGCCAACGTGAATCTGCAGGAATTTCTGGGCGGAGAGATCAACCCGGCGCCGGAGATCACCCGGTTCAACCTGGTGGTGACGAAAAATGCCTCGGCCACTTACATCGAATCCTGGGATTTCCAGAGAAATCAGGGGAGCTATGTGGATGCCGTGATTGATACCATGAAGACGAACAGCTACCGGGTGCAGTTCCGCATGACAGGGGATGCGCCGGATGGCTACACGGCGGTCAATTTTTCGGCGGATCCCGCGGTGGTCACGGTCACCGGACCGACCAGTGAGTTTGCGACGCTTAGTTCGGTGCAGGCAGCGGTGGATCTGTCGCAGATCCAGACGGATTCCTCCGACTGGTCGCAGGAGTGCGCACTGATGCTCTGCGACGGGAATGACCGGCAGATCACCAGCTCCAACCTGGTGCTGAGCCAGGATGCCGTCACGGTCAGTATGAACCTGAATCAGACGAAGGAAGTGGGCGTGAGCATCCCGGGCTATACCGGCGAGCCGGCGCAGGGCTACGGGTGCAGCAAATTCGACTATTCGCCCAAGACGGTGAAAATCACGGGGACAACGGCTGCGCTGGCCACGGTATCGTCGATTACCATTCCGCAGACCGTGCTGGACATTTCCGGTGTCACCGAGAATACAACGCTGACGGTCAGTGTCGCCGATTATCTGCCGTCGAATGTCGCGCTGGCGGACGGAGAGTCCGGACAGATCTCCGTGGTGTTTGCCATCGGCCAGCTTTCGCAGCAGACATTCTCCATTGATTCTTCCCTGTTTACCCTGACGGGGATGAATGACGCTTATGACTATCAGATTGTTTCAGATACGGTGGACGTGACTCTGTCCGCGTTCCAGGAGGAGCTGGATTCCTTCAGCGAGGACAGCGCCAGTATTTCGGGGACAGTCAATGTATCCGGCCTGTCCCCCTCGCCGGACCCGCAGCGGGTTTCGGTCCTGATTTCCGTGGCTTCCCAGTATTCGCTGGCGGATGAAGTCAGTGTGGAAGTGCTGGTGACGGAAAAGACGCAGGAATCCACCACAGGGCAGCCGCAGACCACGGCTTCCGAAACGGCGGAGCCGGTTTCGGAGGGTCAGGAGTCCGAATAGGGATGATCCTGCAGAGGTCGCGCGGCGTTTTTTACCATAACTTTTTGCAAAGTACTCACTGCGGAATCTGCTGAAAACAGCAACAGAATAAAGGAGAAAGCTTTTCCGGACTTCCGGAATGAATATGAAAAACAGACTGTTCAAAGAATTTCTGATTCCGTCACTTCTCTGGTCGGCGGCCACCTGTGCGGGCGGCCTGACCGATCGCAGTTTTCCTGTGCTCTCCGGTGTGATTCTGATCCTCACGGCGCTCGTCTGTGCCGGATGGTTTCTCGCCCTGGACCGAAGCCTGGTCTCTTTCCGCTTCCTTCTCTCGTTTTCGTGGGGCGTCGGAGAGGGGATGGCGGCGATGCGGCTCAGTCGGCTCATGGGATACTGGACCTGGATGTCATGGGCTTCTTTCCTTCTGTTTTACGTGTGCTTCCTCGGAGGTTTCCTGATCCTGCAGGAGGCGGAAGCGCAGAAAGACCGGAGAAACCTGGAACACCCGAAAGCGCTGGAAGGCCTGAAAGACGTGGAAAACCCGGTTTCCCGCAGCCGCCTCCTGACAGCGGTCATTGTTCTGACCATTGTTTCCACGGCCTGCTTTTTCCTGGAGGCACATCTTTTAGGCTTCATCCCCGCGTTTTCCAAGGAGACGCATGCCTACAATACGTTTCATATCACAGGGATTCATTATCTGACCGTGAGCGGGTGTCTGGTCCCGGGGCTGGAAACAGTCTGGTTTCTGTCCGGGAAGAGGACCGGGCGGCAGATGGCCGTTCTTCTTTTATGCTGTCTGGCCGCGTTCGCCGTTCCGGTGCTGTCCCTGTCCAAGTTTGACCTGGTGGTCTGCCTGGTCCTTCCGATCGGCGTATGGTTTCTGATGCGGCCGGCACTTTCGCCCAAACAAATGGCCCTGGTGGTCGGCGGCGTCATCCTTCTGATCGCGGCGGCAACGGTGTACACGACGCTCAGCCGGCACTATAAGCCCGGCTATATCGGTTCGATCTTTCAGATGCGCGATGAAGACATGCCGGTTGCCCTGCAGTATGTCTACATGTATGTGTCCAACAATTTCGCCAACTTCAATGTGCTGACCGAGAGACTGCGGGGCGGGACCATTCCCTATCTGTACGGCATCAAGCAGCTGTTCCCGCTGTTTGCGCTCACAGGGCTCAAATTTCTGAAGCCGTCGCTGGTCAGCTACCCGCTCCCGATCACAAAGACGGAGCTCAATACGCTGACGATCATCTATGACGCCTATTATGACTTCGGGCTGGCAGGCGTCATCGGCTTCGGCCTGATCTTCGGTGCGGTGTGCGCGCTTCTCCGGCAAGCGGTGAACCGGTCGGAAAATCCGATTTTCTGCTTCCTGTATGCGGAAACGGCGCTGTATGCGGCTCTGTCTTTCTTTTCGGCGTGGTTTTCCGTCCCGACGACCTGGTTCTGGTATGCGGTGACGCTTATGATCTGGCTGTTTGTGCAGGGCAGTTCCCGGAAGAGGCAGGCATAGGATTTCCGGCTTTCCTCTGGGCAGGGGAGTCCTTTTCCGGAGCAGGTTTGAATCATGCCGGCGGCCGGCGCCCTGCCATGTACAGTAGGCAGTGACAGAGAGGGGTTCCGGACAGCCGGCCAAGCGCCGGTGCGGGGGTTGGTTGCAAGAGGACCATGCCTGTGGTATATTAATTGTCTGGCCTGACGCAACCCAGGCCTTTTTCCAGAGCACACATCGCTCAGACGGGGGATTTTCATGGACCAGACAGTAGATGTCATCATTCCGGTTTACAAGCCGGATCACAAATTTCAGCTGATACTGGACCGGCTGGCAGTGCAGGATCATCCGGTCAGCCGCATCATCATCATCAATACCGACCAGAGATACTATCCGAAAAAGATCCGACAGCCGGACAACTGTGAGCTGATTCATATCCGCAAGGAGGAATTTGATCACGGCACCACCAGAAATCTGGGCGCCAGAATGTCCGATGCGGATTTTATCCTTTTTATGACGGAGGATGCTGTCCCTATGGACCGGCATCTGATCAGCAGTCTGCTGGCGGCCTTTTCGGACGAGAAGGTGGCGGCGGCCTACGCAAGGCAGGTGCCGAACCGTGAACACAGCCGGATTGAGAAGTTCACGAGAAACTTCAATTACCCGCCGGTCAGCTCCGTCAAGTCGTCCGCGGATCTGGGGCACCTTGGCATCAAGACATTCTTCTGTTCGGACGCCTGCGCCATGTACCGCAAATCGGTGTTCACACAGCTTGGCGGTTTCCTTCCCCAGGCGATCTTCAACGAGGATATGCTGTATGCCTCCACACTGATCTACGCCGGGTACAAGATTGCCTACCGCGCGGATGCCCGGGTGATTCACTCGCACGACTATTCTCCGGTGCAGCAGTTCCGGCGCAACTTTGACAACGGCGTTTCGCAGGCAGTGAATTTCCGGACCTTCGGCAGCGTCCCCTCCTACGGTGAGGGCATCCGCCTGGTCCGCGCCACGGCGGATTACCTGATCCGTACCGGACACCCGCTGGACTGCATCCCGCTGTTTGTGCAGTCTGCGGCAAAACTCACGGGGTTTGTCCTGGGGAGAAATTATTATATGCTGCCCCGTTCCGTCGTTCTGAAGATCACGACCAACCCCGGCTACTGGCAGTAATCAGAGGAAAGCATTTTCATGAATGTAAAAAAGTACAATTTGCGCAAGGTTGCGGGCATTCTCCTTCTGGTGCTGGCCGTGACCTTTGCATTGATTGATGTCATCGGATGGAACCGCCTGGAAGGATCGCAGGTCGGCCCGGCGGGCGTGATCGCGGTGGAAGCGGTCCTGTACGCCGTCGCCGCGTTTTTCTGCATCCGGATGGTAATAAAGGACCGGAAGGGTGAGAGTACTGCGCTGGGAAACTTCTTTCAGACAATCGCCCGGTATGAATTCCTGATCCAGCAGCTGGTGGAGCGGGATTTCAAGATCAAGTACAAAAGGTCCGTGCTCGGCGTCTTCTGGAGCTTCCTGAACCCTCTCCTGATGATGATCGTTCAGTATGTGGTGTTCTCCAACCTGCTCAATGTGCGGGACGGATCCATCCAGCATTACGCGATCTACCTGCTCTGCGGTATTGTCATATTCAACGGGTTCAATGACTGCTGCAACCAGAGCATGCGCGCGATCATCGGAAATGCCAGCCTGATCACGAAGGTCTATGTGCCGAAGGTGATCTATCCGGTCACAAAGGTGCTCTCCGCGTCGATCAATATCGTCTTGTCGATGGTTCCGCTGCTTCTGGTCACGGTGATCTACGGGTTGTTCAACGGGCTGTACCTGCACTGGTCCGTGCTGCTGATCCCGATCGCGCTGATTTTCCTGATTGTGTTCTGCATCGGGATGGGAATGCTGCTTTCCTGCCTGATGGTATTTTTCCGGGACACCGAATTCCTCTGGAGCGTCTTTTCCACCCTCTGGATGTATGCAACCCCGATTATCTACAGCACCGATCTTCTGGAGCGCGGCGGTGCGCACTGGCTGGTCCGCCTGGAGCAGTACAACGCGCTGTATCACTATGTCGATTTCATGCGCAAAATCATCATCGACGGGACCTGCCCCGCACTGCGGGAATTTGTGATCTGTCTTGCGTTCAGCCTGGGCATGCTCGCATTCGGCTGGCTGGTATTCCACAAAAACGAAGACAAGTTTGTTCTGTATATCTGACCGCGCGGCGGCCAAATGGATCATCGGGATAAGGGTATGGCAGAGAATCAGAAAGCAGAAAATCAGAAAGACGACACCATTCTGCGCGTGGACCATGTATCCATGTGTTTTCGAATGGCAAACGACCGGGTGTCCAGTCTCAAGGAGATGGTAACCCTGATGCTTCGCCGGAAAGTCCAGTTCAATGAGTTCTGGGCGCTGAAGGATATCAGCTTCGACGTGAAGCGCGGGGAGGTGCTCGGTCTCATCGGCCGCAACGGCGCCGGAAAGAGCACGACCCTGAAGATTATTTCGGGAATCCTGAAGCCCACCGAGGGTAGTGTGTACCGCGGCGGCAACATCGTGCCGATGCTGGAACTGGGATCCGGTTTCGACTACGACCTGACCGGTCATGAGAATATCTACCTGAACGGCGCCATCCTCGGCTATTCCAGGGAATATCTGGAGGAAAAGTATGACGATATCGTCGCTTTTTCCGAGCTGGGAGATTTCATCAACGTGCCCATCCGGAATTATTCCTCCGGCATGCTGATGCGGCTGGCCTTCTCCATCGCCACGGTGGTGGATCCGGAGATCCTGATTGTCGACGAGATCCTTTCGGTCGGCGATGAAAATTTCCAGAAGAAGAGCCGGGCGCGCATGATGGAACTGATGCACGGCGGGACGACAGTCCTGTTTGTGTCGCACGACCTCAAGCAGATCCGGGAGATGTGCAACCGGGTGGTCTGGCTGGAGGATCACCGCGTGAAGATGTTCGGCGATACCAGGGAAGTCTGCGACGCCTACCGCCTGTAAGGAGAACTGCAGCACCTGAGACAGGAACACCGTGCTCTGGAGAGCAACAAGGCGTTTCTGAATCAGATCAGGAGCACCGTGATTCTGAGAAAACCACAGCGCCTGTGAAAGAGGATACGATGAAATATTGTTTTGACACCTGTGTCTATGCCGGGCACCAGATTGTGATTGCGGGATGGGCCGCACCGGATCAGCCGGGAAGTACGCCGGCAATTTCGGTCCTGTCTGCGGACGGGCAGAAACTGCCGGGGGTCCACATGGAGAGATCCCGGCGGGAAGACGCCGGGGAAGCCGTGTACGGTCAGAAAACGGATGCGGATCTCGGCTTTCGGCTTCAGATTCCCTATCGCGGGGAAAAGAGAATTGCAGTATGTTTATCCGGCGGCGGAGACGGCGGGGATCATCTTGAGATCCCCGTGTCCCCGTCTGTTCTGTATCAGCAGTTTGCCGCGCCGCACCATGGCCTGAAACTTCTCTGGCGCTGGCTGAAGGCGGAGGACAAGGATCGCTTCCTGCAGGCGGAGAAATTTGCCGATCTGCTGCCGGAGGACCGGGAGTATGCTCTTTGGAAACTGGGAACCGAGCCCACGTCCCGGCAGGCAGAGGAGCAGAGGGAGGCGGAGTTCTCCGAAAACATCGTGATAAGCATCGCGGTGCCGGTGTACCGGCCCGATCCGGCGCAGTTTGCGGCGTTCCTCCGTTCCGTGCAGGAGCAGACGTATCCGCACTGGGAGCTGTGCCTTGCCGCGTCGCAGGAGGAAACGCCGGAGATCCTGGACCTTCTGCGGAAGCTTTCCGCCGAGAACCGGAAGATCAAGGTAACCTTCCTGGAGCGCAATGAGGGAATTTCCGGCAATACGAACCGTGCGGTCAGCATGGCCTCCGGAAACTTCATCGCCTTTGCGGATCAGGACGACCTGATCCGGCGGGACGCGCTGTACGAATTTGCGCGTGCCGCGCACCTGTTCGGGGGGGATGTCTTCTACTCGGATGAGGACAAGCTGGACGACGAGACCGGCGTCTTCTACGAACCCCATTTCAAGCCGGATTTTAACCCGGATCTGCTCTGCTGCAACAACTATATCGGGCATATGGTGATGGTGCGGGCATCGGTGCTGCAGGAGACCGGGCCGCTCAGCCCGGCGCTGGACGGGGCACAGGATCATGACCTGCTGCTGCGCCTGTCCGAGCGCACGAACCGGTTTGTCCATATCAGCAAGGTCCTGTACAGCTGGCGGAGCCACCGGGGTTCAACGGCACAGCGCCCGGAGAGCAAGGCCTACGCGTACACTGCGGGGGTGAAGGCGATCAACAGCCACTATGAGAGGACGGGAATCCCCGCGGTGGCGTCCGCCATGGATCTGCCAGGGTGGTACCGCACGGATTTTGCACTGCGGGAGAAACCGCGGATCTCGATCATCATCCCGAACCGGGACCATGCCGACAGCCTGCGGCGGTGCATCACCTCTATCACGGAAAAATCAGCCTGGAAGGAGCTGGAATTCCTGATCGTCGAGAACGGGAGCACCGAGCCGGAGACCGAGGCGTATTACAGAGAGCTGGAAGCGGGGGAGGTAAACTGCCGGATCCTTCGCTGGGAGCAGCCCTTCAACTATTCCGCGGTCAACAATTTTGCCGCGGCGCAGGCATCCGGTCCGCTTCTTCTATTCCTGAACAACGATACCGAGATGATTTCGCCGGATGCGCTGGAGAGCATGGCAGGATACCTCCTCCGGAAGGAAGTCGGCGCAGTCGGCGCGAAACTGTACTATCCGGACGATACCATCCAGCATGCGGGGGTCCTGGTCGGCGTCAGCGACGGCGCGGACCATGTCTTCCTGCACGCAAAGAAGAGCGACCCAGGCTACATGGGGAGGGCGATTGTCTCCCAGGAGGTCTCGGCGGTTACGGGTGCCTGCATGATGGTGCGAAAGGACGTCTTTGACGAGGCGGGGGGCTTCGACCCGGCATTTACCATTGCCTATAACGACGTCGATTTCTGCCTGAAGGTGAGATCCCGCGGATATTACGTCGTGTTTGACGCCTTCTCGGAATGGTACCATTACGAATCGCTGTCGCGGGGATACGAGACAACGAAGGAAAAGAGCGACCGCTTCGAGACGGAGAAGAAGCTTCTTCGCAGCCGCTGGCCGGAGGCAATGACCGGGGATCCCTATTACAACAGAAACCTGAGCCTGAAGCACGGATACTATAAGAGGTAACGATGGATTACTGTTTTGATTCAGTTTCGATCAAGGACGGCATCTGCCAGATCGTCGGATGGGTGACGGCCGGAGACCGGGCGGACCGCATCCGCATCCACGCGGTGGATGAAAAGGGGCAGGAGATTCCCGTGGAAGTGACGAGAGCCGCCCGCCCGGATGTCGGCCTGGCAAAGTACGGCGATCCGAAGGCGTCCGATGTGGGAATCTTTCTGCGGATCCGGATGAATTCGTCCGGGGAAGTCCGGGTGGTCCTGGAAGAGATTGACCCTTCCGGAAACCTGGTGGACCGCTTTGCGGAGCCGGTGAACGGCATACTGATTCCGCTCCGGGGCGCGTACCGGGAGCTCAAGAAGACCGCCATTGACACGCGCATGGCGGTGAGAGACCTGCGGCTTCGCGCCGAGGGCCGGCAGGACGCGCAGTACAATGACTGGTTCAACTGCATGAAGGTGACCAACTGGGAGTGGGAGAAGCAGCGGGGAACGGAATTTCCTGTGATGCCGCTGTTTTCCATCGTGGTGCCCCTATATCACACGCCCTCCCGGTATTTCCGGATGATGGTCCGCTCTGTGATCCGGCAGTCGTATCCAAACTGGGAGCTGATTCTGGTGAATGCGACGCCGCGGGATGCGGTGCTGAGCCGGTCCGTGCAGGAATACTGCGAATATGACGACCGGATCCGCGAGGTGCGCCTCAAGAAGAATCTGGGGATCGCCCGGAATACCAACCACGGAATCCGCCAGGCGTCGGGCGATTTCATCTGCTTCCTGGACCATGACGATCTGATCGAACCGGACGCGCTCTATGATTATACGGAATACATCAACGGCCACCCCACAGCGGAGCTTCTCTACTCGGATGAGGACAAGGTCGGGGAAAATGACAACTGGTACCGGTATCCGAATTTCAAGCCGGATTTCAACCCGGATTTCCTTCTGTCCAACAACTATATCTGCCATTTCCTCTGCATCCGGAAAGCCATGCTGGACCGCACAGGCCTGATGCGGCCGGAGATGGAGGGTGCGCAGGATTATGACCTGATTCTCCGCGTCATGCAGGAAGCGGATGCCCTGCATCATCCGGAGACCTTCGGCCATGTGCCGCGCATCCTCTACCACTGGCGCAGTCATGCGGGCTCCACTTCAGCGTCGCAGTCCAACAAATTTTATGCGATCCACGCCGGGGAACGGGCGCTAAACGATTTTTATGCGGCGTCGGGACTGAGCTGGACCGCACAGATCGGCGCGGTGGACGGATGGTATACCACGAACCGCCCGCTGACGCGGCATCCGCTGGTGTCGGTGCTGATTCCCTCCAAGGACCATATCGATGACCTGGATGTCTGTCTGCGGTCCCTGGAGGAGCGGTGCACCTACGACCGGTTCGAGGTCATCGTCATCGAGAACAACAGCACCGATCCCGAGACGTTTGCCTACTACAAGGGACTGCCGGCGCGCTTCCCCAATGTGCGCGTGGTGCGGTGGGATCCGGAAGGCCGCGGATTCAACTATTCGGCGATCAACAACTACGGCAGAAAGTACGCGCAGGGAGAATACCTGCTGCTTTTGAACAATGACGTCGAGGTGATCACACCGGATCTGTTTGAAAACATGCTCGGCCTGGCCATGCGGGAGGACGTGGGAATCGTCGGGGCAAAGCTTCTCTATGACGACCATACGGTTCAGCACGCAGGGGTTCTGGTCGGCGCGGGAGGGCTGGCGGATCACGTCTTCAAGGGGATTCACGAGGATGATCCGGGATACATGGGCCGCGCATCCTGCGTGCAGGATCTGTCGGCGGTGACAGCCGCGTGCCTGATGGTCCGCACTTCGGTGTATGACGAGGTGGACGGCCTGAACGAGGATTTCGCGGTGGCGTTCAACGACGTGGATTTCTGCCTGAAGGTCGGCGCAAAGGGATACCGGATTGTGTACGACGCGGATGTAAAGCTCTATCATTATGAATCCAAATCCCGTGGGAGCGAGGATACCCCGGAACGGTTCGTGCGCTTCGGACGTGAGATGACGATGCTCAACGAGCGGTGGGATATCCTGCGCAGCTACCGGGACGCTTCCTACAACCCCAACCTTTCCTATGTGAAATATTATTCCCTGAACATGGAAATGATGCGGCAGCGGGAAGACGCGCTCGAGAAATATCAGAAGGAGCACTATGGCAGAGAATATTGTTACGGTAGTCATCCCCAATTACAATGGAAAAAGGTTCTTAAAAAGGTGCCTCGACTCCTTAAGAAGACAGTCTTTTCGTGAATTTGACACGCTTGTGATTGACAATGCCTCCACCGACGGGAGCGTGCCCTGGCTGCAGGAGAACTATCCCTGGGTGAAGGTTGCGGTGATGAAGCGAAACCTGGGATTTGCCGGCGGGGTCAACGAGGGCATCCGCATGTCCCACACGCCGTTTGTGCTTCTTCTGAACAATGATACGGAGTCCCATCCGGATATGATCCGCGAGATGGTGCGCTGCATGAAGAGCTCCGACCGCATCTTTTCCGTCCAGGCAAAGATGGTTCAGTTTCACCACCGTGAGCTTCTGGATGACGCGGGGGATCTGTACACGCTGATGGGCTGGCAGATCCAGCGCGGCGTGGGTCAGAAGGTGAGCATTGCCTGCCGCAGTCAGGAGGATGTTTTCTCCTGCTGTGCGGGCTGCGCAATGTACCGGAAGTACATCCTGGACCGTATCGGCTATTTTGATGAGATGCATTTTGCCTATCTGGAGGACATTGACCTGGGGTGGCGCGCGCGGATCAACGGGTTCCGCAATGTGTACTGCCCGAAAGCCGTGTGCTTTCACGTCGGAAGCGGAACCTCCGGTTCCAAGTACAACAGCTTCAAGGTCCGGCTCTCGGCCAGAAACAGCGTATATATCAATGTGAAGAACATGCCGGCGCCGCAGCTTCTGTTCAACGCGCCCGCCCTTCTGGCCGGGTATGCGGTGAAATACCTTTTCTTTGCCCGGATCGGTTTTGGGAAAGACTACGCGGACGGGCTCCGGGAGGGAATCCGAAACTGCCGGAAGTGCAAGAAGGTGTTCTTCCGCGGATCGCAGCTGAAAAACTACTTTGCCATCGAGATGGAACTGATCATCAATACCTTTATTTACCTGTCCGACTTCTTCAAGCGGCATCTGGAAGTCTTCTGAGAACCGACGGGAATGGCAAAAAACTTGTCTTTTCGGGAGCGGTGATGTATAGTAAGAAAGCTTTGCGGGCAGAAAGGGGATTGCTATGAATCAATCACAGAGAAGTGCTTCGATTTTTCTGGCACTGATCATCGACGCCTGCCTGACCGCCGCAGCTTACTGGCTCAGCTGGTGGATTCAGTTTGGTGTCCTGGGAAACGGTTCTCCGCTGCGGATTGTGGAGTACAGCTATGCCGCCCGCTTTGTGATTCCGGGCTTCCTGTTTCTGTTTCTGTGCTTCGGCCTGTACCATCCGATGACGGTCACCGGCCGGAGAAAGGAAGCGTTTCAGATTATCAAGGCGGTGATCGTCGGCGTTCTGATTTT
The DNA here is from genome assembly GCA_900315495.1 of uncultured Lachnospiraceae bacterium. Lineage (GTDB taxonomy): Bacteria > Bacillota > Clostridia > Lachnospirales > Lachnospiraceae > Anthropogastromicrobium. The sequence continues at coordinate 21,080 of OMZJ01000046.1, forward strand.
CATCGCAGTGCTGTTTGCGCTTTCCACGCATACGTCTTACCGGTGGTCGGTCTATTTCTCCCGCCGGATGGTGATCCGGTTCGGTGCGGTGGAGATTGTCTTCATGGTGGGCTGGCGCAATGTCTACCGGCTGTTTCTGATCCGGCGCCGCAAATCCACCGCGCACCGCCGCAATGTCCTGATGGTCGGGTGCGGAAGCGCCGCAAAGCAGTATATTGACCGGGTTGTCACGCACCTGCAGTGGGGCCTGGAAATCCAGGGAATTCTTGATGACCATGCGCCGGCCGGCGATTACTACCGGGATGTGAAGGTCCTGGGAAAGCTGTCCGATCTGCAGCAGATTCTGGACCGCAACGAAACCCAGGAAATCGTCATCACGCTGCAGATGACGGAGTTCTACAAGCTGGAAGAAATTGTCAACATCTGTGAGCGCTCCGGCGTGCACACGGTGTTCATCCCCGATTACAACAACGTCATTTCCACCAAACCCTATACGGAAGATTTTCTCGGCCTTCCGATGATCCATCTGATGCATGTTCCCCTGATGGAGCCGGGCAACCGGTTCATCAAGCGTCTGATGGATATCATCGGCTCCCTTCTGTGCATTGTGATTTTTTCCCCGGTCATGGCAGTGACCGCCATCGCGGTCCGCGTCACTTCCCCGGGGCCGGTGCTCTACAAGCAGGAGCGGGTGGGGCTGTACAATCAGCCGTTCCAGATGTACAAGTTCCGCTCGATGACCGTTCAGCCGCCGGATGAGGAAGTGTCCAAATGGACGACGAAGAATGATCCGCGGGTGACGAAGGTCGGCAGATTCATCCGGAAGACCAGCATTGACGAGCTTCCGCAGCTGTTCAATGTCCTGACGGGAAAAATGAGCCTGGTGGGGCCGCGGCCGGAGAGGCCCTTCTTTGTCGAGAAATTCCGGGATGAGATTCCGCGCTACATGGTCAAGCATCAGGTCCGCCCTGGGATGACCGGCTGGGCGCAGGTCAACGGACTCCGCGGGGATACATCGATTGCTATGCGCATTGAGTACGATCTCTATTACATCGAAAACTGGACGCTGGCGTTTGATTTCAAGATTTTATTCTTCACAGTCTTCCGGGGGTTTGTCAACAAGAACGCATACTGATTTCGGTCAGCAGGGAATTCTGCCGGGAAAACGGCGGACATCGCACAGGGAAGAACGAGGGAAAGACGAAGCGGATCCCTGCGGGGATCCGGTTTCGGACCACTGCCGGAAGAACACAGCGCGGGTATTGTGCCCGGATGTGTGCAGGCGGACGGAGGGATAACGAATGGCAGGCAGACAGAATCCGAGAAAGAAAGCTCCGGCAAAGGTCCGGCATGTTTCCCGTACAAGACGGGGAAGCCGGGCGGGCCGGATTGCGCTGATTCTGATGGAAGTAGTCATGATCATGGTGCTGACCGTCGGCGTGTACGGGGTGAATCTCCTGGGCACGCTGGAGCGGACGGACATCGATGAGAATCAGATCTACGTCTACAACGGGAACAATTCCAACAACGGCAACACGGTGGTTGCCGCCGTGAACGGTGCCGAACAGGCGACGAAAGTGCCGGAATCCGCAGCGGAGGATGCGACGCTGGAGGACGCGACGCTGGATGATGTGATCCATGCGGTGAATGTCTCGGATTCGACGGAGGACTGGGAAATTCAGACGGAAGAGATCAATTCCGCGGACGATTTTCTCGCCGAGCGGGAGACTACCGAGGGCTTCTGGAATATCCTGATCCTGGGCGTGGATGCCCGCATGAATCAGTCGCTGGCCGACGGAGACTACCGCGCGGATGTCATTATCATCTGCAGCATCAACGTGGATACCAAGCAGGTGAAACTAGCCTCCGTCTACCGCGATACCGTGATGAAGATGTACGACCAGGACAATTACATCAAGATCAATGACGGCGTCTTCACCGCCCTCGGCGGCAGCCCGATGGAAATGATCTCCATGATCAATCTGAATCTGGACTTGAACATCAAGGATATCCTGATCGTCAACTGGGCTTCCGCGGCCCTGGCGGTCAATGCGCTGGGCGGGCTTGACCTGGAGATCACGCAGGAAGAGATCGACAAAGGTATCATCACCGGCTATCTGACGGAAGTGGTGCAGGAGACCGGAATCGGCACGGACGGGCAGTTCACGCAGGGCGGACTGCAGCACTGCGACGGCCCGAAGGTTGTCGCCTACTGCCGCAACCGCTATACCACGGGCTCGGATTTCGGACGCACCAGCAGGCAGCGGGAAGTTATGGAAAAGCTGCTGGAAAAGGCAAAGACCGCGGATATCGGCACCCTGTTCAACCTGGTGCGGATTATTTTCAGCAATATCTACACGACACTGGATTACGGGGAGCTGTTCTCTCTTGCGGGAGACATCAAGAACTACAGTATTGTCGACACGATCGGTTTCCCCGAGGACTACAAGACGCAGTCGACGATGGGGCTTCTGACCAGCGAGTACAACATGAAGGATCCGCTGGTCGCGGATACCCTGGTGTCCAATGTCATTTCGCTGCACCAGTTCCTGTTCGGTGACGACGGGTATTCCCCGTCGGATAACTTGCAGACAATCAGCAGCAATATCGCCTATCTGTCTGGCACGGATTGAGATCGCCAGTTTCAGGCCGGAGCCGTCTGCGGGAGGGTTCCGGCTTCCTGCATGTATCGGGCGGCCTGTTCCGCATTGCTCGCTGCAGCGGACTTCCCGCGGCATCCTGCCGCGGTCCCGGCGGCTTACCAGATCCATTGGTACTGAGGCGGAAAACAGCGGACGGGGCGGCAGCCGGCTGACTGGCACACATGAAATTTACAGAGCAAAGGAGACGAAAAGAAGATGGATGACAGCAGACTGAAAGCACTTCGCTCGCTGATGGCGGAGAATGGAATCGATCTCTACTATGTTCCCTCGGCGGATGATCACGAGACCGAATATGTGGTGGACCATTTCGAGGCCCGGCGTTTCCTCACCGGCTTCACCGGGGATGCGGGCGTCGCGGTGGTGACGAAGGACAGGGCCGGACTCTGGACAGACGGCCGCTTTTTCATCCAGGCCGAGGAGCAGCTCAAGGGAAGCGGCTTTTCGCTGTACGCGATGGGACAGGAGGGTGTCCCTACGGTGGAGGAATTCATGGCGGCCGAACTCCCGCAGGGGGGCGTCATCGGATTTGACGGGAAGGTTGTCAACACCCGCGACGGCAGAGCTTTCGAACGGATTGCGGCGGCAAAGGGAGGTGCGCTGAAGACGGACCGGGATCTGGCAGATGTGATCTGGACCGATCGTCCGCCGCTGGCTTCCAGCCCGGTGTTTGCGCTGGAAGAGAAGTACTGCGGTGAGAATACGGCGTCCAAGCTTTCGAGAATCCGCGCAAAGATGCGGGAGGCGGGGACCGGGTGGCACCTGGTTTCCAGCCTGGAGGAGATCGCATGGATCCTGAATGTCCGGGGCAATGACATCCCCTCGGTGCCGGTGATCTATTCCTTTCTTCTGATTGGGGAGGATCGGGCGGACTGGTTTGTGGACGAGCACTGTGTCAGCGATGGAATCCGGAAGACGCTGACAGCGGCCGGTGTGTCCCTCCGCCCGTACGACGCGGTCTATGAGGCGGTGTCCTGCCTTCCGGCCGGAAGCTCGGTGCTTCTGGATACCGGAAAGGTGAATTACCGCCTGACCGGGCTGCTGCCGGAGAGCGTGACGATCTGCGACGCGGATGATCCGGCGATTCTCATGAAGGCAGTCAAGAACAACACCGAGATCGCGAACATCCGGGAAGCCCACATCTGTGACGGCATTGCGGTGGCCCGTTTCATGCACTGGCTGAAGACCAATATCGGAAAAATCCCGATGACGGAGCTCTCGGTCTCCGATTATCTGGAATCCCTGCGCGCCGCGCAGCCGGGCTTCGTGGAGATTTCCTTTACGACGATCAGCGCCTATCAGGCGAATGCGGCGATGATGCACTATGCGCCTACGCCGGAGAACAATGCGGAGCTGAAGCCGGAGGGCTTCCTTCTGGTGGATTCCGGCGGGCATTACCTGACGGGTTCGACGGATATCACCCGGACTTTCGTTCTGGGGCCGATCACCGCACAGCAGAAGCGGGATTTCACACTGGTGGTCAAGGGCAACCTGAACCTTGCCAATCAGAAATTCCTGTACGGCTGCACCGGGCTGAATCTGGACATTCTGTGCCGTTCCTCTCTGTGGAATCTCGGCATCGATTATCAGTGTGGTACCGGCCACGGCGTGGGGTATCTGCTCTGCGTGCATGAGGGACCCAACGGATTCCGCTGGAAGGACCGCCGCGGCGCCAACTGTGTGCTGGAGGCCGGAATGGTCACGACGGATGAGCCCGGCGTATACATCGGCGGTGAATACGGCATCCGCATTGAGAATGAGCTTCTCTGCAAAAAGGCGGAGAAGAACTTCTACGGGCAGTTCCTGGAATTTGAGAACATCACCTATGCCCCGATCGATCTGGATGCCATTGATCCGTCGCTGCTCTCCGACGCGGATCTGAAACAGCTCAACGACTATCATGCGCGCGTTTACGAGACCCTGGCGCCGCGGATGGAGGAGGATGAGCGCGTCTGGCTGAGAGAGTATACCAGACCTCTGGAAAGATAACGGCGCCGAAGGTCGCGCAAGTCAGACTGCAATAAAAATACAGCTACTCTTTAACCCTGTGCCCCGAAGCAGAACATGCCCCGGGGCACAGGGCTGAAGAAAGGAGTTTTTTAAGGGATGGTTTTTTCCAGCCTGTTTTTCATCTTTGTATTCCTGTGCCTGAACCTGATCATCTATTTCCGCGTGCAGGACATTCAGAAAAAGAACATTGTTCTCCTCGTCTTTTCCCTGATTTTCTATTCCTGGGGTGGTGTCCGCTACGTGTTTCTGCTCCTGGGCATGGCCCTTGCCAGCTGGTATGCGGCGGTCCGGATTGACCGGGCCGGCGAAGACGGCACGGAGAAGAAGAAGTGGATGATCGCTGGATGCGTCATCCTGCTGGGCCTTCTGGCCGTATTCAAGTATACCGGATTCTTCTTCCGGACCTTTGACGCGGTGACGGGCCTGTCGGACTTTGTCCCGGACATCGCGCTGCCGATCGGCATTTCGTTCTATACGTTCCAGCTGCTCTCCTATGTCGCGGATGTATACCGCGGGGAGGTGAAGGCGCAGCCGAAGTACTGGAAGATCCTCCTGTACTGCAGCCTGTTTCACCAGTGCATTGCCGGACCGATCGTGCGCTATCAGACGGTGGCGGAGGAAATTGACAGCCGCAGAGTCACCATCGGCGACCTGACGGTCGGCATCCGCCGTTTTTCCGTCGGACTTGCCAAGAAAGCCATCCTGGCCAATGCCTGCGCGTCTGTGGCAGACAAGTTCCTGCAGGATCCGGCCTCAGCACCGACGGCCGGCCTGTGGCTCGGCATGCTGTTCTACATGTTACAGATCTATCTCGATTTTTCGGCGTACTCGGACATGGCCATCGGGATGGGCCGGATGGTGGGATTCCATTACTTGGAAAACTTCAATTATCCCTACATCGCCACATCCGTGCAGGAGTTCTGGCGCAGGTGGCATATCTCCCTGTCCACCTTTTTCCGCGATTATGTGTATATTCCGCTGGGCGGAAGCCGGAAGGGAAACGCGATGACGGTCCGGAATCTGTTCATCGTCTGGTTCCTGACGGGCATGTGGCACGGCGCCAGCTGGAATTATATCCTGTGGGGACTGTATTTCTTTGTCTTCCTGGTGCTGGAGCGGTTCGTGCTCCGGAAATATCTGGACCGGCTTCCCGCGGCGGTGGGCTGGATCTATGCGATGTTTGTCGTCCTGATCGGCTGGGTTCTGTTCCGCTTTGAGAGCCTGCCGCAGCTGGGACAGGTCCTGTCCGGCATGTTCGGCGCCGGCGGACGTTCCTTCACCAGCATGTCGGTGCACTATTCCTTCCTCAACAACCTGTTCCTTCTGATTTTCTGTGCCATCGCCTGCACACCGCTCGGTTCCATGCTTCGTCGGGCCGCCTATGTGGAGGCGGACAAGAGGCAGACACCGGCGGTGGTCTGCTACTGGGCAGACGCCGTGACGCCGGCGGTTCTCACGATTCTATCCTTCATTGCGCTGGTGGGGAACAGCTACAATCCGTTCCTCTATTTCCAGTTCTGACGGCGGAGGTGTGACAGAAAAAATGGATTACAAGCAGAAAAAGAAAAAAGTTCGCCGGAAGGCGCATACGGTCGGGATACTCCTCTTTGCCGCGGTGATTCTGTTCTTCGCGGTGCTGGGATGGATCCTGCCGTTACGTCCGTCCGTATCCCAGCGGGAGAAGCGGGAGCTGACGAAATTCCCAAAATTTTCCATATCGGCGCTGATGGACGGCTCCTATTTTTCACAGATTTCTACCTGGTACTCCGATACCTTCCCGTTCCGGGATGCCTGGGTTCTGGCGGATTCCGGTCTGGAATCCCTGCGGGGCATCCGCACGGTACAGATCATCCAGGGAGATACCGCGAAGGACGAGATCCCGGATGCGCCAATGAGCGGGAACAGCGGCGGCGCACAGACAGAGACGGCACCTGCGGAGGAAGAATCCGCGGAACCGGTGTCTCTGGAGGCAGAGACAGAAAATTCCGGAGAAGTCACGGAGGTAAGCCGGACGACAGCGGCAGCAGCAGACAGCGGCAGCAGCACGGCTGTCACGACCTCGGCATCCGTTTCTCCGGCCGAACCCGGTACCACGGCTGCATCTTCGGATGCCTCCTCGGATCTTCCGATGGTGCAGGGACAGGTGCAGAACAACCTGATCATCAGCGGCGATACCGCCTATGGCATCTATTATTTCAATCTCAATGCCGCGAATACCTATATTGAGACGGTCAACCGGATGGCAGAAGAGCTGAAGGGACAGACGAATGTCTACTGCATGCTGGTTCCGATCAGTTCCACACTGTATGTCAGCCGGGACACGCTGGACGCAGCCGAGAGCAGCGATGAAGCCAAGGCTATGAGCTATTACTATGACTCCATGAACACGGATGTGAAGAAGGTGCCGATTCTGGATACCCTCATGGATCACCGCGACGAGTACATCTATTTCCGCACGGACCATCACTGGAACGGACGGGGCGCCTACTACGCGGCCTGTGAGCTGCTGAAGGCGATGGGGCAGACACCGCATGATCTCTCCGAGTATCAGGAGATGGATTTCGGCGGTTTCCTCGGATCCTACTACCAGAGCAGCCTGAATGTGGGACTGCGGGCGAATCCGGATGTGATCAACGCATTTGTGCCGATCACCTGCAACACCATGACGTTCACCGAGACGGACGGAACGACGCTGGACTGGCCCATCATCAACGATGTGTCCGGATATTCGGAGGGACAGAAATATTCCACCTTCGCGGCGGGGGACAATCCGTACAGCGTGATTCACAACCCCAATGTCACCAACGGGCGGAGTGCCGTCGTCATCAAGGAATCCTACGGCAATGCGGTAATTCCGTTCCTGACAGATTATTATCAGGATCTGTACTGGTTTGATTATCGCTATTATAATGGGAGCATCACCCAGTTTATCGAGGAGAACGGCATCGATGACCTGATTTTCATCAACGCCACGGAGCCGATTTCGTCGATCGAGCAGGTACAGCGCATGAGCGGACTGCTGCCCTGACGGACAGACAGGATGCAGCGCAGCGGCAGCCCTTCCGGCACCCCGATGACAGGGGCAGCCGGATGCCGGAAGAAAACAGCACACCCGGGCGGATGCCGCCGGGAGAAGGAGACAGAGATGGGAATCATGTATCACAGCACCAGAGGGGATCAGAGGGCTTACACGGCGTCCCAGGCAATTCTGAAGGGACTGGCACCGGACGGGGGACTTTTTGTACCGGATCAGATCCCGCCGCTTCCGAAGAGCCTGCGGGAGTTTGCTGCCATGGATTATCACGGCGTGGCGCTGGAAATCCTGTCGTCCTTCCTGACAGACTTCACCAGGGATGAACTGGAAGAGTGCGTGGAGAAGGCGTACGACAAAAAGTTTGACACCCCGGTGATAGCGCCGGTGGTGAAAAAGAGCGACGCATACTATCTCGAGCTGTATCACGGGGCGACGATTGCCTTCAAGGATATGGCGCTTTCGATCCTCCCGCATCTGTGTGTGAAAGCGGCGCGGAAGAACCATGAGCAGCGGGAGATTGTGATTCTGACGGCAACCTCCGGCGATACCGGGAAGGCTGCCATGGCGGGATTTGCGGATGTGCCGGGAACCCGCATCATGGTCTTTTACCCGGACGGCGGCGTCAGCCCGATCCAGAAGCTGCAGATGGTCACGCAGAAGGGGAAGAACGTCCGGGTCGCGGCCATCCGAGGAAACTTTGACGATGCCCAGACGGAGGTCAAGAAGCTGTTCTCGGACCAGGCGCTGAACAGTGAGATCAGCCGCCGCGGATATGTCTTCTCGTCGGCCAACTCGATCAACATCGGACGCCTGATCCCGCAGGTTGCTTACTATGTGTGGGCTTATGCCAGACTGCTTGCGGCGGGAGAAATCGAGGAGGGGGAGAAGATCAATTTTACGGTTCCCACCGGGAATTTCGGCAACATCCTCGCAGGTTATTACGCGAAGTGCATGGGGCTTCCGGTCGGCCGGCTGATCTGCGCCTCCAACGAAAACAAGGTGCTGTTTGACTTCTTTACGACCGGAACCTACGACCGGAACCGCCCGTTTATCCTGACGTCCTCCCCGTCGATGGACATCCTGGTCTCCAGCAACCTGGAGCGCCTGATTTTCGGCTGCTGCGGCGATGACGCGGCGAAGACCGCGGAGTTCATGCGCGAGCTGTCGAAGGATGGCCGGTATACCATCACCGCGGAGATGAAGAAGAATCTGGCCGATTTCACCGGCGGCTACGCAACGCAGGAGGAGACTTCCGAGCGGATTCACGACGAGTTTGCCTCCGACCATTATGTCCTCGACACCCATACCGCCGTCGCCTCCGCGGTTTATCAGAAATACGTGAAACAGACCGGCGACCGGACGAAGACGGTCATCGTCTCCACCGCAAGCCCGTATAAGTTTGTGCGGAGCGTGGTTCCGGCCATCGATCCGGAGGATGCGGCGCAGGATGAGGGAAAAGATTTCGACCTGATCGCCGATCTGGAGCGCGTCTCCGGTGTGCCGCGTCCCGCGGCCGTCCGCGAGATCGATCACGCGCCGGTGCTGCACAACCTTGTCATCGACCGCAGTGAGATGAAGGCGGCAGTCCTGGATTTCCTGAAATAATGTTCCGGCGGTGAGGCCTGACGGGCAGAGCCGGCAGACTCCGCGGGGAAGAATCGAGAGGTGTCCGGGTTTTCCGGCGCCTGCCGGAGTCCCAAATGAGAAAAAGAGCCCTGGAGAACCAGGGCTCTTATCTAACCATTCCCATTTCATTCCCATTGCAGGATATAGAAAGACCAAAGTCCTGCGGAGGGGGATATTCCTGTATTGTTTCGTACTTTCAGAAACAGGGCCGGCCGGGTGCCGGCCCCGTTCTGTCTCTGCCGGGTTTCTGACCCGTGTTTGTGTTCCGGATTATTCGCCGATGACGGATTTGATGTAATCCCGGATGGCGTCGTTCGTGCAGTCGCGGTAGAAATACTCCTTGAAGTGCTCTCCCGCGATCGCCTGCTTCAGGAAATCCTGATCGATGGTCTTTAACACGGTCAGAATATCCTTGTGGGTTACGGTCTTGACCTGATCCAGGATCTTCTTGTTGCGCTGCTCCGGAACAACTCTTTCCGGCGGATAGCCGCCGCCCGGTGCGGCCTCGAACAGTTTTTCAAAGCAGTATTTCAGGTTGAGCTCGCCGCCCCAGCCGAATCCTTTGGCAAACGGAAATGCTGCCGCGTTGCCGGCATTGATCTGGGAGAACAGGTAAGCGTCCGACGGATCCACGATGTGGCCGCAGAGAACGCCGGGGAAGGCATTCATCGCAAGGGTTGCGCCCTCGCCGGTTCCGCAGCCGGTCACGACAAAGTCAGCGGCGCCGCTGTTTAAGAGAATGGCGGCCAGAAGCCCCTCCTGCACGTAGGTCAGCTGTGCCTTGTCATCCGCCGAATACATGCCGTAGTTCACGACGGTAAATCCCTTCGGCTCGACCACCTCGCGCAGCGTCTTCTCGATCAGCGCGTTTTTCGCCGCCTGGCTGTTCTCATTGATCAAAGCGATTTTCATGGTATAATCTCCTTTCTGATACGGGTTTCCCGGAGGAACCCATGCTGAAATGATCATAGCCGGGAATGCGGGAAATGTCAAACAGCGCGGGTTCCGGAGGCTTTGCCGAGCGGCCCGGCGGATGCGGACAGAAGCGTCATTGCCGTCCATGCAGATAAGACTGTGCATCCCCTTTGCAGGTATCGGACTGCGGGAGTCTGCGGCACGTCTGGGAGCCGGCAGTGAGCCTGTCGGAGGCGTGAACGGCTGTGCCGCAAGGACAGGGAGGAAAAAGATGGCGGAAGAGAAACCAATGCCGGATCTCCGGTGCAGAAAATGCCTGGTGCGCGAGATGGCGGATGAAGACCTGAAAAACAAGATCGCGCAGCTCATCGAGGACGTTCCGGAGGAGGGGCGGACAGATCCCGCGGAATACGAGAAACGCCTGGCCGCCTGCCGGGCTTGTGAGAAGCTTCTGGCCGGGACCTGCCGGATCTGCGGCTGCTTCGTGGAAGGCCGCGCCGCGGTTGAAATGCTGCACTGCCCGATGCCGGGAAATCCACGCTGGTAAAGGGGATCCCCTTCCTGCGGCCCCTGGAAGCCTTTTCAGGGCACCCCGCTGGTGAAGGGATCCGGCAGTCCATTTCGCACCGGGACTCTGCCGGACAGATGTGCTGCCGGCCTGTCTGTCAGAAGAAGGTCTTTGCAAACCACGGCTCCGGAAGATTTGTTCAGTACCAGTACTCCTGCAGTTCCTGTGCCGTCTGGAAGCCCTCATGGCAGTACAGTGCGTACGCTGCGGCATCCTCCTCGGAGACCTGAATCTTCACAGTCTTATAATTTCCCTTCAGGCTGGAGAGGAGAAGATCCATCGCCTGCGTGCCGATTCCCTTCCCCTGAAAATCGGGGTCGATGGCCAGGCCGAAGAGGTAGACCTCGTCCTCCCCGGCCGTGCCGAGACACAGGCCGCAGGGCTTTCCCGCCGAGGTGATCTCCCAGAGAACGGAACCGTCCGATACTGCCTGTCGGAGATAGTCCCGGGATTCCTTCTGTTTTACATCGAAGGCCCGGCTGTGAATCCGGGACAGAAGCGCGATGTCGCTGCTGTCTTCCAGCGCCGTGTCCCCGGAGGGGTGCTTCTCCGGATACTTCGAGAGGTCCAGCGTCATCAGGTGCTCCGTCGAGGTATACTGCGCGCCGAGGAAGAACTCCAGCGTGGCAAAGGCGTCATAGCTGCAGCCGTCCGTGTAGATGCAGAGCGCGGCCTCCTCGCCGATCTCGGAGATCAGGCGGTCGAAGAGCTTCGTGAAATAGCCCTTCTGCCGGCATTCCGGGCGGGTAAACGCGGTCATCTCATAATAGTCGCCGTTGTCGTAGGTGACGAGAAAGGCATTGAGCCTGGAGGGATCCTCGTCGTCCAGATACAGATAGACCCGTTCCTCCGGGGCGATGAGATCCGGAGCCGAGAGCGTCAGCCCCTCATAGGCGGCGCAGGCCGCAAAAAGGTCCTCCGCCTTCTTCTGAAGCGCAGGGGTCAGCTCTTTTTCATTACAGACTTTGATCAATGTTTTTCCTCCCTTTCTGCCGCTGCCCGGAGGGCAGGAGAATGCCGCCGGATGACTCCGGCACGTTTCCCTGCATAGAGTCCGCGGCGCCGGATGCTGCCGCAGCCGGCGTCCCTGCAGACATCCTGTATCCTCACGGTTGCAGTCTTTTCGTGCGAACCAAGTATAGCATGCCGGGAATGTTACGAAAAGAAAACATACAGGATATTCCGGACGAGAATCCCATGACGAATTTAACCCAAATGAACATATTAAGTAATGCTTCTTGACAAAAAGTATATCCGTCACTAAGATTTGTTTTAGCTTTTTCGGAGCGCTCCCGCCGGTGAGCGGCGGAAAGTACCTGGAAAAGCCTGCGATAACCCGTGCGGCGTGCCGCACCAGACCAGTGACTCGGAGACGGAATGGATAATAAGATTGTAATTTCCCTGATGGTGGAGAATGAATCGGGTGTTTTAAGCCGTATCGCCGGCCTCTTCAGCCGCCGCGGCTTCAACATCGAGAGCATCACGGCCGGCAAGACGACCGATCCGCGCATGACCAGAATCACGGTTGTGGCGCTCGGGGATGAGGACGCGCTGAACCAGATCTGCAGCCAGCTGCGGAAGCTGATCGATGTCAAGACCATCGAGGTGCTGGATCGTGATCCTGTCTGCCGGGAGCTGATCCTGATCAAGATCGCCGCCGGCTCGAAGGACCGCCAGCAGGTGATGTCCATCGCCGACATTTTCCGGGCCAAGATCGTGGATGTCGCCACCGATTCCATGATTCTGGAGATGACGGGAACCGAGAGCAAGATCGATGCGATCACGCGCCTTCTGGAGGAGTTCGGCATCCTGGAGATTGCGCGCACGGGCATTGTCGGAATGTCCCGCGGCACCCACGACGACGCACAGTAACAAATTCGGTTACAGAGCAGCCCTTCGGAGCGGCTTTGCAGCATCTCCGTATGTTCCGCGGAGATCTGGGCCTTTTTCAGCCCAATATCATTTTTGGAGGTATTTACAAATGGCAGAAGCAAGAATTTTCTATGAGCAGGACTGCGATCTTTCCTATATCCAGGGCAAGAAGATTGCTGTGATCGGTTACGGCAGCCAGGGTCACGCACATGCGCTGAACCTTCACGATTCCGGCATGGATGTCGTTGTCGGTCTTTACGAGGGATCCAAGTCCAAGGCGAAGGCAGAGGCACAGGGGCTTACCGTATATCCGGTTGCGGAAGCGGTCAAGATGTCTGATATCATCATGGTTCTGATCCCGGATGAGAAGCAGGCAGCTGTCTATCAGAAGGACATCGCTCCGTACCTGAAGGCCGGCGATATGCTGATGTTCGCTCATGGATTCAATGTACATTTCGGCCTGATCAAGGCACCGGCAGATGTCGATGTCACCATGATCGCGCCGAAGGCTCCGGGCCATACCGTCCGCTCCGAGTATGAAGCTGGAAAGGGTACCCCGATGCTGGTTGCCGTACAGCAGGATGCGACCGGCCAGGCACTGGAGAGGGCAAAGGCTTACGGCGCTGCGCTTGGCGGTGCAAGAGCAGGACTTCTGGAGACGACCTTCAAGACCGAGACCGAGACCGACCTGTTCGGTGAGCAGGCAGTTCTCTGCGGCGGTGTCTGCGCTCTGATGCAGGCTGGATTCGATACACTGGTGGAAGCCGGCTACGATCCGCGCAATGCTTATTTCGAGTGCATCCACGAGATGAAGCTGATCGTCGACCTGATCTATCAGTCCGGATTCGCAGGGATGAGATATTCCATCTCCAACACTGCTGAGTACGGCGATTACATCACCGGCCCGAAGATTGTCACCGACGAGACCAGAAAGGCCATGAAGAAGATCCTTTCCGATATCCAGGACGGCACCTTCGCAAAGGACTTCCTGCTCGAGATGAGCGATGCAGGCGGCCAGGTTCACTTCCGTGCGCTTCGTGAGAAGGCGGCAAATCATCCGTCCGAGAAGGTCGGCGCTGAGATCCGCAAGCTGTACAGCTGGAACAAGGAAGAGGACAAGCTGATCAACAACTGATCGGCGGCCTGATTCATCAGACGGCTCCAATACCGTATGAAAGCTGGAAAAAACCCCCGGGCGAGAGCCCGGGGGTTTTTGCGTTGCGGGAGTTCTTCCCTTTGTGGTATCATAGAAAAACAGAATGGTGCGGAATTCCTGTTCCGGGCCGCGGCGCGGTCCGGAACAGGAAGGGAAAATCAGCCGTACAGGCTTTCAGGAGAATATGTATATGATGAATGACACGGACGATACCAATCAGAACGGCACAGGAGAGACAGATACCGCGAGCATGACAGAAAACGGTGGGATGGACGGAAACGGCAATGGCAATGAAAACGGCGGCGGGAACGGCACACAGCACTTCTGCTATGTCTGCCGCAGGCCGGAGAGCGTCACAGGCCCCCTGATCGGCATCCCGGGAGGGATTTACATCTGCCACGACTGCCTGCAGAATGCCTTCAACATGGCTTCTTCCGGGCAGTTCCCGAAGATGAATTTTCCGGGTGGGCAGATTGCAATCACCACACCCGAGGATCTGGAGAAAATGGGATTCCAGCTGCCGCAGCAGCAGACGGTGACCCGTCGGAAGGAAGAGGACAAAAAGAAGGATCCGGGGATTGACCTGAAGCATATCCCGGCGCCGCACCAGATTCATGCGCTTCTGGATGAGTATGTGGTGGGGCAGGACTACGCCAAGAAGGTGATGTCCGTCGCCGTGTACAATCATTACAAGCGGCTGGCCAACAAGGACCAGGATGTGGAGATCGAAAAATCCAACATGCTGATGATCGGCCCCACCGGAAGCGGCAAAACCTATCTCGTGAAGACCCTGGCCAGAATCCTGGACGTTCCGCTGGCGATCGCGGACGCGACCTCCCTCACGGAGGCCGGCTATATCGGTGACGACATTGAGAGCGTGGTGAGCAAGCTCCTGGCCGCGGCCGGAAACGACATCGACAAGGCGGAAACCGGCATCATCTTCATCGATGAGATTGACAAGCTTGCGCGGAAGAAGGATACCAGCCAGCGGGATGTGAACGGAGAGAGCGTGCAGCAGGGACTCCTGAAGCTCCTGGAAGGATCGGAGGTCGAGGTTCCGGTCGGCGCGAGCAGCAAGAATGCCATGGTGCCGATGGCCAATGTCAACACGAAGAACATCCTCTTCATCTGCGGCGGCGCGTTCCCTGACCTGGAAGTGATCATCCGGGAACGGCTGGCAAAGAAGGCCGGCATCGGCTTCAACGCGGAACTGCGGGATCAGTATGCGCAGGACCCGGATATCCTGAGCAAGGTGGAGATTGAGGACCTGCGGCATTTCGGCATGATTCCGGAATTTCTCGGAAGGCTTCCGGTGGTCTTCACCTTAAGCGGCATGGATGAGGATATGCTGGTGCGCATCCTGAAGGAGCCGAAGAACGCCATCTTAAAGCAGTATAAAAAGCTTCTGGCGATGGACCAGGTCGATCTGGAATTCACGGACGGCGCGCTGCACGCCATCGCAAAGAAGGCACTGAAGAAGAATACGGGAGCCCGCGCGCTGCGCGCGGTCATTGAGAAGTACATGCTGGATATCATGTATGAGATTCCCAAGGACCGCAATATCGGGCGGGTGACCATTACGGAGGAGTACATTGCGGGCACAGGCGGCCCGGTGATTGAGCCGCGCGGCGCCTATACACCGATGCTGGAGGGCAGTACCAACTGACAAAGGCGAGTCCGGCGGCCGCAAGGACAGACGGATGCGGATCCGTCCGACCGCCCGGCAGAGGCATCAGAAAGGAAAGTCATGGAATCCAAAGAGCAGAATCCGGCTGTCCTGACGCAGCTGGAACAGTATCTGGAGCAGGAGAAGGAGGATCTCCGGGCGCTGACCGAAGAACTCCGGAACCAGGACATGCCTCCCCTCACGGAGGAGTTGTTTGCGCTGTACGAGAAAAACGGCAACCGTCTGGAATATGAGCGGTTCTACTTCCGCCGGCGGGAGTTTCTGGCTGTCTTCGGCATCGCCGCCATCCTCTGGCGCAGAAAGGAAGACATCCGCAAGCTGGAGGAAGTCGTCCTCTCGGTGTGCCGGGAGACGTGCTGGGCGCTTCCCGCTCATGTGAACCGGGCGGAGAATCCCGACTGGGCGGTGACGGTCGACCTGTTTGCCTCCGAGACGGCCGAGGCATTTGCCGAGATCTGTCACGGGCTCCGCACCTACCTGGATCTCTCCCTGCTGGCGCGGATGAAAGAGGAAGTCTGCCGACGGGTCCTCTTCCCGGTGATGGCGAAGGAACCCTATGCCTGGTGGGAAACCTGCACCATCAACTGGAACGCCGTCTGCTGCGGCTCGGTCGGAATCGCCGCCCTGGTTCTGATGGGGGACGATCCGAAGGGGAAGGCGCTTGCCCTGCGGATGGCAAAGGCCCAGAAATCCGGGTACCTCGCCGGTTTCGGCGCGGACGGTGCCTGCACCGAGGGCCTTGGGTACTGGAATTACGGCTTCAGCTATTTTGCGGCGTTTGCGGATGTGTGTGAGCAGGAGGGACTTCCCTGCGATCTGTTTGACGGCGAAAAGCCCGAAAAGATCGCGCAGTTTCAGCAGGCCTGCTTCTTTGCCGGCGGACGCACGGTCAGTTTCTCGGACGGCGACCGCCGCGGCCGCTGGAGAGCGGGACTGACCTCCTGGCTGGCAGACCGGTATAACCGGGGCGGGAAGACAGAGATTCTGTTCCCGGATTTTTCCTACTGCCTGCGGCCCGGGGAGGATGAATGCTGGCGTTTCTCCCAGATGTACCGGGATATTGTGTGGACAGAGCGCCTGTGCAGCGATCTGAGGAAGGGAATCTGTTCCGCTGGCCTCCTGACCGATGCGGATCAGGTCACGATTCTCCCGGAGGCACAGTGGGTGATCTGCCGCCGGTCGCAGGGATTCTCCTGGGCAGCAAAGGGCGGAAACAACGATGAGCCGCACAATCACAACGACGTCGGCAGCTTTTTCCTGCTGTACGGGGACACGGAGGTGCTCTGCGACCTGGGCTCCGGCGAGTACACCAAGGCCTATTTCTCCGACGGGCGCTATGACATCTTCTGCAATAACTCAGAGAGCCACAACGTGCCGCTGGTCCGCGGGGCGCTGCAGAAAGAGGGGTCCGCGCACCGCTGCACAGAATTTGCACCGGAGGCGGCGGGGACCGTGCGGATGCGCTTTGACCGCGCCTACGAAACATTGCCGACGAATGTCCTTGTCCGGAGAATCGATGGATCCCTGCCCGAATCCTTTGCGGTGGAGGACAGCCTGCAGACGGCGGATGCCACGGCAGGAAATCCGTGTGCGGGCTCCGGCACGCAGAGCGGGGAACCGGCGCTCCTGACCGAGAACTTTGTCACACAGCTTTCCGCAGAAATCCGGGAGGGCGCGGTGGTCCTCACCGCAGCAGACGGGCAGGCCTTTCGGATGACGCTTCCGGCGGGGTGCGGTCCTGTGGAACTTCTGCACCGGGCCCACAGCAATCACGCGGGAGAGATGGAGGACGTGACGCTGATCCGCTTTGCTGCACCTGCGGCCGGGTCTGCCGCTTCCTGCAGGGTGACCATCTGCCCGGTTTGAACGAACCAGCGGCAGAAAGCGGTACCTCTTTTTTGTCTGTCAGGACTGGCTGGCGCTGCGCTTCATCTCTTCCAGATCTGCCCGGGTGCAGGGCTGGCCGGAATAGCGCGCCTTCTCGTACAGCCGGTGCAGCGCGTCCCGGCGGTCCCCCGCCGGGATCTCCGCCAGGTCTTCCAGCCGTTTTGGCGTGGCGCATTTCGGGATTTCCTCCTTGGGCCGGTGCTTTTTCCGGCCTTTTTCAATGGCCGCGGTGTAGATCCGGCGGATGGAAGCCTCCGGGGAAAAGCGGGACAGAAAGCTGCGGCGGCCGGTCTGTCCCGCTTTTGTGATTGGATCTGCCTGCTGCATCCCGATGAATTCCCGCTCGTCATCGTTTTCGCGGATCGGGCGGTAAAAACGTCGGAACAGAGCGATCACGGCGGCCGCGGCTGCGATGAGAAGACCGGCGATCACCAGGATTGTGACGATGACCGACAGCACATTCAAAAGCGCCTCCAGCCAGGCGGGCGTCACCGCGGGTTCGCCGAAGCCGGGGTTCTGCATAGCTTCCTCGGCGGGAGCGGTCTCAACAGGCAGAACCTCTTTCTCTCCGCGGTGCGACAGCAGGACACGCAGAAGCCGGGACAGGAGACGTCCGGCCTCGAGGATCAGGCGGTCCAGACCGACCCGCGGAAGGATCAGCATCGCCGCGGCTGCAATTCCCAGCAGAACGCCCATGAGGATCCGGTTGGTCGAGCGGATCTGTCCGCCCGGAAGATTGGCGGTTTCCAGGTTCTGGATCAGAAAGGCGTTCAGCTCAGTGAGGTTGGTGTAGAGATAGAGATTGATCAGATACGCGAAGATCATTCCGTTCAGCGCGCGGCACAGGGGAGGAATCCCGATCGACAGTCCCGCGATATAGAGGATTGCAAACGGAATGACGCAGAAGGGTGTGGGCTGCGAGAAGAATCCCTTTTCCCCAGCCAGGCGTCCGGGAATTCTTCCCAGAAACAGAATTGCCGAGCCGACGGCCAGGCAGATCCGGACGATCAGGCCGAAGGGAAGAAGCCAGAGCGCCGCGGTGACGGCTGTGCCGGTGAGAAGGTAGGATGCAAGGTGCGCCTGTCCCGCGATGGCTGCGGCGGAGATGACCGCCGCGGCATACAGCGGGGCCGCGTGCAGGAACACGGCGGGCATGGAATCGCCGGCAGCCGCGGTGAAGGGCAGAGCAGCCACAGCGGATACCAGAAGCCAGGCGTGCAGGGATTCCAGAAGAAGCATCCGGATGCGCATTTTTCGATCAGGCAATTCGTTCCACCTCCCATCGGACCACGTCCATTTCCGCGGATGCGGCAACGCGCAGATCCATGTCCGGATGCAGCGGCGCAATCCAGAGCCCGGCGCTTCCCTTCGCGGAGAGCGCGCGGAACGCGCCCGCAAGATCCTTTTTCTGACAGCTGGAGATCATCACAAAGAGCGGCAGATCCGGGAGCGCGGAGGATGCGGCCTCCTCTACCTGGCGGATACAGGGCACGCAGGGTTTCGTCAGGTCAATGCGGGCCAAAAGCTCATTGACGGTGTCCATCTGCCGGCCTCCGCTGCCGGCCGGAAGAAGGGATGCCGACCCGGTCAGCACATCAATCCCGTTGCAGTACAGGCGGACCGGGACGGATTCCGCCAGAAGCCGCTGACACAGGGCGGACGCGACGCGGATGGCCTCCTCATGCAGCTGCTCGAATTTCCAGATCGTCTCGTCCTCCACGTTCAGAAAAATCACCGCTTCCCGCGATGCGGTGGAATCGTGCAGGTTGACCAGCATCTGTCCGGTGCGCGCCGTCGCCTTCCAGTTGATCCGGCTCATCGGGTCCGTTGGTGCATAGCCGCGCAGACCGCGGAACTCAAACGGATCCTCGTACAGCATCTTCTGTGCCGTCACGGCGCCGATCATCCGGCGGAAGGGGAGATCGACCGGGGAAAGGTCCACGGTTTTCGGATAGACATAGAAGAAGGTATTCTGCGGAAAGGTATCCACCAGGCGCCCGGTCATCAGAAGGTCGGCGGAGATGCAGTCTGCCTGCGTGATGGTATAAAAGCCCCTCTTGCCGCACACAAAGGAGAGACGCCTGGTGATCCTCTGGTTCGACAGAATCGAAAAGACGTCGCTCTTGTAGTTCCAGTCCGAGGTGGAGGTGTTCTCCATCGAGGCGAAGCGAAGATTGCGGCTGATCCGGAATTTGACGTTCAGCCAGGAAAGGGGCAGAATCTTCCGGTTTTCAATGACCTCGGTCAGGACGGCCTCCTCCCCCTCCATGGCCGGTTTGTCGGGAAAGCGGACCGAGACCGACAGGCCTTTGTCCCAGAAATGATTGCTGATGGCGCGCTCTGCCAGAAAAATCAGGCCGGCTCCGGCCAGAATCAGAAAGAAAGTCATAGGAATCCCTCCGAAGGCTGCTTACCGGGCCGTCTTCCAGTCTTCGGTCGGCATGGGAGTCTTCTCCAGGATGTCTCTGATGACAGCGCTTCCGTCGGAGAGGCTTCCCATCCCGCGGTTGACGATCAGCCGGTGCGCGAGAACCGGAACCGCCACGGCGGTAATGTCCTCCGGGACGGCGTAGGCGCGCCCGTGCAGCCAGGCATAGGCCTGCACCGCATGCAGCAGTGCGAGGCTTCCCCGCGGACTGACGCCGGAGGCGGCATACGGGTGATTCCTCGTGGCCTGCACCAGATCCACCATCGTCCCCTTCAGCGCGGGGTGGACAAAGACCGAGGGATAGGCGCGGTGCGCCTCCCGGATCTCTTCGGCGCCGCAGACCGGCTGCAGTGCATTCTGGGGCTGTGACCGCTCAAACCGGTCCAGGATGGCAAGCTCCTCGTCCCGGTCGGGAAGCCCCATCGACAGCTTCATGAAGAAGCGGTCCAGCTGTGCCTCCGGCAGCGGGAACGTGCCGGTGGTTTCCACCGGATTTTCCGTCGCGATGACCAGAAACGGATCCGGAAGCTTCCGGGTCTCGCCGTCGATCGTCACCTGCCGCTCCTCCATGCACTCCAGAAGAGCCGACTGGGTTCGCGGCGTCGCCCGGTTGATCTCATCCGCCAGGAGGATGCTGCAAAAGACGGGGCCCGGGCGGAAGGTGAATTCGCCGGTTTTCTGGTTGTAAAAATTCAGTCCTGTAATGTCCGAGGGAAGGAGATCCGGCGTGAACTGCACGCGGGAGAACTCCGCGCGGATGGAAGCGGCCAGCGCCTTGGCCAGCATGGTTTTTCCGGTGCCGGGCACGTCCTCCAGAAGCACATGCCCGCCGGCGATCAGTGAAGTCAGTACCAGATCCGTTACCTGTGATTTGCCGATGATCACGGTGGCAATATTGTCCCGGATCCGGCGGAAAATTTCGTTGTCCATCGATTCTTCTCCTGCCTTTTCCTGTATGATTCCTGGTTCGTATTTGCATGCGTGATTTGCGTCCGTGGATTCCTGATCCGTGTACCCTGATCAGCGGATTCGATTCCTGATCGAATATGCGTGTACTTTCTGGAACGCTGTTTCCCGGATTCTTCTGCCAGTATGCCGTCTGTGCCGGTGCCGAACAAAATTTGAACTGAGGCCATTTTATCACAAAATCTGCGTGAATGCCTTCCTTTCCTTGACACAATACGCTGTTTATGCTAATTTGCACTTGTTTGTGCGGCGATGGCCGCACGATCTTTGTATGCATTTTGATCGAAAGGATCAGAAAGAGGCAGATTTTGGACGAGAATTCGTCAAGGGACCGCAGCCCGGAGAAAGCGGACGGCATGCGGCAGAATTCAGAGCAGGAGCAGCAGGAAAAGCACGGCAAACAGCAGCCGCCGCAATCGGCCGCACCGGAATACAGAGGGGGAGGAGAATCAGAACCAATGGAGAATAGGAAAAAGCACGGAAAAGCAAAAAAAGTCTTTCAGATCGTCCTGGCCGTTGTCCTGATTCTTCTGTGCGTCGTGCTCGGCGCCCTGTATTTCGGGCTGCGCTACATCAACCAGCGCTCCAACTATGTGGCCGACAAGGATGTCACGATCAACAGGGACATCGTGAACGCGACGGATGAGGAGGGGGAGCAGGCCATCGAGGAAGTTTCCCTGGACCCCGAGGAGCAGAGCGCGATTGACGAACAGATTGCGAATGTCGGGACCATGGCTTCTGACGAACAGAAGGCGGCCGACAATATCTATGATATTCTCCTGATCGGTTCGGACCGGCGGCAGGACAACTGGTACGGAAATTCGGATGCCATGATCCTGATCACGCTCAATGATTATACGAAGACGATCTATATGACCTCGTTCATGCGCGATCTCTATGCCAACATCCCGAATGTCGGCGTGCGCAAGCTGAACGCGGCTCACGCGATCGGCGGCGGACCTCTCCTGGTCACCACCCTGGAATCCAACTATGGCGTTGCTATTGACAACTATGCCTCCGTGGACTTCAATTCGATGTCGGATATCATCGATCTGATCGGCGGGGCGGATGTCAACATCACAACGGCGGAGGCAAAGGTCGCCAACAGCTACATCGCGGAGATCTGCAAGCTGCGGGGGCTGGACCCCTCCGCCTATCAGGTCACCGGGCGTGACGACGGCGTGACGACGCATCTCAACGGAATCCAGGCCGTCGGATATGCGCGGATCCGCTATGTGGGGAATGCCGACTACGAGAGAACGGAGCGGCAGAGAGAGGTTCTGTCCTCGCTGATCGAAGAGATGAAGGGGATGAGTGTGACGGACATTGTGTCCCTGGTCAATCAGATTCTGCCCATGATCACCCACAACATTGATTCGGCCACGGAGATGGACCTGATCACAAAGATCCCGGATCTGATGAAATATCAGCTGGTTCAGATGCGCGTTCCGTTTGACGGAACCTATACCTCCAGCAATGAAATCCTGATTCCGGATTTCAATTACACCATCAGCACGCTGCGCGGAACGCTGTATGCCACCGAGCCAGCGGAGTAAAGAGAAGCAGCAGGAATTTTTTCCCGCCCCGCGTCCGGCCTCCCGCCGGGTGCGGGGCGGAATCAGAGAAGGAGACAACCAATGCAGGCTATTATTCTGGCAGCCGGGATGGGCCGGCGCCTGAAGGAACTGACGGCGGACAATACCAAGTGCATGATCGAGGTCAACGGCGTGCGTCTGATCAACCGGGTGCTCCATCAGCTGGACCGGCTGCATCTGACGCGCGTCGTGATCGTGGTCGGCTACCAGGGGCAGAAGCTGAAGGATTACATTGCCACCCTGACCGATATTCAGACGCCGATTGTCTATGTGGAAAATCCGATCTACGACAAGACCAACAACATCTATTCGCTGGCGCTCGCCAAGGAATATCTGGCGGAGCAGGACACGCTGCTTCTGGAGTCGGATCTGATCTATGAGGACAGCGTCCTGCACGCCCTGACGGACGATCCGCGGGATACGCTGGTGCTGGTGGACAAGTATGAGAGCTGGATGGACGGCACCGTGGTCAAGGTCGGGCCGAATGACGAGATCCTTGCCTTCGTTCCCGGCAAGAATTTTGATTTCAACGACGTCTCACAGTACTACAAGACGGTCAATCTCTACAAGTTCAGCAAAGAGTTTTCAAACCAGAAATATATTCCGTTCCTGGAAGCCTACGAGATGGCCCTCGGCAACAACGAGTACTATGAGCAGGTGCTCCGCGTGATTGCCATGCTGGACGATCCGGGGATCCGTGCCAAGAGGCTGAACGGACAGCGCTGGTATGAGATCGATGACGTGCAGGATCTGGACATCGCGGAATCGCTGTTTGCAGAGGATGACGAGCGCCTCTCCCGCGTGCAGCGGCGCTACGGCGGATACTGGAGATACCCGAAGATGGTGGATTTCTGCTATCTGGTCAACCCATTCTTCCCGACCCAGCGCATGAAGGATGAGATGCGCGTGAATTTTGACACCCTGCTCACCGAGTATCCGTCCGGCATGGAAGTCAACGCGCTGCTGGCTTCCCGCAACTTCGGCGTGCATCAGGACCACATCCTGGTCGGAAACGGCGCGGCTGAGCTGATCAAATCCCTGCAGGAGAAATTCACGGAGGGGAAGACCGGCGTGATCCGGCCGACGTTTGAGGAGTACCCCAACCGGCTGCCGGCGGACCGCACCGTCATTGCGGTTCCGGAGACCGACGATTTTTCCTATACGGTGGAGGACATCGAAGGCTGGTTCTTCGGAAAGGTGCAGAACATCATCCTGATCAATCCGGACAACCCCAGCGGGCACTATCTTCCGAAGAAGGATGTGCTGCGCCTGGCGGCAGACTGTGAGCGGGAGGACATCCGCCTGGTCTATGACGAGTCCTTCATCGATTTTGCCGACGAGGAGAATCCGTCGTTTATGGATGAATCGGTGCTGGCGGCCTGCCCGCACATGGTCGTCGTCAAGAGCATCTCCAAGTCCTACGGCGTGCCGGGCGCAAGGCTGGGAATCCTGGCCTCCGGGGACAGCGGGCTGATCGCTGCGATGAAGAAGGATGTCGCGATCTGGAATATCAACTCGTTCGGCGAGTTTTTCATGCAGATCTATGAGAAATATGAAAAGGCTTACCGGCAGTCGCTGCAGCAGCTCTCGGATGCACGCCGGATTTTCGAGGAAAATCTGCGCGCCATTCCGGGGGTGAAGGTGCTTCCGTCGCAGGCAAACTACATCACGGTGGAGCTGACAGGCTCGAAGTCCTCCCGCGCGGTGACCCGAAGGCTCTATATCGAGCGGAATTTCCTGGTCAAGGACCTCACGCCGAAGATGAGGCGGCCGGGGCGGCAGTATCTGCGTCTCTCTGTGCGGACGGAGGCGGAGAACAAGGCCCTGACCGACGCGCTGCAGGACATCCTGGCGGCCGGAGCACAGGAATAATACGGGCAGAGTCTTCTTCGCAGAAAGCAAAGTGCGTCAGAGAGCAGGAATTCAGCGCCCTGCAGAGCCGGAGACCGGCGGATCCGAAGTTCGTGGGATCCGGAGTTCGTGGAATCCGGAGAGCATCGAACATCAGATCCAATCATTCAGAAAGACCGGCGGGCATTCGTCAGAATCACGGAGAATGCCCCGCCGGCCTCTTTTGAAATCAGCAGAATTTTTCTCTGAATTTCATTAGCACTCATTGACATCGAGTGCTAACAATGATATACTGCACTCAGAACGGCGGGGTGTCAGATGAATGACCATTCCGCATCTGACAGCCGTTTCCTTCCGCCGGAAGCGGAAGACCGGAGCAATCCGGGAATTCAGGAAAAGGAGGAATGGTTTTATGAATATCAGCAGATTCACACAGAAATCCGTGCAGGCTCTGCAGGATTCTGAAAAGATAGCAGGGGAGTACGGCAACCAGCAGATCGATCAGGAACATCTGATCGAGGCACTGCTCCGCCAGGATGACAGCCTGTTCGTCAAGCTGCTGCAGCGGATGGAGATCCAGCCGCAGTATTTCCAGGAGCGCAACGAACAGCTGTTGAGCCAGCTCACCAAGGTGTCCGGCGCCGGGCAGCGCTACATCAGCCAGGCCCTCAATGACGCCCTGAACGGGGCGGAGGACGAGGCAAAGGCCATGGGAGACGACTATGTGTCGGTCGAGCATCTGGTCCTTGCCATGATCCGCAAGCCCAACAGCCAGGTGAAGGGGCTGTTCCGGGAATTCGGCGTGACCAGGGACCGCTTCCTGCAGGTACTCTCCGAGGTCCGGGGTAACCAGCGGGTGACCACCGATACGCCGGAGGATACCTATGATTCCCTGGCCAAGTACGGCGAGGAACTGGTGGAAAAGGCCCGGGATCAGAAGCTGGATCCGGTGATCGGCCGCGATGAGGAGATCCGCAATGTGATCCGGATCCTCTCCCGCAAGACAAAGAACAACCCGGTTCTGATCGGTGAGCCCGGTGTCGGCAAGACGGCCGTGGTCGAGGGGCTTGCACAGCGAATTGCGGCGGGCGATGTGCCGGAGCAGCTCAAGAACAAGAAGATCTTCTCCCTGGACATGGGTGCCCTGGTCGCCGGTGCGAAATACCGGGGCGAATTTGAGGAACGGCTCAAGGCGGTTCTGGGCGAGGTGAAGAAGAGCGAGGGAAATATTATTCTGTTCATCGATGAGCTTCACCTGATCGTCGGCGCCGGCAAGACTGACGGCGCGATGGATGCCTCCAACATGCTCAAGCCCATGCTGGCACGCGGCGAGCTGCACTGCATCGGTGCGACCACCCTGGACGAGTACCGCAAGTACATTGAGAAGGATGCCGCGCTGGAGCGCCGGTTCCAGCCTGTCATGGTGGATGAGCCCAGTGTGGAGGACACCATCACGATTCTCCGCGGCCTGAAGGAGCGGTACGAGGTCTACCACAATGTGAAGATCACGGACTCCGCGCTGGTGGCGGCGGCACAGCTGTCCAACCGGTACATCACGGACCGCTTCCTTCCGGACAAGGCGATTGACCTGGTCGATGAGGCCTGCGCGATGGTCAAGACGGAGATGAGTACGCTTCCGACCGAGCTGGATGAGGCAAAGCGCAAGATCGATCAGCTCAAGATGGAGCAGAACGCCCTGAAGAAGGAGAACGATCACCTTTCGGAGGAGCGCCTGGCGGATATCCAGAAGGAACTGGCCGAGCGCGAGGAAGACTACGCGGGCCGCGAGGCCGAGTGGAAGAACGAGAAGGCTTCCCTGCAGAAGCTCTCGGATCTGAGAAAACAGATCGACGCGATGAAGTCTGATATCGCGAAGGCCCAGCAGGCAGGAGACCTGGCAAAGGCCGGGGAACTGCAGTACGGAAGACTTCCGCAGCTGACCAGACAGCTGGCCGCGGAAGAGGAAAAGACGAAGAACTCCGGGCTCACCTATGTCCATGAGGCCGTCACGGAGGATGAGATCGGCAGGATCGTGTCCCGCTGGACCGGCATCCCGGTGGCCAGACTGACCGAGAGCGAGCGCGAAAAGACGCTGCACCTGGATGATGCACTGCATCAGCGGGTGATCGGCCAGGATGAGGCTGTGGAGAAAGTGACCGAGGCGATCATGCGTTCGAAGGCCGGCATCAAGGATCCGAACCGTCCGATCGGTTCCTTCCTGTTCCTGGGGCCGACCGGCGTCGGCAAGACCGAGCTGGCCAAGGCGCTGGCCCAGGCATTGTTTGACGACGAGAACAACATGGTGCGCATTGATATGAGCGAGTACATGGAGAAGTTCAGCGTGTCCCGGCTCATCGGAGCGCCGCCAGGGTACGTTGGCTATGATGAGGGTGGTCAGCTGACCGAGGCTGTGCGCAGAAAGCCCTACAGCGTTGTCCTGTTCGATGAGATTGAGAAGGCACATCCGGACGTGTTTAACATTCTCCTGCAGGTCCTGGATGACGGCCGGATCACCGATTCGCAGGGCCGCACGGTGGATTTCAAGAACACCATCCTGATCATGACGTCGAACATCGGTTCCCAGTACCTGCTCGACGGCATCGGGCCGGACGGCTCGATCTACGACAGTGCGCGCCAGGAGGTGGAGGAGGAGCTGAAAAAGCACTTCCGCCCGGAATTCCTGAACCGTCTGGATGAGATCATCATGTTCCGCCCGCTGACCCGGGAGAATATCCAGGGTATCGTGGGCCTGATGATGAAGGAAGTCAACGACCGCCTGAAGGACCGCGAGATCTCCATCAAGCTCACGGACGCCGCAGCAAAGCAGGTCGCGGACGGAGGATATGATCCGGTGTACGGTGCAAGACCGCTCCGCCGCTATCTGCAGAAAAACGTCGAGACGCTCGCCGCAAAGCTGATCCTGGAAGACAAGGTCAGACAGGGAGACACGATTGTGATCGATGCCGCGGACGGAAAGCTGACCGCGTCGGTGCAGGCAAACCCCGAGGTGACGGCCTGACCAGCCGCCACTTCCCGGGGGTTGCCTGAACGGCTGCTGGAAGTAACCAGGATCCGGCCGGCGATGGTCATTCAAAGATCCGTGAGTTGCGTGTGCTTTTGTTTCCGGCTATAATAAGGCCGTGCCGCAGATTCCTGCGGCACGGCCTTTTCCTGTTCTGACGGCACGTCGAATTTTCATTCTCCCGGCCAAATCAGACACCGCGGTGCATGCCGGCTGAATTTCCGTCGGATTCAGAGTTGTTTCGTGTGCGGCGTCATTCCGGAAGGGGCGGTCAAAAACGTATGACAGTATGACAACGGTCAGTCCGGGCTCCTCCCGCCGCCGGCGTGCGGCAAAAAAGGAGAGCGGACCGGCTGACGGCGAAAGGATTTCATCGATGAAGATCAAGGATCTGATCCGGAACATCCCCTGCACATGGCTTCAGGGCAGTCCGGAAACGGAAGTCACGGGGCTGTGCCACGACAACCGGAAGCTGCGCCCGGGGGACGCGTTCATCTGTGTGGCCGGCGCCCGCTTTGACACCCATGCGCTGGCGGCAGAGATTGCCGCCGGCGGCGCCTCCCTTCTGGTGGTGGAGAAGGATACATCGATTCCGGCCGGGACGGCGGCAATCCGGGTAGAGGATTCCAGGCTGGCCTGCCCGCTCCTGGCGGCGGCCTTCTACGGGCATCCCGCCGAAAAGCTGGTGACGGTCGGCATCACCGGGTCCAAGGGGAAAACCACGACGACGCACATGCTGGCGCAGATCCTGCGCTGCGGCGGGAAAACCGTCGGCACCCTCGGCACAAACGGCGCGATCATGCCCGACCGGCCGGAGCGGAACAATGTTCCGGGCGCGGACGAGAAGGAAAGCCATCCCTGCGGGGAGACGCCGGGCAGCGTCGTCTATGAGCTGGACAACACCACGCCGGATCCGATCGAGGTGCAGATGTATCTGGCCATGATGGTGCAGGCGGGCTGCACCCATGCGGTGGTGGAGGTTTCCTCCCAGGCCATGAAGCAGCACCGGGTGGATGGCTTTACCTTTGACTATGGCATCTGGACCAACATCGAGGAGGGCGATCACATCGGTCCCGGGGAGCACAAGGACTTCGCTGAGTATCTCTCCTGCAAGGCCGGGCTGATCAACCACAGCCGGATCGGGTTCATCAACGCCGATGATCCGCATCTGGAGGCCTTTCTCCGGTATGTGACTCTCTCGGACGGGTCGGACGGAAAAGAAAAGAAACTGTATTTCTTCGGGACCTCGGATCGGGCGGATTACCGGCTTTCAGACTGGGAAGAGACCTTCGACCCGCAGGAAAAGAAGCCGGGGATTGCCTTCCGCGTGACGGCGGCGGAGGGAGCGCATCCCGGTTCCGTCCAGCTGACGGCGGCCTTCCCCGGCCGGTTCAACATGTACAATGCTGCGGCCGCCTACTGCGCCGCAGACCGAATGGGGATTCCTGTCTCTGCCGCCTGCGACGGGCTGACGCATCTGCAGATCCGCGGGCGCTTTGACATCGTCTTTGACAACGGCCATTTCCGCGTGTGTGTGGATTTCGCCCACAACGGGTACAGCACCAGAAACCACCTGCAGGCGCTGCGCGAATACCGCCCGAAGAGGATCGTCTGCGTTTTCTCCGCCGACGGCAACCGGAGCGTATACCGGCGCACCGAGATGGGGGAGGCCAGCGCAAAGCTGGCCGATTTCTCGATTGTCACGGAGGGGCACAACCGGTTTGAAACCTTTGAGGCCATCTGCACGGATATCCTCCGGGGCATTGAGAGCGCCGAGAAGAAGTTGGGGCACAAGGCGGACTACTGGGTGATCCCGAACCGGGAAACCGCCATCCGCTTTGCCATCGAAACCGCGCGGGAGGGGGATTTCATCACCATCCTGGGGCTCGGCCACGAGACCTATCAGGAAGAAAACGGGAAGAAATATCCCCATGCCGACATCGAATATGTCCGCAGGGTCTGCGACGGGCTCGGCCTGAAAAACCGGGTCTGAGGAGACAGTTTGCCTGCGGCAGGGCCTGCAGCCTGCTGCGGCAGCGGTTTGTTTGTACGGGGAGCCGGGGAGAATCAGGCCGGAAGGCTTGACACTCCCCGGCGATTTGTCTAAGATGGGGAAAGAGCACGCCGGTGCTCGTATGCTGCCGCAACTCCGGTATTCCGGAACGATAATCTCTGAAACGGCAGCAGGGAAGGAAAAAGAATGAAACGTGTCTACAATTTTGCCGCAGGGCCGGCAACGTTACCGGTCGAGGTGCTTCAGCAGGCAGCCGACGAGATGCTGGATTACCATGGCACGGGGGAATCCGTGATGGAGATGTCCCACCGCTCCCCGGAATTTCAGGCGATCATCGATCAGGCTGAGGCGGACATCCGCACCCTGATGGGTATTCCGGACAACTACAAGGTTCTCTTCCTGCAGGGCGGCGGATCCACGCAGTTTGCCATGGTCCCGCTCAACCTGATGAAGAACCGCGTGGCGGATTACATCATCACCGGCAACTGGGCAAAAAAAGCGGCAGAGGAAGCCGAGAAATACGGCAAAGTCAACCGCATCGCCTCCAGCGCGGATCGGAATTTCACCTACATTCCGGACTGCTCGGATCTTCCGGTCGACAGTGACGCGGATTACGTGTACATCTGCGAGAACAACACCATCTATGGAACCAAGTACAAGAAGCTTCCGAACACGAAGGGCAAGATCCTCGTTTCCGATATTTCCTCCTGTTTCCTTTCCGAGCCGATGGACGTGACGAATTACGGCATGGTTTTCGGCGGCGTTCAGAAAAACGTCGGTCCAGCCGGCGTGACCATTGCGATCATCCGGGAGGATCTGATCCGCGATGACGTGCTTCCGGGCACCCCGACGATGCTCAAGTACAAGACCCATGCGGACAAGGGCTCCCTCTACAATACGCCGCCCTGCTACAACATTTATATCTGCGGTCTGGTCTTCCAGTATCTTCTCGCACACGGCGGGCTTGCCGGCGCGAAGGAGAGAAACGTGGCCAAGGCAAAGCTCCTTTACGGCTATCTCGACCAGAGCAGGCTTTTCCATCCAACAGTCACGGATCCCGATTCCCGCTCTCTGATGAACGTGCCGTTTGTCACCGGCAATGCAGATCTGGACAAGAAGTTCTGTGCGGAGGCAAAGGAAGCCGGACTGATCAACCTGAAGGGTCACCGCACCGTCGGCGGCATGCGCGCGAGCATCTACAACGCCATGACGATCGAGGGCGTTCAGGCACTGGTGAATTTCTGCGAGAAGTTTGAAAAGGAGAATGCGTGATGGCCAGAATCAAATGCCTGAATCCCATCGCACAGGTCGGCCTGGATCGGCTGGCGGACGGGGATCAGATGACGGAGAAGCTGGAGGATGCGGACGCGGTTCTGGTGCGGTCCGCCAACATGCATGAGCTTGCACTTCCCGAAGGGCTCAAGTGCATCGCCCGGGCCGGCGCCGGCGTCAACAACATTCCGATTGACGAGTGCGCGAAGAAGGGCATTATCGTTTTCAACACCCCCGGCGCCAATGCCAACGGCGTGAAGGAGCTGGTGATTGCAGGCCTCCTTCTCGGTTCCCGCGATATCATCCAGGGATCCGAATGGGTCAGCGCCAACCGGGATGATCCGGCGATCAGCAAGACGATGGAGAAGGCCAAGAAGAATTTTGCCGGCACGGAGATCCGCGGTAAAAAGCTGGGTGTCATCGGCCTGGGCGCGATCGGCGTTCTGGTGGCCAATGCGGCGCACGACCTCGGCATGGACGTCTACGGATGCGATCCGTACCTGTCCATCTCCAATGCCATCCGTTTGTCCCGCTATGTGCACATCGTCAAGACCAACGAGGAGCTTTACCGCACCTGCGACTACCTGACAATCCATGTGCCGGCGCTGGATTCCACCCGTGGAATGCTCAACAAGGCCGCCTTTGACCAGATGAAGGACGGTGTGGTGATTTTAAACTATGCCCGGGATATCCTGGTCAACGACGCGGACATGGCGGAAGCCCTTGCTTCCGGCAAAGTGCGCCGCTATGTATGCGACTTCCCGAATCCGAACAACGTAAAGCTTCCCCACACCGTGTTCACGCCGCACCTGGGCGCTTCCACACAGGAGTCCGAGGACAACTGCGCGGTGATGGCGGTGGATGAGATCAACGATTACCTGGCCAACGGAAACATCACCAATTCGGTCAACTATCCGGCCGCTTCCCTGGGAACCGCGCGGAAGGCAGCCCGGATCTGCGTGGCCCATTACAACCGGCCGAACGTCATTTCCTCGCTGACCGCACTCTGCGGACAGGAGGGAATCAACATCAGCGACATGGTTTCCAAGAGCCGCGGCGACTACGCGTACGCAATGTTTGATGTGGAAACCCCGGTCAGCGAGAACTTCAAGGAGAAGATCTCCGCCATGGACAACGTGATCCGTGTGCGCATTCTGACCCCGGCGGGAGAGGCCTGACCGATGGCAGTGGTAAAACCGTTCCGGGCGGTGCTGCCGGCACCCGGCCTGGAGAAAGACACCGCGGCGCTTCCCTATGACGTCTATAACGAGGAGGAGGCCCGTGCGGCGGTCGCCGGGCATCCGCTCTCGTTCCTGAATATCGACCGGCCGGAGACCCAGTTTCCAGCCGGCACGGATTCCTGCAGCACGCCGGTCTATGAGAAGGCCCGGCAACTCCTCGAAAGGCGCATGGCGGACGGGACTTTCGTGCAGGATCCGTCTCCCTGCTATTACCTCTACGCGCTGACGCGAAACGGCAGAACGCAGACGGGGATCGTCGGGTGTTCCTCGGTGGATGACTACCGGAACGGGATCATCCGGCGCCATGAGAACACGCGTGCGGACAAGGAAGAAGACCGGGTCCGCCATGTGGACACCTGCAATGCCCAGACCGGTCCGATCTTCCTGACCTACCGCCAGACCGGCGAGATGAAGCGCCTGATCCGGGAAGCGCAGAAGACGCCGCCCTTCTTTGACTTTACATCTGAGGACGGGGTGCGCCATACCGGGACCCGGATCCAGGATCCGGCGATGGTCGCGAAGCTGGAAGCGGCGATGGAAAAGCTTCCGGCGACCTACATCGCAGACGGCCACCACCGGGCGGCTTCGGCGGTCCGCGTGAGCATGATGCGGCGGACGGCAGATCCGTCGTATACCGGAAAGGAGCCGTACAACTATTTTCTCTCCGTCCTGTTCCCGTCGGATGAGCTGGAAATCCTGCCGTACCACCGTGTGGTGAAGGATCTGAACGGCATGACGCCGGCGGAATTCATGAAGAAGATTTCCGCCCACTACCGCATTCTCTCGGTGGATCGGCCGTTCCAGCCGGCAAGAAAGGGAACGGTGGGGCTGTACGTGGCCGACAACTGGTTTGAGCTGGCCCTGCAGGACCCCATCCCGGATGACCCGATCCGCGGGCTGGACTGCTCGATTCTGCAGGATACGGTTCTCGGGCCCATCCTTGGCATCACGGATCCCCGGACCGATCCCCGGATCGATTTTGTGGGCGGGGTCCGCGGCCTCTCCGAGTTGGAGCGGCGCGTTCACAACGACTGCAGGGCGGCATTTGCCATGGTACCGACCCGGATTGATGAACTTCTTCGGGTGGCGGATGCACATCTTCTCATGCCGCCGAAATCCACTTGGTTTGAGCCGAAGCTTCGAAGCGGCCTGTTCATCCATCTGATCTGAGAGAATCGTTTCCTTGCAGAGCCCCCGGCGCAGAGCCGGGGGCTCTTTTCTGCCCGTTTTTGTGGCTTGAAGACCCGAGGACACAGAATAGACACAAAATCGTTCAGATTTGTTCACATTTACCCTCTATACTGAGCAGGAATGTGAGAACGCAGGCCGGCGGATGAAACCTGTAAACGTCTGCGCATCGCGAAAATCGTCAGGATGGAGGTCTGAAATGATCGAGGTAAAAAATCTGGTGAGACGCTACGGAAATACCGTCGCGGTGGATCACCTGAGCTTTACGCTGGAAAGCGGAAAGATCTACGGATTCCTCGGGCCGAACGGCGCGGGCAAATCTACGACCATGAACATGATGACAGGCTACATCGGGGCAACCGAGGGGACTGTTGTCATCAATGGCCACGACATTTTAAAGGAGCCGACGGAGGCCAAGAAATGCATCGGCTATCTCCCCGAGATCCCGCCGCTGTACATGGATATGACGGTGGAGGAATATCTGGAGTTCGTCGCCGAGCTCAAGGAGATTCCGGCAAAGGAGAGGAAAGAACAGATCAATACGGTGGCGGACCGCACGGGTGTCACAGATGTGCGCAAGCGCCTGATCCGGAACCTCTCCAAAGGATACAGACAGCGTGTCGGACTGGCCCAGGCAATCCTCGGAAAACCCGAGTTCATCATCCTGGATGAGCCGACGGTCGGCCTGGACCCGAAGCAGATCATTGAGATCCGCGCGCTGATCCGGGATCTGGGCAGAGACCACACGGTCATTCTGAGCTCGCACATTCTGTCAGAGGTCAGCGCGGTCTGCGACCATATCATGATCATCTCCCACGGCAGGCTGGTTGCCAGCGACACGACAGACAACCTGATGCAGATGATGGATGCACGTCATACCGTGGATGTGGAGCTGAAGGGCCCGGCAGACGAAATCCGCGCCAGCCTGAACGCGATGGAGAGCGTCACCAAAGTGGAAGAGACGGAAGCACCGGAGGGATTCTTCTCGGCACACCTCTACACCGACGGCAGCGAGATCCGCGACCGGCTGTTCCATCTGTGCGCGTCCAATGAGTGGCCGATCTACGAGGTTCACTACGCCAAGGCCAGCCTGGAGGATGTCTTCATGAAGCTGACCTCTGACGATCGGGAGGAAAGCCTGGCGGAGGCAGCGCAGGACAAGGAGGAAACCGCGGCGGAATGCGGTGCGGACAGCCCGGAAGATCCGGCGGGTTCCGATGCAGAGAACGACGCGGCCGCGCCGGAAGAATCCGGAAGCAATGCGTCTGACGACGGCAATACGGAGGCACAGGAATGAAGGCAATCTTTAAGAGAGAGCTGAAATATCAGTTCAATACAGTGACGGCTCCGCTTTACATCGCCGTGCTTGTGATGGTCTGCGGAATCTATTTCTTTGTCTACAACATGAATTACGGCTATCCGTACTTCTCCTACACCCTGCAGTCCATTCTGTTCATCTTCACGATGATCACACCGCTTCTGACGATGCGGATCATGGCCGAGGACCGCAGGCAGAAGACCGATCAGCTGCTTCTGACTTCCCCGGCAACCGTCCGGCAGATTGTCCTGGGCAAATATTTCTCCATGGTCGCGATTCTCGCCATCCCGTGCGCGATTTTCTGCCTCTGCCCGCTCATCATCCGGCTGTACGGCACGGCGCACTTTGCGATTGATTACGTCGGTATCTTCGCATTCTTCCTGATCGGCTGCACGTATCTCTCCATCGGACTTCTGATCTCGTCCCTGACGGAGAGCCTGATCATCTCGGCAGTCGCGACGATCGGCGTTTTCCTGCTGCTGCTTCTCGCACCGTCCCTGGCGCAGAATTTCCTGCCGACGACCGCTTCGGCGTCCCTGATCGGCTGCATCGTAATCCTGCTTCTGATTGCGCTGATCTATTACGGATTTTCCAAAAACTGGATTGTAACCTTCCTGATCCTGATCATCGGCGGCATTGCACTGATGGCGGTTTACACGCTGGATTCGGCGGTTTTTGAGAACCTGATCACGAACCTTCTGCAGAACCTTTCCATCGGTGATGTCCTGTATAATTTCACGCAGTACTATACGTTTGATGTCGCCGGCATCGTGAAGCTTGTGACGATCACCGCGCTGTGCCTGTTCGCATCCGAACAGACCGTGCAGAAGAGAAGATGGAGCTGACAGGAGGCCAGTGAGATGAAGAAGAAAAATGAGAATGCGGCTTCGCAGGTACAGGAGGCCGCCGAAAAGAAAGAGAAATCCGCAGAGAAGGGATCTCTCGGGCGCACGGTACGCGCGCAGTTTTCCAGCGCGTCTTCCCGCAACGGAAGTTTCTCGGTGATTCTGGTGGCAGTGGCGCTGGTCATTGTCGTTCTGATCAACCTGATCGTCGGACAGCTCCCCGCTTCGGCGCGCTCCATTGATATCAGTGATACGAAGATCTACCAGATCAGCGATACGACAAAGGATCTTCTGAGCAGTCTGACCAGCGACGTGGATGTCATCGTCGTGGCCGAGGACAATTCCGTGGACCAGAGAATCGTCCGTTTCCTGGACCGCTACAATGATTATGAACATGTGAATGTGTCCTATCAGGATCCGGTGCTGCACCCGAACGTGCTCACCGACTACGGTGTGGACACCAATACCATCGTCGTGAAGGACGAGACGACCGGAAAGAGCGCCACCGTCGCCATCAGCGACATGATCACCTACGACCAGTATTACAGCTATTACTACGGCCAGCAGGTGGAGGATACCTTCGACGGAGAGGGGCTTCTCACTTCGGCGATCAACACCGTCGCCAGGGATTCCGGACATGAGATTCTGCTGCTGCAGGGCCACGGGGAGTCGGACCTTTCGGATTCCGTGAACGATATGCTGTCCAAGTCCAACCTGACGACCTCCACGGTCAACCTCCTCACAGACAACGGCATCCCGGAGGGAGCAGAGCTTCTGGTCGTGAACAATCCGACCTCGGATCTGGCGGCAGATGAGCTCTCCGAAATCCGCACATACCTCGCAGGGGGCGGCAGCCTCTTCCTGATCCGCGGCGTGACGGACAGCGATCTTCCGAACTTCGACGCACTGATGGAAGAGTACGGCCTGACGATGGTCAACAGCTACATCGGAGACTATACGAATTACTATCAGCAGTCCAGAAGCCCGTACAACTTCTTTCCGACCATTGTGAGCAACACGAGCAATGTCGATACGGGAAGCACCATCCTGGTCTCCGCGGCCGGCGGTATGACGGTATCCGAGGACAAGGACGCAGCGGTGACGGTCACGCAGCTTTTGACAACCAGCGATTCCGGATTCCGTCAGGATCAGGCGGCGACGCTGCAGCAGTCTGATTTCGCGAAATATGTGCTGGCGGCCCGCAGCGTGAAGGATTACAGCGCCGACACAGGAGCGGCCGAGGCGGAGACCTCCCAAGATGAGGGGCTGATGTCGGAGGAAGTCACGGTTGCCGAGACGGAACCGGAATCGGAAGCTGCGGAGGCCGCGGCAGAGGAAGTGCAGACAGAGGAAGTGCAGTCGGCGGAAGACGGGACGGAAGAAGAAACCGAGGCCGCGGACAGCACCAAGGGAACCATGGTGGTCCTGACGGCGCCCTCCATGATTGATTCGGAGATCACCGACCGGTTCAGCAACCTCGCAAACCTCACGGAGTTCACCAACCTGGTGTCCTCGTTCTTCGGCGACATGAACAACATTTCCATCCCGGCCAAGAGCCTTGCCGTCACCTACAATACTGTGACCAACGGGAACATCTGGAGCGTGCTGTTCATTGCGGTCATTCCGATCTGCTTCCTGGCGGCCGGACTGGTCGTCTGGATCCGGAGAAGAAAAGCCTGACCGGGGAAACAGAATCATTGCATCATTCCGCCGGGTCCGGTTCTCTGCGGCCGGAGGAATTCCCTGCGTCCGAGCAGGACAGGGAATCCCTCCGGCGGGAACGGATCCGGCGTTTCGGGAGGAGAGTTTCATACCATGACAAAGAATGCGAAAAGCCTTGTCTCCCTGGTTGTGGCGGCTGCGGTTCTCGGCGGTGCGTTTGGCGGACTCCGGCTGTACAACAAACGGAGTGAGGAGAAAAAGCAGGAAGAGGCAGATGCCGCTGTCATTCACCTGGCACAGCTTGCAGATGTGAACAAGATGTCCGTCACCAATGCCAACGGGACCTTTTCTTTTACCTATGATTCCGATGCAGACACCTGGAGCTATGACGGCGACGCCAACCTTCCGCTGCTGCAGTCCAAGATGACGACGCTGACGGGCGATGTGAAGGACCTCACGGCAGAGCGGGAGCTCACCGGTGCGGATGATCTGTCCGAGTACGGTCTGGACAGCCCGCAGATCACCTTCACGGCGGAAAATGCGGACGGACCGGTCACGCTGCAGTTCGGCGACAAGAGCGCGGCATCCAGCGATT
The DNA here is from genome assembly GCA_900315495.1 of uncultured Lachnospiraceae bacterium. Taxonomy (GTDB): domain Bacteria; phylum Bacillota; class Clostridia; order Lachnospirales; family Lachnospiraceae; genus Anthropogastromicrobium. The sequence continues at coordinate 58,492 of OMZJ01000046.1, forward strand.
ACTACGTAAAGCTTTCTGATTCAGATACCGTATATACGGTTTCCCCGACGATTTTCTCCGCGCTGAATTTCACGGAGGATGATCTGGTGCAGACGGTGACCTTCCCGACAATCACCGCGGCCAATATCACGAAGCTTGTCTGGACGTCCGGCGATGATACGGTCACCTGGCATCAGGAAACCCGCGAGGTCGAGGAAACCTCCGCGGAGGACGCCTCTGTGGAAGAGGTTTCGGCGGAGGACGGAACCGACGAATCGGCAGAACGCTCCGCGCAGACGGCAGCGGATGGAACGGCCGCCGCGGCGGAGGCACAGACAGATGCGGCAGATCTGAACGCAGTGCCGGAGGGATCCCAGGAGGAGACCTCGGAGGAGTCTGAGACGGAATCCTACTGGGTGACCGACCTCGGAGGCACAGATGCCGAGCCGGAAGACACGACGAATTTCCAGGCAGGCCTCGATCTGATCGCTTCGCTCAGCTACGACGGATGGGCGGATTACTACATGGACGATGATGAGGCAAAGACCTACGGGCTGGATGAAGCCTCGAATCCGGAGACACTCACCATCACCTACACCAGCCTCGGGGATGAGAAGACCGTGAAGCTCACGATCGGCACAACAACCGAGGACGGAACCGATTATTACTGCGTCCAGGACGATTCCACCTTTGTCAACAAGATTGCGGCATCGACGGTGGTGCAGCTGGTGACAGATCTCACCGAGGAGGGCAGTCCGGAATCCGCGGCAGAGGAAGAAACCGCTGCGGATGCAGGAATGGCACTTCCGCTGTCTGAGCCGGAGAGCGAAACGGCTTCCGAAGACTGACGCGAAAGTCTGCGGACAGCGGCAGAACAGACATGAAAAACGGTTTGTTGGCCCGGTGTTCCTGGTTGCGCGTCCGAAAAACCTTCCGATTTTGCGAAACACCCGATCCCGGGAATCCATGGCGGTCTCATGATTTTTTATCATGGGACCGCCTTTGATTTATCTCTCCGGATTAAATTTGCATTGTGATTGCCATACATTTCATATCTTGACGGTCTCTGCGTACCGGGGGTACAATATTTTTCGACCCATTTATCAAAGATCAACGGATCAGAGAGCAACGAAACAATCCGTTATTCTATCTGGATACCGCGTCAGGCGGCAGGAACAGGAGGAAGCTGCAATGGGAATGACAATGACGCAGAAAATACTTGCGGCGGCGGCCGGACTGGAGTCTGTGAAGGCCGGTCAGCTGATCATGGCCAGTCTGGATCTGGTGCTTGGCAACGACATCACCTCGCCGGTCGCGATTCACGCGATGGAGGGCTTCCGGAAGCAGGGCGTCTTTGACCGGGATAAGATTGCGCTGGTCATGGATCACTTTGTGCCGAACAAGGACATCAAGTCGGCGGAGCACACGAAGACCGTGCGCCAGTTCGCGAAGAAATACAATATCACGCATTTCTATGACGCGGGAGAGATGGGGATTGAGCACGCACTTCTTCCGGAGAAAGGCCTGGTGACAGCGGGCGATGTTGTCATCGGCGCGGATTCCCACACCTGCACCTACGGCGCCCTCGGCGCTTTCTCTACCGGCGTCGGCAGCACCGATATGGCGGCGGGCATGGCCACCGGCAAGGCCTGGTTCAAGGTCCCCGCGGCAATCCGCGTGGTCCTGACCGGAAAGCCCGGAAAGTATGTGACGGGCAAGGATGTGATCCTGCACCTGATCGGTGAGATCGGCGTGGACGGCGCACTGTACCAGTCGCTGGAGTTCACGGGGGACGGATGCTCCAGCCTGACCATGGATGACCGGCTGTGCATCTGCAACATGGCCATCGAGGCGGGCGGCAAGAACGGGATCTTCCCGGTGGATGACAAGACCATCGCCTATCTGAAAGTCCACGGGACAAAGCCGATGAAGGTCTATACGGCGGACCCGGATGCGGAGTACACAAGAACTGTGACGATCGACCTGTCGACACTGAAGCCTACGGTTTCCTTCCCGCACCTTCCGGAAAACACCCGGACCATCGACGAGGTTGGCGACGTGGAGATCGATCAGTCCGTGATCGGCTCCTGCACGAACGGCCGGATCCAGGATCTGCGGCAGGCTGCCGAAATTCTGAAGGGAAGAAAGGTGAAGAAGGGCCTGCGCTGCATCGTGATCCCCGCCACACAGGCAGTTACGCTGCAGGCCATGGACGAAGGGCTGCTGAAGATCTTCCTTGAGGCGGGCTGCGTGGTATCCACGCCGACCTGCGGGCCATGTCTCGGCGGCTATATGGGAGTTCTGGCGTCCGGGGAGCGCGCCGTTTCCACGACCAACCGCAATTTCGTCGGCCGGATGGGCGCTGTGGACAGTGAAGTGTATCTGGCAAGCCCCTATGTGGCAGCGGCCAGCGCGGTTGCAGGCAGAATCTGCGGACCGGAAGATCTCGAGTGACAGGGAGGATGAATCATGGAAGCACAGGGAAAAGTATTTCGCTTTGCGGATAACGTGGATACCGATGTCATTATTCCGGCGCGCTACCTCAACTCCTCGGATCCCGCGGAGCTGGCAAAGCACTGCATGGAGGACATTGATCCGGAATTTGTGACCAGGATGCAGCCGGGAGACATCATCGTGGCCGGGCGCAATTTCGGCTGCGGCTCCTCCAGAGAGCACGCGCCGATCGCCATCAAGGCCTGCGGCGTCTCCTGCGTGATCGCGGAGACCTTTGCCCGGATTTTCTACCGGAATGCGATCAACATCGGCCTGCCGATCATCGAGTGCGCCGAGGCCAGCCGTGAAATCCGTGGAGGAGATGAGGTCCGTATCAACTTTGACAGCGGTGAGATCACGGACTGCACGACCGGAAAGGTTTACCAGGGGCAGGCCTTCCCGCCGTTCATGCAGGAACTGATCTCGGCAGGAGGCCTGGTCAATTACATCAACCGGCAGGCGTGACGGGGAAAGTCACTGCGGCTGCCCTGCCCGGAACATCCGGGGAATCGGCGGCAGCCGGGCCTTCGGGCCCGGACGCGTGGTAGACTGACGGCGGGTCGGCGATGTACTGCGCCTGCTCCGTCTGCTCCGGGTCTTCGCCGATCTTCATCTGGCTGACGGAAATCTCGATGGACAGGCCGTTTTCCAGCGTGCCTTCGGCGTTTTTACGCTGGAATTCCCGGCTCTGGATCCGGCCGGTGATATTCAGCCAGAGTCCGGCAGGCCTTCCGCTCAAGGCGAGCGCATTGCGGTTCCAGATGACAAGCGGGATGAAATCCATCTTGTGGTAATACCGCCGCACCGCCAGCTCGATGTCGGCGACCGTTCTTCCCTTGGGCGTGATCCGCAACTCGGGGAGGTTCGTAACTTTTCCGGACAGGGAAATCCGGTTGTTCGCGGTACAGGGCAGGAGCCTCCGGCCGGTCTCGATCTTCAGCGCAAAGACGGCAACATATTTGTGGCGCACGTGATTGACGTGCAGAATGTGGCTTCGCACCTGGCCCGTGATCTGTACGCTGCATCCGACGGCCAGGTTCTTGCCGGCGGTCAGCTTCTCCGACAGAATGACGGGGATGAAATCGCACCCGCCGCTGAGCCGTGCGATCTCGACGCGCATGATGTAGAACAGTTCCTGATACATCCGGTGGCTGTAAACAGGCGGTTCCGCGATGATTCCGCTGATCTCCGCCGTATTGGGCGACGGCGGTAAAACAATGTTCGTTTCCTGATTTTCTTGCATAAATCGTTTCCTCCGGGTTCTGGTATTCTGCGCAGGCCTGACATCAACGTTGAAACGTTTCGGAAAAAGTGTAAGATACGGAAGCGCCTTTTGCACGTTTTTGATTTCGACTCTTTCGATGGGATGGAATGGAAGGTCGAAAGCCGCAGACGAACCGGACGGGCCGGGGCGTCTGCGGCTTCCTGCGTCTGGTCTATTGACACCGGAATGTCCCCTGCGATAAGATAAAACAAACAGGCGTTCCGCGCCGGAGGGCACCGGAATGTCTTCGTGAGGCCGAAGGGCCCGGAAAGGAAGAAAAATGTCTATTTTTGAGGGAGCAGCGGTTGCCATTGCCACGCCGTTTACAGAAGATGACCGGGTGAATTTTGACGAACTGGGCAGGATGATCGATTACCAGATCGAGAACGGGACAGACGCCATTGTGATCTGCGGTACCACGGGAGAGTCCTCCACGCTTTCCTATGAGGAGCATGATGCGTGCATCCGCTATGCGGTGCACCACACGGCGGGGAGAGTACCGGTCATCGCCGGAACCGGATCCAATTCGACCGCCGAGGCCATCCGCTTGTCCACCCACGCGGAGGCAAACGGGGCAGACGCGCTTCTTCTGGTGACGCCGTATTACAACAAGGCAACGCAGTCCGGCCTGATCCAGCACTATACGAAGATTGCGCAATCGGTCTCGATCCCCGTCATTCTGTACAACGTTCCCTCCCGGACTGGTGTGAACATCCTTCCGGAGACAGCGGTGACACTGGTGCAGAATGTGAAGAATATCGTCGGCGTCAAGGAGGCCAGCGGCAACATCGACCAGGTGGCAAAGCTGGCGGCGCTCGGCGGCGATGAGCTGGAGATCTATTCCGGCAATGATACGGAAATTACGCCGATCTGCTCGCTGGGCGGCAGAGGCGTGATTTCGGTGCTCTCCAATGTGGCGCCGAAGCTGGCACACGACATTGTCCGCAATTATCTGGACGGTAACGCAGCGGAGAGCCGCAGGCTTCAGCTGGCGGCGCTTCCCCTCATCCATGCGCTGTTCTGTGAGGTCAACCCGATTCCGGTCAAGTATGCCCTGAATCTGATGGGATTCAACGCCGGAAAGACCCGTCTGCCGCTGTCCGAGATGAGCGACGCCCACAAGGAGCTCGTGAGAAATGAGATGAAGAAGGCTGGTCTTCTGAAGGAAGAGTAAACTTCTGAAGGAAGAAGAATCTTCGAGAGGATAGAAGCCCGCCACTTGTTCCGGCGGGCTTCTGATATTTTTCGGTGCACGGAAATTTTCAGCTTGCGGGACAGGCGGTGCATCAGGACCGGAGGGGGAGAGGTGACAGCCGGTCATCCTGGCCGATGTCATTCGCAGCGGTGCACCGGGAGCCTGGGATAGAAATGCATGCCGGCTCCCGGCGGCAGAACCTTACAGAGATAAAAAGTCAAAAATAGAGACAGAAAGCGAAAGACAGGAGAAAACGGATGGTACGAATCATTTTGAACGGATGTCTTGGAACGATGGGGCATGTCATCACAGAGACCTTCGCAAAATCCGCGGAGGTGAAGATTGTCGCCGGCGTGGATATCCGCGCGGATGCAGGCGCGGCAATGCCTTACCCTGTGTATGCGGCGTGGAGTGAGGTGAAGGAGGAAGCGGACTGCGCGGTGGATTTTGCGGTCGCCGCCGCGACGGATACGACGATTGCCGCCTGCGCGGAGAGAAGACTTCCGCTGGTGCTGGGGACCACCGGACTGTCTGATGCACAGCTGGAGAAGGTCCGCAGGCTGTCGGAGCAGGTCCCTCTGGTACAGTCCTACAACTATTCGCTCGGTGTGAATACCATGGTAAAGATCATCCGTGAAATCACCCCGGTCCTCGCGAGGGCGGGATTTGACATCGAGATTGTGGAGCGCCACCACAACCAGAAGGCGGATGCGCCCAGCGGAACGGCCCTGATGCTGGCTGATGCGGCAAACCAGGCCGAAAACGGCCGCTATCACTATGTGTATGGCCGCAGCGATGTCCGGCAGAAGCGGGATCCGGACGAGATCGGGATCAGCTCCGTCCGCGGGGGAACCTATGTCGGCGTGCACGATGTGATCTTTGCCGGGGACGATGAGGTGCTGGAACTGAACCATCAGGCATTCTCCAAGGCGATTTTTGCGAAGGGCGCCCTGACGGCCGTGCTGTTCCTGCAGGGGAAAAAGCCGGGGTATTACACCATGGCGGATGTGATCGGATGACGGCGCAGGAATCGCGCACAGCGGAGGAATCCGACATGGCGCAGGGATTCTGTCTGACGGGGAAATCAGATACGGTGCAGGAATCCCGTGCGGAGGAGAAATCCGGCAGGGCGGAAGAATTCCGAAAGCCCGGGCTGGAGCCGCGGGAAGCGGCTGCCCGCCTGAAGCCTGCGGCAGAGACACTGGCCGCCTGGTATCAGGAAAACGCGAGAGCATTGCCGTGGCGGACAAATCCGACGCCCTACCGGGTATGGATTTCAGAGATCATGCTGCAGCAGACCCGGATTGAGGCGGTCATTCCCTATTATCAGAGATTTCTCGCGGAAATCCCGGATGTCCGGGCACTGGCGGAGATTCCGGAGGAGAGGCTGTTAAAGCTCTGGGAGGGGCTCGGCTATTATTCCCGCGCCAGGAATCTCCAGAAGGCGGCCCGGATCTGTCAGGAACAATACGGCGGAAAGCTGCCGGGAAGCTTTCCGGAGCTGATCAAACTTCCGGGGATCGGCCCCTACACGGCGGGCGCGATTGCCTCCATCGCCTTCGGGGAAAAGTGTCCCTCGGCGGACGGTAACGTGGTGCGGGTTCTCTCGCGCCTCCTGGCTGCTTATCCGGACAATCTCCCGGACAAGCCCGCCGCGCAGAAAGCCTTCGGCGCGGTCGTCCGGGAAATCATGGAAAAGACTTCTCTGTATCCCGGGACTGTCAACGAATCCCTGATGGAACTGGGGGAGACCGTCTGCCTTCCGAATGGAAAGCCTCTCTGCGGTGCCTGCCCGGTATCGGCCCTCTGTCTTTCCTGCCGGAACGGCACGCAGGAGCTTTTTCCGCCGGAGATTCCGAAAAAGAAGCGCCGGGTGGAAGAGCGCACGGTATTTCTCCTGACGGACGGGGAGAAACTCTGCCTGCACAAGCGCCCGCCGCAGGGCCTTCTGGCCTCGCTCTGGGAGCTCCCGGCCTGTGACGGATACCTGACACAGCAGGAGGCCGAGGCGTACATCGGGAAAATCCTGGGCGCTCCGGTGCGGGCGGTGCCTGCCGGGACGGGAAAACACATCTTCACCCATCTGGAATGGCATATGACCGGATACCGGGTGGAATGTCCCGGGAGTCTGGAGAACTACGGGGAGGCACTTTCCGCGGCGGGGTTCTGTGCGGTGGATCGTCAGGAGATCGGACAGGATTATGCGATTCCATCGGCCTTTTCCCGGTGGTCTGAATTCTGGGCGTCGGAACCTTCGGCGGAATCCGCGAAAAAGATTCCATGAGCCATCTGATTCAGAAAAATGGAACGAAAGATCCGGCAGGAGTCCGCTTTCGCGGATTCCTGCCGGATCTTTGTTCACTGTGTTTCTGTGATTTGATTTTACGCTGTTTTTCCGGATTCTGCTTACTCTGCCTCGGACACGCCGTCCTTGAAGGCAGCGGCGCCGGAAGAGACCTTCTTCGGGCGCCGTCCTCTGGACCGGCCGGCGGTTTTGGGCTTTTCTTCCGTGCTGCCGGCTTCTGCAGCAGAGCCTTCACTCCGGTTCTCCTCGGCTGCAGGTCGGGCAGAAGCGGACTTCGCGGTGGAAGTGCGTCTACGGACCTGTCTGCGCGGCTTTCTGGCCTCCGTTCCGGATGCCTCCGCGGGCGCTGCCTTGGCTGCCTCCGCGGACGTGCCTGCAGATGCACCGGGTTCTGCAGCAGGCGTCTCTGCGGGCGTTTCCGCCTTTTCAACCTTCTCCTGCCGATATCCGGCATTCCGGGAAGCGGCAGTCCTTCTGCCCTGGCCGGAACCGGTATTTGCAGATTTCTTTTCCGCGGATCCTGCCTGTCCGGCTTTTCTTCCGGCTTCCGCATCCGGCTTTTCTTCCGTTCCCTCCGGAGCGGCCGTGTTCTTCTTCGGCTCGGCCTTTTCCGCATCCTCCGCCTGGCTGGTTCCTTCTGCCTTCACAGCATCCGTGCGGACAGAAGAGGATGCCGTGCGCTTTCTGTGGTGCGTGCGGCGGTTCCCCGTCCGGTGCGGCTCTGCCTTTGCACTCTTTTCCGATGTGGCAGAAGCCTCAAACTGCTTTTCATCTGCCTCCGCGTCAAAATCGGCGGGCGCTTCCTCCGGCTCTGCCGGGACTGCTTCCACGGATGTGACAGCCGTAACCGTCTCCGTTTCCTCCGGCATGATGTTATGAATGGTCCGGTCGTTATTGACAACGGACGCACGGAATCCGGAGTCCGGAACCGCCTCGGCCACCTTTCTGGCAAGCTGGGCGGCAATGCCGTCATCCTCTTTCTCCTCCGGGAGTGCCTGCGGCACGCCGGAGACCGGCTCTGTGCCGTGGATCGTCTCGATCATCACGGAGTCGTCCGGAAGTCTGACAGAGATGTTTTCGGTCAGTGCCTCCGCGGCAGCGGGATGAAACGCGTTTTCATCCGGTGCTTCGCCGGATTCATTCACGTACACACCGGTGTGATTGTCAGCCGCGTCATGGACTTCCTGGTCAGCCGCGGGAGATTCGGCCTGTTCCGGTTCGGCGATGCTTTCCGAATCCTGCACCTGTGGAGATTCTGCTCCCTCAGCAGATGCAAGAAGCTCGGCTTCTTCTTCCTCCTCCTGCTGCAGTGTTTCGTCTGCCTCAGTGATCTGTTCTTCCTGCTCTTTTTCCATCTCCGCAGAGCGCGCTTTATTTCCGGAAATGCTGTCGAAGCGCTTCTGGCGGGCAATGGCATCGGCGATGGTCGGGCTGCAGAACACATAGCCCTTGTAACCGTAGATCCGCTTCCAGAACTCTACAACGTGCTGGAAACCGTGGTCATTGCTGATGATATAGAAACAATTGTCTGTTCCCTCGTGGATCAGATAGCCAAGATACGTGGTCAGCTGAAAATCCAGAGAGTTCTTTCCGCCATGGATGATCTTGTACTTCTTCAATTTTGCCTTGCTGTTGAAGATCATGTCCATGGTTTCAAATGTCAGGGTGTCCGCATTGACACTGTAGAAAATGATAACCGTATCCTTTTCTGTCAGCTGCAGAATGCCCTTGATTCCTTCTGACTTTACATTTTCAAAGTCAATGAGATAGGCGGCCATTCTTTTCTCCTTCCGCTTTTTACTGCGGGCGCAACTCTGCCCGCTGTTCCGTCCAGCGTGCCGCAGACGCCGATTTTCCGGGCACATCGAACCTCGTCATCATAACACAGGCGCGGAATCTTGTAAACAAAGGAACTCCGGGCGAAAACGAATTTCACAGGCCGGAAATGAAAAGAATCATCCGCGGATGCAGATTTCCGTTGATTGCAAATACAGGATGTTTCGTGTTATACTCGCTGCATCGAAGAAGCTTCGGATGGGAGGAGAAAAACCAATGAAATATTATCTTGCGGTCGATATCGGCGCGTCCAGCGGAAGGCACATCCTTGCGCACATGGAGAACGGAAAAATCGTTCTTGAGGAGATGTACCGCTTTGTCAATGGCAATATCCGGAAAAACGGGCACCTGTGCTGGGATTTTGACCGGCTGTTTGCGGAGATTGTGGCCGGAATCCGTGCCTGCGCGGACGCCGGCAAGGCGCCGGATACCCTGGGCATTGACACCTGGGGCGTGGATTTTGTCCTTCTGGACGGTCAGGATCACGTTCTGGGCGACACAGTGGCCTACCGGGATTCCCGCACCCAGGGGATGGACGCGGTGCTGTCCCGGTACATCTCCCCGGAGGAACTCTACGAGCGGACCGGAATTCAGAAGGCGATCTTCAATTCCATTTATCAGTTCATGGCCATCCGCCGGGATCACCCGGAGTACCTGGAGCAGGCACAGAGCTTCCTGATGACGCCGGATTATTTCAACTTCCTGCTCACGGGCGTGAAGAAAAACGAGTATACGATCGCCACCACCGGGCAGCTGGTCAGCGCGAAGACCAATGACTGGGATGATGAACTGATGGAGCGCGTCGGCATTCCCGCCCGCATCTTCGGCAAGCTCTGCATGCCGGGAACCACCGTCGGCCCGCTGAAGGCGGAGATTGCGCAGAAGGCGGGCTGCTGCCCGACAGTAATCCTGCCGGCCTCCCACGATACCGGATCCGCTGTTCTTGCGGTCCCGGCCAATGACGACGACTTTATCTACCTGAGTTCCGGCACCTGGTCCCTGATGGGCATCGAGCGCCGCACGCCGGATGTCAGCGAAAAGAGCATGCATTACAACTTCACCAACGAGGGAGGGTATGACCACCGTTTCCGTTACCTGAAAAACATCATGGGCCTCTGGATGCTGCAGAGCGTCCGGCGGGAGATGAGTGCGGACGGCAGAAAATATTCCTTCCCGGAACTGATCGCGATGGCGGAGGAGGCGGACGGATTCCCGTCTCTGGTGGACGTGAATGACGACAGCTTCCTGGCGCCGGAGAGCATGACGCAGGCCGTGAAGGATTACTGCGCAGCCGGCGGGCAAAAGGTGCCGCAGACACCGGGAGAAGTCATGGTCGTCATCTATAACTCCCTGGCAAAGTGCTATGCGGATACCGTGAAGGAACTGGAGGAGATGACCGGAAGAACCTACAGCCGCCTGCACATTGTCGGCGGCGGCTGCCAAGACATGTTCCTCAACCGAAAGACGAAGCTTGCCACCGGTCTGGATGTCTATGCCGGCCCGGTGGAGGGAACGGCAATCGGAAACATCATGGTGCAGATGATGGCGGACGGCACCTTCGCTTCGCTCCAGGAAGCGCGCACCTGCGTAGCCGCATCCTTTGATGTGAAGCGGATCGACTGAGATCCTGATTCCGAATGACAGAAGACGCAAAAGGCCCCTGCCCGAACGGGCAGGGGCCTTTCTATTCCGGAAAACCGTATCCGGCGCAGGCCCTCAGGCCTTTGCCTTCTCTGCTGCTGCACTGTCGGATGCGTCTGCGGCGGGAGTCTCCGACAACAGCGATGTGCAGTGCGGGCAGCGCGTCGCCTTCGCGGAGATTTCGCTCTGGCAGAACGGGCAGATTTTGGTCGCAGGCTTGTCCTCCTCCGTCTTCGGGCGGCGCAGCGCATTGAAGCCCTTGACTAAGAGGAACAGCACGAAGGCCGTGATCACGAAATCGATGACCTGCGTGATGAAGGAGCCGATCGCGAACGTGCCGTTTCCGATCTTGAAGGACAGAGCGCTGAAATCAATCCCCGTCAGGAAAATCGACAGCAGCGGGGAGATGAAATCATCGGTCAGCGCGGTGATCAGGCCGCTGAAGGCACTCCCCATGATGAGACCGACGGCCATGTCGATCATGTTGCCGCGGACTGCAAACTCCTTGAACTCCTCGAGAAACTTTTTCATTTCGATTTCCCTCTTCTTTCTATGGCTTCGGTCTGCCTGACGTCTGCGCTGCTTTGCATAGTCCCCAGGATCTGCCCGGGACCACGCTTTTTTCGCCTGCACCGGACCGGCCTGCAGGTGCATTCCCGGCCCTGCCGGCGCCGTCTGTACGATCCTGCGCAGCTCCCTTTCGGGCAGCCATGCCAATTCTTCTGCATTATAAACCACGGTCCGGACAATTGCAACCGTCGGTAAAGCATGATAGAATTGATTAGACTGGTGCCCGGACAGAGAAGGGAACCCAAACCGCGCAGATGGCGCGTTGTCTGGAAGGAGCAGAAGAATGAGTGGGAATGAAGCAGTGGCAGCTCTGGCGGAATACGGAATCCGCACGGGGCTGATGTCAGAGGAAGATCGGATTTACGCAGAAAACCGGATCCTGAACGTGATGAAAATGGATGAATACCAGCGGCCGGCGTCGATCCCGGAGGCAGCGCTCCCGGAGATCCTGGCGGTCCTCCTCGATGACGCGGCAGCCCGGGGCCTGACGGAGAATTCCGTGGTATACCGGGATCTGTTTGACACAGAGCTTATGAACTGCCTGATGCCCAGACCTTCCGAGGTGCAGAAGACCTTCCGGGAGCTGTATCAGGTTTCTCCGGAGAAGGCAACGGACTATTTCTACAAACTCAGCCAGGATTCGAACTATATCCGGCGCGACCGCGTGGCAAGGGACCTGAAATGGAAGACGGCCTCCGACTACGGCGATCTGGACATTACCATCAACCTCTCCAAGCCGGAGAAGGACCCGAAGGCCATTGCGGCGGCGAGAAGCATGAAGCAGAGCGGATACCCGAAGTGCCTTCTGTGCAAGGAGAACGAGGGATATCACGGGCGGATCAACCATCCCGGCCGTGCCAATCACCGCGTCATTCCGCTGACGCTCGACGGCAGCGCCTGGTATCTGCAGTATTCCCCCTATGTCTATTACAATGAGCACTGCATCGTCTTCAACGGCGAGCACACGCCGATGAAGATCTCGAAGGGATCCTTCCGCCGTCTGCTGCAGTTTGTCTCCATTTTCCCGCACTACTTCATCGGATCCAATGCGGACCTGCCGATTGTGGGCGGATCCATCCTGACCCATGATCATTTCCAGGGCGGGCGCTACACCTTTGCCATGGCAAAGGCCCCGATCGAGACGCCGTTTGTGTTCCCGGGATACGAGGATGTCGAGGCCGGCATTGTCAAATGGCCGATGTCCGTCATCCGAATCCGCAGTGAAAAGACAGAGCGCCTGGCGGATCTGGCGGATCACATCCTCACCGCATGGCGTTCCTATACGGATCCGGATGTGTTTATCTTTGCCGAGACGGACGGTGAGCCCCATAACACCATCACGCCGATCGCGCGGTACACGGACGGCAAATTTGAGCTGGATCTGGTGCTTCGTAACAATATTACAACGCCGGAGCATCCGCTGGGCGTCTACCATCCGCATGAGGAACTGCACCACATCAAGAAGGAGAACATCGGCCTGATCGAAGTCATGGGCCTGGCGGTTCTCCCGGCCCGCCTGAAGACAGAGCTGGCGCTTCTGCGGGAGGCCATCCTATCGGGGAGCGATCTGCGGGCCGACGAGCGCATCGCCAAACACGCGGACTGGGCGGAAAAATTCCTGTCGAAGTACCGTTGTGCGGACGCGGAGCACATCGACGCGATTCTGCAGAGAGAGGTCGGCCTGGTGTTCGCACAGGTTCTGGAGGACGCCGGCGTGTACAAGAGAACGCCGGAGGGGAAGGCTGCCTTCCTGAAGTTCCTGCAGACCCTGTAACCGGCAGGAACCGGATGCGGAAAGAGGATCTGCACCGGAGGGCGGTCAAACGGAGCAGATCGATGCCGGTGGCAGAAAGGAGGCAGCCTGATTGAAAAACCGCATGAAACTTGTCATCAGCGCTGCCCTGCTGCAGGCGGCGCTTCTTTTATCCGGCTGCTCCGCCGCAAAGGACAGTGCCGCTGCCGCCGAGAAAGCGGCAGCAGCCGGCGATCTGGACCGGGCCGAAGTGCTGTTCAACCAGGCAATCGCGCAGGAGGATGACCAGCCGCTGTACTACGCGCAGCTTGGCATGGTCTGCGTGATGCAGGGGGAATACGAAGAGGCACAGTCCTGCTTTGACACCGCGCTGCAGATGGACGGCGGATGCACCGCGGCGCTTCGGGGACAGGGCATCTGTAAACTGCGGCAGGGGGATGCGGCCGGTGCGGTTTCCTCCTTCTCGGAGGCACTTGCGGGGCTTCGGAATCAGAAGTCCGGGACGGCACAGGATCTTCTCGCCTGGCGGGCGGAGGCGTCCCGGGAAGCAGGGGAACTGTCCTCCGCGGAAGCAGACTGCGAGACGCTGATCGCGGTGGGATACCATGTCACCGATATGACGCTTCTGCGCGGTGATCTGGCACTGGCGGACGGGGATCTGTCCTCGGCGCTGGAAACCTGGCAGAAGGCGCTTCCGGAGGATTCCGGCAAATCGAAGACGAAGAACGCCGCGAGCGTGGAGGCAGAGAGAGCCCGGGTCTGGCTGCACATGCTGCAGGAGCTTTCGGATTCCGGCGCGGACGGAGCGTCGGACGCTGCCGCGCAGATTCTGCAGGAGGCGCAGGACAGCAGTCCCCAGACAGCGGAGGGGCTCTGCGGAAAGGGGAAGATTCTTCTGCAGGCGGGGGACACAGACGGGGCGTTTGCATGCTTCGAGCAGTCCTACAATGACGGCAATGCCGACGCAGGCACCTACCTTGCCGCCTGCTACCGAAAGCGCGGAACGCAGGCGGACTACGAGGAAGCGTGCCGCATCTACCAGACACTGCTTCTGAATGATCCGGGCAATGCGCAGATCTACGCGGAATACGCTGCGGCAAAGATCGAGCAGGAGGACTACACCGGCGCGCAGATTCTGATCACCCAGGGGAAGGAAACCGCGGATACGGACGAACTGTGCACGCTGCTCTGGAATGAGGCGGTTTGTGCGGAGAGGCAGAGAGACTACGAGGAGGCGGCAGACCTTCTGCGGCAGATTCTTGAAAAATCGCCGGAGGACAGTGAGGCGGCGGAAGAGCTGAGCTACCTGGAAAGTCGGATGTGACGGAAGAGGGAAACAGAACGAATGATCGAAACACAGCAGAAAAAACAGCGTTTTATTCTGGTCGCTGTCAGCACGGACGGGGAACAGGCGGAGCGTTCTCTGGACGAACTGTCGCTTCTTGTGGAGACTGCGGGCGGGGAGGAAGCCGGCCGCATGGTGCAGGTTCTCGACCACCCGAATCCCGGCACCTATGTGGGGAGCGGGAAGGCGGAGGAACTGCGCGCGATGGTCTCCGCCCTGTCTGCGGACGGGATCGTGTGTGACGATGAACTCACGCCGGCGCAGACCGGAAATCTCTCTGACCTTCTGGATGCCGCCGTGCTGGACCGGACGGTCGTCATCCTGGATATCTTTGCGGCCCGGGCGCGGACCAGCGAGGGCAAAATCCAGGTGGAGCTGGCTCAGCTGCGCTACCGGTCGTCGCGTCTGACCGGTATGCGGAAATCCCTGTCCCGGCTTGGCGGCGGCATCGGCACCAGAGGGCCGGGTGAAGCCAAGCTGGAGATCGACCGCAGACGGATCCACAGCCGGATCGGACAGCTCAAGGCCGAGCTGGAGGATGTCCGCGTGCATCGGGAGCTCACCCGCCAGCAGCGAAAGAAGAACGGGCTGTTCACCGTCTCCCTGGCCGGATACACCAACGCGGGAAAATCGACACTCTTAAACCGCCTGACCGGTTCGGACGTCTTTGCGGAGGACAAGCTGTTTGCCACGCTGGACCCGACAAGCCGGCGGCTGATTCTGCCGGACGGCGAACCGGTTCTGGTCACGGACACGGTCGGATTCATCAGCAAGCTCCCGCATCAATTGATCGAGGCCTTCCGCGGCACGCTGGAAGAAATCCGCTACAGCGACCTGATTCTCCATGTGACGGATGAATCGGACCCGCAGGCGGCGGAGCACATGCAGGTCGTCTATGCCGCGCTGGATGAACTCGGCGCCGGATCCTGCCCCGTCATCACAGTCCTGAACAAGTGCGACAAGAAGGCACCCGACCAGCCGCGCATTCATGACGGCCGTGCAGAATCCGTCCTGGAAATCAGCGCGGCGACCGGGGAAGGGCTGGACCGCCTCATCGAGGAAATCGCGTCGGTGCGCAGCCGCAGCCGGATCCCCTTTGCAGTCACGATCCCCTGGGAGCGGACGGGAGACCTGGAGAAGCTCCGGGCTGCCGGACAGATTCTGGAGGAGACCTACAGCGAGAACGGAACCACGGTCCGGGGATTTGTGCCGCGAAGCTATGAAGCCCTGGTGCGCCGGCTGCAGGAGGACAGGTTCCCGCCGGAATCCAACACCTATTTGTCAGAAAATGATCAACATCAAAAAGAAAGTTGACGAAAACGGTCACTTCCCGTATAATGATTTCTATCCATCATTTGTGCAATGAAAAGTAAAAGAGCATCGTGAGCGCCGGTTCTGCCGCATTCTGAACCGGGCATATCAGCATGAAACAATGTGACGCATGGGAAGAGCGGCATTCTCTGTCATCGGCGGTCTCGGTCCGGGACCGCGAAGGGCTGTCCCCCCTTCAGAGGAGAATTATCTTGCTTGCAATTGAGAGAAGAAATCAGATTCTGGAACGGCTGCAGAGAGAGAAGCGGGTTGTGGTGGCTTCCCTCAGCGAAGAATTCCGGGTTTCGGAGGAAACCATCCGCAGAGACCTGGAAAAGCTGGAAAAGGACGGGTATGCGACAAAGACCTACGGCGGTGCGGTGATCCGCGAGAACAGCACGCTGGATCTGCCTTATACGGTCCGGAAGAATACGAACGTGGAGGGCAAGCAGCAGATCGCGATGCTAATCGCCGGCCTGATCGAGGACGGGGATTCCCTGATGCTCGATGCCAGCTCCACGGCGGTTTTTGTCGCGCGGGAAATCCGCCGCAAAAGAAACATCACGGTGATCACCAACTCGCTGGAGGTACTGATCGAGCTGGCGGAGACCCGGGGATGGAAGGTGCTTTCCACCGGCGGGACGATGAAAGAGGGCTCGCTGGCCTTTACCGGCCACCAGTCCGAAAAGATGCTGTCGGGGTATCATGTGGACAAATCCGTCTTTTCCTGCAAGGGCCTGGATATTGACCGGGGCATGACCGATGCCAGCGACAGCTTTGCGGAGCTTAAGCGCACGATGATGCACTGCTCCGGCCTGCGGATCCTGGCCGCGGACTGTTCCAAGTTTGACGTCATCTCCTTTGCCGAGATCGGCAGCATGGAGGATGTGGACATCATTGTGACCGACCGGGAGCCGGATGAGCGGTGGAAGCAGTTTTTCCAGGCGCAGAATATCCGCATGATCTATCCCGGAAGCGCAGACGCACCGGAGCCGGAGCCGGCGTCCGTTTGATGCGGGACAGGGAGAAAATCAATGAAAAAGGTACTGCTGATTGTGAACATCCATGCCGGCCAGGAGAGTGTCGGCGCAAATCTCGGTACGATTGTGGACACCATGAACCGGGCAGGCTACGAGGTGACCGTCTATTCCACGCTGTACCGCGGGCATGCCACCAACCTGATCCGGGAGCATGGGGCGGAATACCCCCTGGTCATCTGCTCCGGCGGGGACGGCACCCTGAATGAGATTGCAGACGGCCTGATGACCCTGCCCGAGGAGAAGCGGCCGAAGATCGGTTACCTGCCGGCCGGATCCACCAATGACTATGCCAGCTCCCTGAATCTTCCGGTGGATCCGGAGGACGGGGTGAAGATGATCACACAGGAGCATTTCCGGAAGGTAGATGTCGGAAAATTCTCGGATACCGATTATTTCATCTACGTGGCGGCATTCGGCGCGTTCACGGAGGTTTCTTACAACACGCCCCAGTCGGAGAAAAATCTGTGGGGACACCAGGCCTATATCATCCGCGGCATCCAGCAGGCAGCCAATCTCAAGAATTACCACATGAAAGTCACCATCGACACGGACGACGGTCTGGTGGTTCTGGACGACCAGTTTATCTACGGCATGGTCTACAATGCAAACAGTGTCGGTGGATTCAAGAACCTGAGCGGCAAACCGGTGGAACTCGATGACGGAGAGCTGGATTCCATGTTCGTGGTTTCTCCGGCCAGTGGGATCGAATGGCCGGCACTGCTGGCGGATCTTGTGACGAAGAACCAGCAGTCCAAATATATCCTGACCTACCGGGCAAAGAGCTACCACTTTGAGGCGGACGAGGCAGTGAGCTGGACGCTGGACGGAGAGTTCGGCGGCACGCATCAGGACGTACAGATTGACACGTGCAGACAGGCGATGTCCATTGCCGTGCCGGCGGAGGAATCCTCGGAGAAAACGGAAGAGGAAAAGAAATCCGACGGTTCCGCGGATATACAGAGCGTTTGACGCGCGGGCTTCCGGACGGAGCGATCGGAACGGTTCTTTTGATCATGATAACGCAGCATTCCCCTCTCATGGGACTGCACGGACAGCCGGCAGGATCCTTTGGCTGAACGTTTGGCAGTACATATCTCGCATATTTTCCTGTCCTCACGCGGCGAAACCTTTACAAAGTGACGATAATGTAATAAAATATATTAGTTGACCGGATGATGGAGCGGAACGATGCCGAGGCGGAATCGGATTCCGATGACCGTCTGGCCTGCCATCCGGCGGACATACTGCGGTGCGGCAGCCAGTTGGACGAAGGGCTGCGGCGCGAAAAGGTCAGAGAAAGTGGAGGCGATAGCATGAACAGTGACGAACTACGGGAACGCCTGCCGAAACTGGTTGAGCTGGGATACAAAAAGAATCACAGCCTCGATTTTAATGATATCAATGATTTCTTTGCAGGGATGCAGCTGAGCCCTGAACAGATGGAGGCGATCTACGCCTATCTGGAGGAAAAGAAGATTGATGTGCTGCGCGGGGACGGCTCCGCGGAGAAGGACGACACGTCCTTTGATGACAAAGAGGAAGACTTTACGGAAGCGGACGACGAGGAGGATGACGAGGACGACGTCGATGTCAGCACGGCGGACCTGCTCGAGGGCGTCGGGACCGAGGATCCGGTCCGGATGTACCTGAAGGAAATCGGAACGATCCCGCTTCTGACGTCGGAGGAAGAGCTAAACCTGGCAAAGAGAAAGTCCGAGGGCGACGAGGATGCCAAGCAACGCCTGATTGAGGCAAATCTGCGCCTGGTGGTCAGCATTGCCAAGCGCTATACTGGCCGCGGCATGAGCTTCCTCGATCTTGTCCAGGAGGGAAACCTGGGCCTGATCAAGGGCGTTGAGAAATTTGACTACAGCAAGGGGTACAAGCTGAGCACCTATGCGACCTGGTGGATCCGCCAGTCGGTGACCAGAGCACTCGCCGATCAGGCCAGAACCATCCGTGTGCCGGTGCACATGGTCGAGACGATCAACAAGATGTCCAAGATGCAGAGAAAACTCACGCTGGAGCTGGGGTATGAGCCGAGCACGGCGGAGCTGGCCAAGGCTCTGGACATGACGGAGGACAAGGTCATGGAGATCATGCAGATCTCCCGGGAGCCTGCTTCTCTGGAAACCCCGATCGGCGAGGAGGACGACAGCAACCTCGGCGATTTTGTAGCCGATAACAACGCCGTCACGCCGGAAGGAAATGTCGAGAGCACGATGCTGCGCGAGCACATCGATGAGATGCTGGGCGATCTGAAGGAACGGGAACGCGAAGTCATCGAGCTTCGTTTCGGCCTGAAGGACGGCAGAGCGCGCACGCTGGAGGATGTCGGCAGCACCTTCGGTGTCACGAGGGAGCGGATCCGCCAGATCGAGGCAAAGGCACTGCGCAAGCTGAAGAATCCGGTCCGCAGCAAGAAAATCAAGGATTTCCTGTAATTTTCCGGTCACCGGGAAAACGGTGCTTTCCGCCGGAGAGAACCGGCGGAGCAAAACGGGTACTGCGGGAACCCGGGGAGCCGACAATGCAGTCCCTGAAACGCCGAATCGTCGGTGTTTCGGGGACTTTTTCAATCCGCAGCTCTGCTGCGGGTGCGGTTCCGGCCAATCCCGTTTCTGTGACGCTCACTTGATACCGGGAAGTCCGGCTGCGGTGATTCGGCGATTTCGTTTCGGGCGTTTTCGGTTCCACCCTGACTCGATTTTCCTGCCGGATTGCTCCGGCCCTGTACCTTGCAGAAAGGCTGAATTGATGCAGAAACAGAATTATCAGAAAATTCTGGACAAGACACTGGAAGAAATCCGGGCAGCGAACCGGCATCCGTCCCTCCTGCTGCACGCCTGCTGTGCGCCCTGCAGCAGCTACTGCCTGGAGTACCTTTCCGGGATTTTCAACATCACGGTATTCTATTATAATCCCAATATCACATCGGAACCGGAGTACCGGCACCGGGTGAATGAGATGCGGCGCTTTCTCGCGGAATTTCCGGCAGAGAGGCCGGTTCATCTGGTGGAGGGAGAGTACGATCCGGATGCGTTCTTCGATCAGACCCGCAGCCTGGAGAAGGAGCCGGAGCGCGGAAGCCGCTGCCGCGTCTGCTACCAGATGCGCCTGAAACGGACGGCGGAGGAAGCGGTACGGCAGAAGGCCGATTTCTTTACCACAACGCTCTCCATCAGCCCGATGAAGAACGCAGACTGGCTGAATGAAATCGGAGCGGCGCTCTCTGCGGAGTACGGTGTCCCGTACCTGACGTCCGATTTCAAGAAGAGAGGCGGGTATCAGCGCTCGATCGAGCTTTCCGCTCAGTACGGCCTGTACCGGCAGAATTACTGCGGATGCGTCTATTCCAGGCGGGATGGCAGTGCGGATACCGCCGGTACAGAAAACAGCATGCATTCCGCCAAAACCGGAAGCGGCGTGACCGCCGCCGGCGCGGAAGGGAATCCGGCCGGTCCTGGTCGGGAGAACAGTATGGCGGACGCCGGCACGGACCAGTGGGCATCCGCAGAAAGCAGGAAAAACGACAGATCCGCATCAGATAATAATGTTATATGCACCGTGACAAGGCTTGCAGACAGCAAGACACAGGCACAGCCATGCGTGCACTGACAGGAGGAAGCAGAGACATGCACAAAATCATCAGGAAAATTCTGCCGGCAGTTCTGACCGCTTCTTTGCTTGTACCCATTCCGATCCTGGGAGAGGAAATCTCCGCGTCGGAGATCTCTTTGGAGGGCACTGCTGCGGAAGAGGCTGCAGCAGAAGCAGGGACAGCGAAAGAAGCCGCCGCGGAAGAAGAGACGGCGGAGGAGACCGTCACGGAAGAAGAAACTTCCACAGAGGCCGCTGCGGAAAACACCGGGGAGGCAGCTGCGGCGCAGCAGAGTGCCGATGTGGAAGCGTCCGGGGAAGTGATCGAAGAAACCGCGGTGCGGGACACCGCCGGAACGGTTTCCGAGGAAGAGGACGCAGGTACGTCGCCAGCGGAAACTGCCGGGACGGAATCCTCCGCTGAATTGACTGCCGGGACGGAATCCCCCGCGGAGGAGACATCCTCCGGAGA
>OMZJ01000067.1 GCA_900315495.1 uncultured Lachnospiraceae bacterium
TAGCACAGGCAGGAAGCACGGTATCAGCGCTTATGAAGCTTTGACAGCTGCTTTTGCTGGGAACGCTGAGATCGTCCTGCAGTAAGCAGGGGGTTCTGAACAGTTACGAGAGGAATGCCTCGAACGTTTACCGCATGATCAGGAAGCTGAACAGGGAGCGCGGCTAATTCCCGAGCCTCCTGCGGTCCTCGGAGGGGGTCAGGGAGTAGCAGTCCTTATAAACTTTGCTAAAATACGCGAAGCTGTCATAGCCGCATTTGGCCGCGATCTCCCCGATGAAATCAGAAGTATTCAGGACGAGTTTTCTTGCATAGGTCATTTTTATTTCCGTGATGAATTCCTTGCTGGATTTTCCTGTGCAGCTTCGTATCACGGATCCCACATAACTCTGCGTCAGATGCAGATCATCTGCGATCTGTGCGCGTGTCAGGGGCTCACTGATATGAGAACGGATATAGTTCCGGATCTCAAGAAAATACATTCTGGAATTACGTGACTCATAGCCGGTGTATTCTGGACGCTCTGCTTCCAGGACACCGGCTTCTTCTTTTTCGGGGCCGCTAAGGTTTTGCAGTGTCACAAGGGCCGCATGCAGACTGCTGAGTTTCGTGCAAAGCCATACGATCCCGGCGCGGCATTTCAGGCCTCTGCAGCATTCCTCCTGAAATTCCGTGAGACGCGCCCCGGTTTCCTCATGGTAAGACAGAAACTGTATACTCAGTACGAAGATGTCATCGGGTTTCCAGGAGATAATTTTTTGCGCAGCTCCGGGAAATGTCTGATCCTGTACGGACAGATATGTTTCGAGAATCTTTTCCGGAGAGAGTGGGATGGTATTCCATTTCAGAATTTTGAAACGGTAAACCAGTACTTCCATATCGCTGGGATTCCCGTTCATGTAATCACCAAGCCAGGCAATCTTTTCATGGAACATCCCCGGGTTTTCTTCGATTGATTTGGAGTCGGGCCAGCTGTCGAAAAAGCCGCACAGAAATTCATTTTGTGCGCGGAGTGTCATTTTACTTACTCCCAGGCGGATATTCCGCAGCTTATCCTTTTCAATTTTCTCCCTGGCGTTCAGGACCGCATTTAAAATATCCTCGTGACGAGCGGGCTGAACCACATAATCAATAATTCTGAGGCCGATGGCGGTCTTGGCGTAGAAAAAATCCGCATGAGAAGTCAGAACGACACATTCCGTCGGATAACCCTGTTCCCGTACCCATGAAATCAGCGACAGCCCGTCTTCGCCTGGCATTTCGATATCTGTAACCAGTATGTCCACCGGGTTCTCTTCAAAAATTCGTCTCGCTTTTCTTGCGTTTCCCGCTGTATAAACATTGGAAAACCCATGACTTCGCCAGTTCGTACCTGAAAGAATTGATGCAAGGACACTCGGCTGATCATCAACAATCAGTATATTCATCCCGGGTTTTCCTCCTTCGATATGGATTCAAATGGATAGCGGATCCTGACAGAGGCCCAGCCCTCTTTATTGGCAAAGGAGAGCTTCGCGCTGTCGCCATAGAGAAGCCACAGGCGGTACCGGACATTGCTGATGCCCACCTGGTTCCGCTGATAAACGATTACGGAGGGGTCGGCATGATTCAGGGTATCAAGCGCTTCATCCGTGAAACCGCCGCCGCTGTTTCTGATCTCTGCATCTACATATCGCTGTCCGTCTTCTTCTAATGTGCTCACCATAATGCTGATCAGGAGTTTCTTGTCTGACTGATTGTGCTTGATCGCGTTCTCTACGAAGGTCAGAAGCGAAAGCGGGAGACACTGCATTTTCGTTACTTCCGTTGCAAGATCGTACTCAAGGCTGATTTCCGAATAGATATTGCTGCAAAGATCCACATAACTCTGGATCGTTTCAAGCTCTTTGACAAGGGGTATAAAACTTTTGACATCCTGAAAAGTGTAGCGCAGATATTCCGAAAGGTCCAGAACCAGTTTCCCGACGCGTTCCTGATCTCCCATTTCGGACAGAGAATAAATGCTTTTCAGACAGTTCAGATAGAAATGAGGCCGTATCTGCAGCTGTAGATACTGGAGCTTCGCACGGACCGCGTCCAGCTGGTGTTCATGGCTCTTTCTCTCCGCTGCCTGCGTATCGTCCATCATTCGATTGAAGCCTTGATAAAAAGTGTCGATTTCGATGACGCTGCTGTTTCTTTCAATCCGATAGTCAGGATTTTCCGAAGATATAATTCTAAAAGCATCTGACAGATAAGTGAGAGGGCTCAGCAGGATGTTTTTGAGATAGCGTAGTTCTCCAAGGAAACCGAGAACTACCAGTATGATTGCGATCAGAAGAATCCATTGCAGCGGCTGGGTGATCCTGAAGATCGCACCGGGATTATTACGGCTTACGATGCTGATGCCATAGGATTTTAAGGGCGTAACAATCTCAACGGACTGACGATCGCTGCTGTCCGGACTGCCTGTAAGGTACAGACGCTGTTCATTTACCGCATTCTGATTATAAGCCTGGAACAGCCGGTTTTTCTCCGGATCGAGGATCAGCATCATCGTTCCGTATCGGGAAGTGATCCGGTAGGCGAGGAGCGGGTGATCCTCCGGAAACAGGACAAGATCCTCAGTAACGTGTTCATAGGACAGCCTGTTAAGGAAGGATTTCAGTTCGTCAGACAGCCTTTCTGCGCTGTTGTACTGATAAACAGGATAGTAGTATCCGCAGCTGGAATTGTACAAAACTATAGCGAGTACTTCATCATAAACAAAGGCGGTATCGGCCAGTCTGGAAGACAGGTCCCGCATTTTGCGATACAGCAGCTGACGGTTGCTGTTGTTTGATATCAGGACAAAATCCATGCTGTGCATGACGGTGTTGATTTTACTTTTAAGATCGTTGTATCCGATGGCAATCGAGTCTCCGACTGATTCGGCATTATTTTCGAGGATCTGTTCCTGATGTTTTAGATTCTGACGAAGGGTGTAGGCAAACAGAAAGGAAACCAGAAAAATCAGCGGAATAACTGCAAATACAATGGTCGAAAAGAAAATGGTATTGATTGGCCGTTTTCGCTGTATTTTCATGGAAAATCCTCCCTATAAAGCCCAATTGTATTATAGAGGATGGACGGATTTTTGACAAGTATTCTGCTTAAATTTATAAAATGGCTTCCGGAATTTATAATTTTTCGGACATCGGATTTCCGAACTTTATAATTATGATGCTGTAATTTATGGAGGGCAGAAGGCAGAAACGGCTATAACAATGCCAACAAAAGACAGACGACAGATGTACTGGAGGAGGGAGTACACAGCATTATGAAAACAGGAGAAAGGAAAAAAAAGACCGGAAAGAGAGCTCAGGGCTATATCTACAATGGCGGGATCAGGGCCTTTCCGCATAACCTGCTGGTGGATATTCGCAGGAACAAACTGATCTATGTATGTCTTGTATTTATTCTTGCTTTCTTTGCGATCTTCAGTTACGCGCCGATGATCGGGATCCTGATGGCTTTCCAGCGTTTTTCGCCGGCCAAAGGATTTTTCAAGAGCAAATGGATCGGCATGGAGAACTTTAAGGTGTTTTTCACCGGCCCCTACGTCGGACGGCTGATCCGTAATACGGTTGCCATCGGTGTACTTGATCTGGTGATTAACTTTCCGGCGCCGATCATTTTTGCCCTGATCCTCAATGAGATTCGTCAGAAAGCGTTCAAGATAACCGTACAGACAATCAGCTATATGCCGTACTTCATCTCGTCGGTTGTTGCCTGCGGCATCGTAATCAATTTCACACAGGCGGGTGGTGCGATTTCAGTGCTTGTCGGTAATCTCACAGGCGGAACTTCTGAAAATCTGTTGAATAAAGGAACATTATTCTGGCTGATTTACGTTCTTCAGAATATGTGGCAAGGAATCGGATACGGGTCGATCATTTATCTTTCGTCATTAAGTTCAATTGATCAGGAACTGTATGAAGCTGCTTACTGTGACGGTGCCGGAAGATGGAAACAGACACTGCATATTACGATTCCCAGTATCCTTCCAATGGTTTCCATGATGCTGATCATGCGGATGGGTGGAGTTTTTTCGGTCGGTGCGGACAAAATCCTCCTCCTGTACGGCCCCGCCAATTATAAGTTCTCGGATGTGATCAATACCTATGTTTATCGAATGGGTATGCTGAATCAGGATTACGGTCTTTCAACGGCGGTCGGTCTGTTTAATTCGGCGATCGGTACGTTGATGCTGATCGGAACCAATAAAATCAGTAAGAAACTGTCCGGTACCGGAATGTTCTAAAACAGGAGAAAAAGGTCATGGTACATTACAAAAAATCCCCGTCGCGGATTATCTTTTTGATCTTTGCCTATATTTTCCTGATTTTTCTGGCTTTTGTCTGTATCGCACCTATTATTCATGTCATTATGGGGTCGATCAGCAATCCGACTTATCTGGGACTGCATAAGGGACTGGTCTTTTATCCGCTTCACAACGTGGATACGACAGCCTATAAGATTATTCTGAAGTATGAGAAACTCTGGCAGGGTTATCGGAATACGATTTTCTATATCCTCGCCCAGTGCCTTGTCACAGGGGTCTGTACGGTCATTGCGGGTTTTGTGTTTTCGAGAAAGCGTTTCTTTTACCGCAACGGATTCATGATGGTCATCGCATTTACCATGCTGTTTAACGGCGGCATGATCCCGACCTATCTGGTCATTAAGAGTCTTGGCATGGTCGATACCCCCTTTGCGCTGATTGTTCCGGGCGCCTTAAGCGTTTTTAACATCATTATTATGAGAACATCCATGGAAGGCATCCCGGATTCTCTGGAGGAAGCGGCCAGAATCGACGGAGCGAATGACTTCACGATCATGTTCCGTGTGATCCTTCCTTTGTGTAAGGCGACTTTTGCGGTTATCATGCTGTTTACGGCTGTTGCCAAATGGAATGACTATATGTCCGGACTTTTGTATTTGCCGAATCGTACGGATCTGTATCCGCTCCAGATGGTGCTCAGGGCGATTCTCGTGGAATCCTCACAGGATATCACACAGTCGTCATCGGATTTTACAAATAATGCACAGTTATATAAAAAATGTATTGAGTATGCGGTTATCGTGGTTTCGACTCTTCCAATCCTGATGGTGTATCCCTTCGTACAAAAATATTTTGTAACAGGTGTGACAATCGGGGCAGTAAAGAGTTAAAGTAAAAACAAAGAAAAAGGAGTGAAGCATGAGAAAGAAAGTATTGGCACCGATGCTGGCGTTGGCCATGGTGATGGCGGCACTTACCGGTTGTACTTCAGAGAACAGCACAGATGACAGCAAGAAAGCGGAAACAACCGAAAAGAATGATGCGGCGGACACCAGCGCGTCAGAGGACAGCAAGAGTAGCGAAAGCAGCATGGAAACCCGCAATGTCGGCGGATTACAGCTTCCGCTCTGCGAAGAAAAAGAAGAACTGTCCGTCTGGCTTGTCTATGGTGGGACAGCGGTCAAGGATCTGAATGATATCAAGGGTATTCAGAAGATGGAAGAAAATACCAACGTACACATCAATTGGACGCCGGTGGCGCTCAATGAAATCAACGAGAAGCTCGGTATCATGCTGACTTCCGGTGATTATCCGGACATTATCTATGCCGCTTCCAGCGGTTATCCGGGCGGTATTTCCAAAGGGATTGAAGACGGCGTTATTGTTGACAACATGGATGAGCTGATACGCGCATATATGCCGAACTATATGAATATCATCAATACAAGTGAGGAAGCAAAGAAAGAAGCTACTGATGACAGCGGAAAGATGACGTCTCTGAAAGTCATGGTCGGAACAGACACGACGATTCAGTCTGAAGGCAGTTATTATGGAATGGCTTATCGCCAGGATCTGATGGAGAAATACAATCTGGAAGTTCCATTAACAGTTGACGGTTGGCATGATGTACTTGTCAAGGCAAAAGATGCCGGGATCGAAATTCCTTTTGAACTGCAGAAAAACGGCGGCAGTTATCTTTCTCTTGCCTGGGGCGTGAATACGAATTCCCGCAATTATTTCCAGGTGGATGGCGATACGGTGGTGTATGCGCCGATGCTGCAGGGATTCGGTGATTATCTTGAAACAATGAGGCAGTGGTATTCCGAAGGCCTGATTGATCCGAATTTTACTTCCTGGGATATTATGGCTAATGCAAATTATGTTCAGGACAATAAAGTGCTGTTGTATTCCACCTGGGTTTCTGCTGTCTGCGCACATGGTCTTCTGAACTTTGGTCAGATTACTAACGAAGAAGCATATCTGCAGGCTCTTGGTCAGCCGGTATTAAATGAAGGTGATAAGCCGATCCAGTGCTTCCGCCGGGTTATTGCAAAGGATCCGATCTATATCACAACTTCCTGTAAGAACCCGGAACTTGCCGCTAAGTGGCTGGATTATCAGTATTCGGATGAGGGCTGTTTCCTGAACTGGTATGGTACCGAAGGAGAGAGCTGGACCTACGGGGCAGACGGGACTCCGCAGTTTACCGAGCTTATAACGAACAATCCGGACGGTCTGCCGATGACGGAAGTACTGCAGTATTACGCGCTTAATCAGGGTCAGTGCTGGCTCGGCAAGCATGATGTAGAAGCAGGATGGAAGATTTCCACCATCCAGGGCGGCGGCAACAATCTCCAGCTTGAGGCTGTGGATATCTGGTCAGAGCCAGAAACCAACATCTATCTCACAGAGAGTCTGGAACTGACCGATGAGGAAGCTGTAAAGGTGACGCAGCTTCAGACCGCACTGACGACAATGGTAGAGGAGTATATGGTCAACTACATTCTTGGCAATACAAATCAGAGTTATACCGACTTCCGTTCGGAGCTCGAAGGTTATGGAACGGCGGAACTTACGCAGATCTACCAGGATGCTTATGACAGATATCTAACAAGATAAAGACTGTTGAGCAGTCCGGGCGGCCATGAAACAAATGGCTGCCCGGGAAGAAGAGAAATTTACGTGAGCGATCATCGACAGAGAAGGGAAAAACAGACTATGAGCAAATACGGAAGAGCGGCAGTGAAAGGCATCCTGCATACGAACGGAACGAAAATCGTGAATGGGGACAATGAGGAAATTATCCTGGAGGGATACGGTGTCGGCAACTGGATGAATCCGGAAGGTTTTATGATCGGCGGTGTTCCGCTCGGACATGAATCCTTTACCCCTGAATTTGATGCGATGATGGGATTCAACGGCAACAAGGTCCGCAAAAAATCCATGCTTCCGCTGCGTTATGACCGTCATAGAACCGTGACTTCTTCCGTCCGGGATCTGTGCGGTGAAGAATATCTGAAGACATTCTGGAAAAGATGGTATGCAAACCATCTCTCGGAAGATGATATACGGATGATGGCGGAACTTGATCTGAACAGCGTGCGCCTGGTGCTGAACTCATCGGTTCTTTTAAAGGAACAGCCCGAATTCGAATTCGATGAAGAAGGATTCGCGGTTCTTTCTGAAGCGATTGACTGGTGTGAAAAATATGGGATCTATGCGATCCTTGACATGCATGCGGCACCCGGCGGACAGGCAGGCTGTGAATTTGATGACGGTTATGATAACTGTCCGAAGCTTTTCTATAACGAGGAATGCTGGGACCGCGGCGTCGCGCTGTGGGAGGAAATCGCGAGGCGTTTCGGGAACCGTGAGATCGTCGGCGGTTATGATCTTCTGAATGAGCCGCTGTCGCTTCCGGTGGACTCGGATAAGATTCCGAAACTCGGACAGTTCTATGATGAGTGTATCGCCGCAATCCGCCGGCATGATAAACAGCATATGTTCTTCCTGGAGCCCGCTGGATTTGCCCGTTATAATATCACCTTCGATCACGATTATGATCCCGGATACCATAACTGGGCGATTCACTGGCACCGCTATGGCTTCTTCCCGGAAATCAACGAGATCACCCCATATCTTTTAAAGGGTCGGGAGTATAATGTACCGGTCTGGATCGGGGAGGGCGGCTCTTCTCCGGAAGCGAATGCGGTCTTTTTCAATATCGTCCAGGAATACGGTGTCGGTTATGCGCTCTGGTGCTGGAAGACGGCCGTGGGCCCGATGGGCGTCCGCTCGGTCGGCCATGTGCTTCCGAAGGACTGGAATCTCGTGCAGGACTATTTCCGCGGACTTTCCAAACCATCGTATCAGAAGGCAATCGAGATTTTTGATGAATATCTCGAAAACATGAAGTATGAGAAGTGCCTGAAAGACTTCTCCGCCATCAATAAAACAAGGCGTTTTGTGCCTTTTGATTTACCGGCGGTCGGCTATGATCACAGTGAAAAGAACAATGTGACGTTCTCCGGCAACTGGGGCATAGGGAACCTTCTGAACTACCGGAATGAAGACCATACCAAGATGGTCTGGGACAGGCGTTATCCGGAGCCGTTACTGTGGCTGGATGGTATCAATGAGAAAATTGATCCGGTGAAGGGAAACCGTAATCCGATGGAACGGCTGTTGCTGGAGCTTTCGGAAGAGGAGTTTGCGGTTTACTTTGTGAGAAAGGCACCGGAAGGCTGTACACTTTGCATAGATGCACTTTCAGATGAAGGCGCGGAAATAGCTGTGTACGCAGATGATTGTGAGATCGGAATGATTAATGTTCCGAAGACGGAAGGCTATGATCCGGTCTCCTGTATGCTTCAGGAGCGGATTCCCGCAGGGAATGAATTCAGGGTGCGTCTCGCAGTTAAGCATGGAACCGTGAAGATTCATAAGCTGCACTTTGGCGCGTAATCAATATTCAGGCGATTCCGGCGGACGGGTGTAAATCCGGTCTGCCGGAATTTTGAAGATTCCCATGAATAAAGAAACAGAGAAAAAAATAGATGAGCTGCTCCTCAGAATGACAACAGCGGAGAAAGTCGGGCAATTGGTCCAGACGGGCCCTTCGATTGTCGGCGCCTTCGGAGTGAGTTTTGAAGAACTGCTGAATATGGTCTTTGACGGCAGAATCAGTGACGAAGAATTTCAGCGGATGATGAGCGAGTCCGGACAGGATTATCATGAAGAAATATTAAGACAGGGCGGAATCGGATCCTATAACGGGGTTACCGATCCTGAAGTGATCCGGAAACTGCAGAGAATTGCGACAGAAGAAACACGGATGGGGATTCCGCTTCTCTTCGGAAGTGACGTAATTCATGGCCACAGGACAGTTTATCCGATACCGCTCGCCGAATCCTGTGCCTGGGATCCGCAGCTATGGGAGAAAACCGCCCGTATGGCAGCAAAAGAAGCTTCGCGCGACGGGATTACGATGACTTTTGCCCCGATGGTGGATGTGGCAAAAGATGCACGCTGGGGCAGGATCAGTGAAGGCGCCGGAGAGGACAGTTTCCTTCAGTCTGTATTCGGCGCGGCAAAAGTGCGGGGATTCCAGCAAGATGATCTGAGAAAACCGGGAACGATTGTATCCTGTGTGAAGCATTTCGCGGCCTATGGCGCATGTGAAGGCGGACGGGACTATAATCATGTTGAACTTTCCGGGGAACGTCTTTATGAAGAGTACCTGCCGCCCTTTGCCGCCTGCATCAAGGCCGGCGCACGCGCTGTCATGCCGGCCTTTAACGATATTAACGGGATTCCGTGTACGGTAAGCCGGAAGCTTCTGCGGGATATTCTCCGTAAGGAGTTAGGCTTTACAGGGGTGACAGTCAGCGATTCCAACGCAATCGCGGAATGCGTCGATCATGGGGCTGCACGGGACATGGCGGAGGCTGCGAAAAAGGCACTGGAAGCCGGTGTGGATATCGATATGTCTTCAGGCGTGTATGCCGCACAGCTGACAGATCTCGTTGAGGAAGGCGTGATTGAGAAGGCGGTCCTGGATGAGGCGGTCCGGGAAGTACTGCGTGTGAAATATGAACTTGGACTTTTTGAACAGCCGTACCGTTTCTGCAGTCCGGAAGAGTCTCCGGAGAAAGAGAACAGGGCGCTTTGTCTCGAGTCAGCCCTCAAATCGATGGTATTGCTGAAAAATAATGGCTTATTGCCGCTTCAGAAAAACGTCAAAGTCGGTCTGATCGGGAGTCTTGCCGAAAGCCGGGCGGATATGCTGGGTGCCTGGGCGCTCGGCGGCAGAGCGAATGACTGTATCAGTCTAAAAGATGCTCTGGAAGAGGCCGGGCTTCCCTTTGTCCGGATTGAATCGGATCTTTCAGAAGTGGAAGACTGTGATGTGATCCTGCTTGCTGCCGGGGAGACAAAAGAGATGAGCGGAGAGGCAGCGAGCCGTGCGGTGATTTCGCTGTCACAGGAAGAAAAGGGTCTGATTCGTGCCCTAAGAGAAAGCGGAAAGCCGATCATCCTGATTTTATTTAACGGGCGGCCCCTTGCCATATCGGATGCGGCGCCGGATGCGGACGCGATTGTGGAAGCCTGGCACTGCGGCTGCGAATCCGGCCATGCACTGGTTAAGCTGCTTTATGGCGACCGTAATTTCAGCGGACATCTTACAACAAGCTTCCCAAATGCATCCGGGCAGTGTCCGGTATATTATAATCATCTGAACACAGGCCGGCCTGCGGGGAGAGGGAAATTCACATGCAAGTATCTGGATGTGGAAACGGAACCTCTGTTTCCGTTCGGCTTCGGACTCAGCTACACGGAATTTGAGGAAGAAGCGCTGGAAGTACAGGCGGAGAATGACATTCTTTCTGTCAGATGGACTGTCGTGAATACAGGGAAGAGAGACGGCGTTTATACGGCCCAGCTTTATGTCCGTGATAAGACGGGCGTTCGTGCCTGTCCTGTCCTTGAGCTGAAAGCTTTTTCACAGGTAGAAATCGCAGCGGGAAAGCGCGAAGAGATTTGTTTTGAGCTGCCGGTTCAGTCGCTTGCCCGTTATGAAAACGACGCATGGACAATCCATCATGGAACATATGAAATCTTCGGCGGCGAGAGCAGTAAAAAGCTGATAAGAGCTGAAACAGAAGTATGAAGGAGACCATCATGAAGAAACTCTACGATGTTACGATTACATTCGATCCTTCTTCAGTAAAAGAAGAAGTGCACGGCGTCGCGCTTCGCGGCGAATTCCTCTTTTATAAAAGCAACCTGACGGGCCATACCGATGAGACCGGGATGGCAGAGAACAATCCCAAGTACCCGCCGTATCAGTATGAAGACGGGATGGACTCGATCGGCGGCTTCTATGTGGACGAGATGACGAAGAACGAAGATGGAATCTATGAAATCAGCTATAAGCTTCCGGCGGGCGTTTATCCCTACGGCTTCATCCTGAATCCGGAATACGGCAAGAAGCCGGCGATCCCGCAGCTCGCGAATTTCGACATTCTTAACGGGAAGGGCGAAAAGATCTGGCTTAAGGACTTTGAAAAGCATTTCGATCCGAGCTATGTCGCGGATACGAATATAATGATCCCGGATCCGAAGAACGAGCCTGACGCCCCGACGGTTACCGGAAAACAGAACAACAGCGAGCTGTATGTCGGGACGGAAGAAGAGTGCTCATGGCTTCCCGCGTACGACCCCTCGATTAAAGGCACGCTTACCTACATGTCCTATCCCGATATAGACGGGAAAACGCAGTCGATGGCGGTTTATCTGCCGGCGGGCTATACGGCAGCCGAAAAGTATCCTCTGATCCTGGTCTCGCATGGCGGCGGCGGTAACGAAGCGGACTGGCCCTCCCAGGGCGGCATAGCAAACATCATGGACCATCTTATCGCGGAAGGAAAAACGAAGAAGGCGATACTCGTCTGCATGAACAATTCGGTCTATCAGTGGGATTTTCAGAAGATCGCCGAAAACTGTGAAAAAGCTGTCATCCCGTTCATAGAGAAGCTCTTCAGTGTGTCGGACGATGTGAAGGACCGCGCCTTCTGCGGGCTTTCGATGGGAAGCATGACGACTCTGTACATGTACATGCACCGCGCGGAATGCTATCAGTACTTCGGCGCCTTCTCAGGAGGCATCGCACCCGGAAACGCCGCGTTTACCTTGGACGACCCGCGCCTTATGGACGTGACGCTTATGATCGGCTGCGCGGAAGAGGATATCGCCTACAATGAGCGTGATATAGGCGTTCCGCCGACAATCAGGGCGCTCAAGGAGAAAGGAATCCCCTATATCCCCTACTTTGTCACAGGTTCGCATGACTGGTTCTGCTGGGCGCAGATGTTCGAGCACTTCGCCGAATCGGTGCTCTGGAAATAATCCGGTTCTGCGCAGATCAATAATAGCGGGGCGGCCCGTTTCGGACCGCCCCTGATTTATCGGACTTTCCCTTATAAAACTCAAGGCCTCAGTCTGCCTTTTTACAAAAGACTTCCGCGTGCCGTTTGATAACAACCAGGCGGAACGCGATGTCTGTAATGTCAAGACCAAAACCAAAGTGGCCGGATGCTTCCGGACAGAAAGCGGAGC
>OMZJ01000069.1 GCA_900315495.1 uncultured Lachnospiraceae bacterium
CAGGGTTCCCGGAAAGTGCACTCTGTCCGGAGCCTGCGGCGCCGGTGTTCTCCCCGGTACCGGACGCCCGGTTCTGTCCGGACGCAGAAGCCGGGGCTGCAGAGGCGGAGGCGCCGGCGGGGAAAACCGCACCTGCTGCAGATCCCGCCCCGGACCACGCAGCCGTGACCGGCGTTCCCTCCGCGATCTGCCGGATCGCCTGAAGCGCTTCCACGGCGCGCCGGCCGGACTGTGCCTCCTCCCGCGCCTTCTTCACCGCGGCGGCTTCCGCCTTCTCCTTCTTTTCCACCTCGGAATACTTCCGAAGATATCCCAGGCACTGGCTGTCATATCCGGCCAGCGCGCACCATGTGTCGTACGCGCGCATCATCGGTTCGGAATTCGGGTTGATGATGGCCGTGCTCAGCCCTTCCTCCATCGCCATCGCGAAGAAGGTGGCATTCAGCGCGCTCCGGCAGGGAAGGCCGAAGGAAATGTTGGAGACCCCGAGGATGGTGTTTGCGTGCAGCTCGCTCTTCAGCCGGCGGATGGTCTCCAGCGTGACCGCCGCGGACCGGGAATCGGAGCTGACGGTGAGGGCCAGCGCGTCAAAGACCAGATCGTCGACGGTGAGGCCGTACTCCGCCGCAATGCCGATGATTTTCCTGGCCACGGCGATTCTCCCGTCCGCCGTCTCCGGGATGCCGTGCTCATCCAGGAGCAGGCACACGATCACGGCGCCGTACTTCGCCGCCAGGGGGAATACCTTGCGGCAGATCTCCTCCCGCCCGTTCGCCGAATTGATCATCGGCTTGCCGTTGTAGATCCGCATAGCGGCTTCCATCGCCGCGTAGTTGGACGTGTCAATCTGCAGCGGGAGCGGGTTTACGCTCTGGAGCTTCTCCACGGCGCCGACCAGCACCTTCTTCTCGTCAATTCCCGGGACGCCGACGTTGACATCCAGAACCTGTGCCCCGGCCTCCTCCTGCTTCGCCCCTTCCCGGAGCACATAGCCGTAGTCCTCCGCGGCAAGGGCTTCCTTCAGCTTTTTCTTGCCGGTCGGGTTGATCCGCTCGCCGATCAGGACCGGCGCTTGGTTCAGGCCGATCGTCTGTGCCCGCCCGAAGGAGGTGATGACCGTCCGGTGCTTCGGGGCAACCGGCTTCGGGGACATCCCTGCCACCGCCTCGCGAAGCTTTCGGATATACGCCGGGGTTGTCCCGCAGCAGCCGCCGACCGCGGCGGCGCCGTCCTCCGCAATCTGACGCACCTCCCCGGCAAATTCCTCCGGCGTGACGTCATACAGGGTCCGGCCGTTCTCCACCCGGGGCATCCCCGCGTTCGGTGCCACAATGACCGGTGTGGAGGAAACCGCCAGGAGCCGCCGCACAATGCCGCGCATCTGCTTCGGCCCCAGGCTGCAGTTTACGCCCAATGCGGAGACGCCGAGGCCCTCCAGCAGGGAAGCCTCCCCTTCCGGCGGAAGCCCGGTCAGGAGTTTCTCGTCAGCCCCGTACGCGCAGGTCGCCGCCACCGGCAGATCTGCGGCTTCCCGCGCCGCCAGGACAGCCGCCTTGAGCTCATAGGCGTCTGTCATCGTCTCGATCAGGATCAGATCGGCGCGGTCCTTTGCGGCCCGGATGACTTCCTTATACACATTGACGGCATCCTCAAAGGCCAGATCGCCCAGCGGCGCCAGCATGTGCCCGGTGGGCCCGAGATCCAGCGCGATCGCGGCATCCGGCCGGTTTTCCAGCCGGCGCGCTTCCTCTGCGCAGTCCAGGGCAGCGCGGACAACGGAGACCAGATTTCCCGGACCCGCCGCGGCATCCTGATACTTGAGGCTGTTGGCGCCGAAGGTATTGGTATTGATGATGTCCGCGCCTGCCTGCAGATACTCCCGGTGCATCTGTACGATCGTATCCGGATGAAGCACGTTCCAGGTCTCCGGGAGTTCGCCCGGTTTCAGCCCGTGGTTCTGCAGCCACGTCCCCGTGGCGCCGTCCCAGATCAGAATCTTCTTTCCCAGCCGATCCAGAAATCTGTTCATATATCTTTGCCTTTCTTCTGCAATGTCTCCTGACATGACTTCCGGCCTTATCTACGGAACGCGCAGGACGTCAGCGTGCAGGCTTCGCACCCGTTCTTCCGGCAGCCGATGTCCTTCCGGCCAAGCCCCGCCACGGCCGTGACGGACTTGGAGGGAATCATCAGCAGGCTGCTCGTCAGGGTGATCCCAAGTCTCCGGCCGGGCTTTAAAAGGTCGAAAATCCACAGCTGCGATTCCAGCGGAAAGTCCCCGTACCCGGGGGAAAAACGCGGCCGCAGGTACAGGCCCTGCCCGGCCGCTTCCCGCCGGATTCTGTCCTGCTCCTGATCCAGAAATGCTTCCAGCAGGGCGGCGGATGCCGCCTGCAGGATGGTCTGCCCGGAGAGGTCCGTCTGTGCATACCGGTACAGCAGCCGGTCCGTTTCGGTCCCCAGGGTCGCCGCGCACAGAAGCACGCTCTCACAGCCGGTCAGATTCTTCCGGAGATTCCCGGAGCGCACCGGCACCCCCGCAATGACCGGATACCCGTCCGAGTCGGCCGTCAGCGGAAAGCGAAGGTAAAACAGTGCCGGCGCGGCGTGCTCCTCCAGTTCCCGGCAGACTTTGTCAATCTTTCGGTTGACCTCCGGTCCCGGATCCTGCCCCCGGCAGCCCAGATACCAGAGAAGGTCCTTACGCGGGATGCCCACCTCGGATGCGGCCGCACTTCGGTAGCCGCCGGCCAGGACATCCGGCTCTTCCGGTGCCGCAGACACATGTCTTTCACCGAAGCGATTCTCCTCAGAAGCCGCGGCTCCATCGCTTTCGCCGGAGGGATGCTCTGCGGACGCCGCAGCAGCGCCGTTTTCGCCGGACAGCCTCTCTGCAGGAGCCGCGTCTGCGGCCGTTCTCACGTCCGGTGGATGGTCCGATGCGTTTCCCTCTCTGCCGTTTTTTTCTGTCTCACTCATGGATGATGCCTGATGATCCGATCGGATCCGTTTTTCCTGCTCCGGAAGCCGCCGGACCGACCGGCCCCAGCACCTCCCGGCCAAGCACGTAAACCAGCCGGTTCAAAATTTCCCGCGCCGTCTTCGGATGGTTCATCGTATAGATATGGATGTGGGTGACATCGTTTGCGATCAGGTCTGCGATCTGCTCGGTCGCATAGGCGATGCCGGCCTCCGCAAACGCCTTCGGATTGCTGCCGTAGCGGTCCACCATCGTGCGGAACCGCGCCGGGAAAAAGGTCCCCGACATCGCCTGGCTGCGGGCCACCTGCTTCACACTCGTCAGCGGCATGATGCCGGCCACGATCGGGACCGTGATGCCGGCCTCCCGCGCCCGGTACAGGAAGCTGTACATGGCAGAGTTGTCAAAAAACATCTGCGTCGTGAAGAAATCGCAGCCGGCGTCCTGCTTCTCCTTCAGGTGACGGAGATCTTCCTTCCGGGACGGGGACTCCGGATGCGCCTCCGGGTAGCAGGCTCCGCCGATGCAGAAATCACCGGTCTGCCGGATCTCCTCGATCAGCTGCACCGCATGGCGGTAGTGATCCGAAAG
Source organism: uncultured Lachnospiraceae bacterium (assembly GCA_900315495.1). GTDB lineage: Bacteria > Bacillota > Clostridia > Lachnospirales > Lachnospiraceae > Anthropogastromicrobium. The sequence continues at coordinate 3,572 of OMZJ01000069.1, forward strand.
CACAGCGGTGCCGTCTGCCGGCAGGTCGCCGCGCAGCGCCATCACATTCATGAGGCCCATCTCCTGCATCCGGGCCAGCTGGGAGTGCACCTTTGCCTGGGTGGAAGACACGCAGGTCAGGTGGCAGAGGGTCTCCACACCCTCCCGCCGGCGGATTTCCTCCGCAATCTTCAGTGTATGCTCACTGGTTCCGCCGCCCGCGCCATAGGTGATGGACATAAAGTCCGGCTGGTAGGAAGCGATGGCATCCGCCGCCCGCGCCACCTTCTCGTAGTTGTCCATTGTCTTCGGAGGAAACACCTCCATGGAAATCGTGATGTCCTTTGCGGACAATATCTCTGAAATCTTCATGTGCTCCTCCTGTTATATGATTCAACTATAACGATTCGGGTGCAGGCTGTCAATCGGCATGGTTCATCCAAAAATCTGGAACGCGATATAGGAAAAACAAAAAGAGACGGCTCCCGCCTGACGGGAAACCGCCTCCACATCATCGCATCATCCTGCCGGCCGGCAGCACGCAGCCATCTAAGCTGTCTCTGTATACAGCCATTCCGGCTGTTTCATGCGCTTCAGAATACGCCCTGCTCCATCATGGCTTCCGCAACCTTCTCGAAGCCCGCGATGTTCGCGCCTGCGATCAGATTGTAGCCGAGGCCGTACTTCTCAGCCGCCGCGACACTGCTCTGGTAGATGTTCACCATGATGCTGTGCAGCTTCGCATCGACTTCCTCCTCGGTCCAGGTCAGACGCTCGGAGTTCTGGGACATCTCCAGTGCGGAGACAGCCACCCCACCGGCGTTTGCCGCCTTGGAAGGAGCAACCACCATGCCCTCCTGGGACTGCAGATACTGCAGGACCTCGTTCGGCGTCGGCATATTTGCAACTTCAATATAGTACTTCGTGCCGTTGGCGACGATCTTCTTCGCATCTTCCATGCCGACTTCGTTCTGGGTTGCGGACGGCATCGCGATGTCCGCCTTCACACCCCACGGTCTCTCGCCCGGGAAGAACTGCACGCCGAACTTATCCGCATAATCCTTTACGCTGCCGTGCTTCTCACGCATCTCAAGCAGGTAGTCCACCTTCTCCATGGAGGAAGAAACGCCTTCCGGATCGTAGATATAGCCGTCGCGGCCGGACAGCGTCAGCACCTTTGCACCGACCTGATATGCCTTCTTGCAGATGCCCCACGCGACGTTGCCGTAGCCGGACACCGCGATGGTCTTGCCCTTGATGTCCTGCCCGTCGTGCTTGAGTGCCTCTTCCAGGTAGTACATTGCGCCGTAGCCGGTTGCCTCCGGGCGGATCAGGGAGCCGCCGTAGGTCATGCCCTTGCCGGTCAGGACACCGTTTTCGTAAGCACCCTTCAGGCGTCTGTACTGGCCGAACAGATAGCCGATCTCACGGCCGCCGACGCCGATATCGCCTGCCGGAACATCCACGTCCGGTCCGATGTAGCGGTACAGCGCGGTCATAAAGCTCTGGCAGAAACGCATGATCTCGGTATCGGACTTGCCCTTCGGGTCAAAGTCGGAACCGCCCTTGCCGCCGCCGATCGGGAGCGTGGTCAGCGCATTCTTGAACGTCTGCTCGAATCCGAGGAACTTGATGATGCCCGGATAAACGTTCGGAGCAAGACGAAGGCCGCCCTTGTACGGTCCGATCGCTCCGTTGAACTGGCAGCGGTAGCCGATGTTGGTGTGAATCTGCCCATTGTCATCTGCCCACGCGACGCGGAACATAAACATGCGCTCCGGCTCGACCATGCGGCCGAGAAGATCTACCTTCTCATACTCCGGATGCCGGTCGACAACCGGTGCGATGGAAGTGAGAACTTCCTCCACGGTCTGTACGAATTCCGGCTGGTCGGCGTGCTTTTTCTTCACGCTGTCGATGACACTCTGAACATAGCTGTTCATATATTCGCCTCCTGTTGATAGATAATGCGGCTGTCCGGACCGCGCTGCTGAAACAATGTGTATTATAGGCAAATCATCGAACAGGCACAAGCGAATATTATCACCAATTTTAACATTTCCCGGTCAGAAAATCATTTTTTTAACGGAAAAAGGATAAATTCACTCCAGGAAGCTGCCTTTACGCAGGCGGCTGCGGCACGGAAAGGATCTTCCCGGCCTCCTCCAGGAGGGCTTCCCTCCGGTTTGGGACCCGCTCACAGATCACGTCGTCCAGGAGCCGGTTCAGCGTCCGACCGAGGACCGGGCCCCGGGCCTGCGGATATTCCTGCATCAGATCTCTTCCGCCGATAGCCAGCTGCTTCAGCGATACACATTCTCTGGATGCGGCCATCTGCCGGATCAGTGCATCGAGTTCACCGACCCGGTCCGGACCGTCCGCCGCATCCGTCCGGCCGGCGCAGGTCCGCTTTGCCGCCCACAGCCCGATCAGATTTTCCGCGCCCTCCAGCCCGAGATCCCCGAGAAGGCGTCTTGCCTGCACCCGCTGCGGCAGCCCGCCGGAGGCCGACTCCTCGGCCAGATGCCGGACCAGGCCGGTCACAGCGTCCGTTTCCTCGTTGGAAAAGCGGAGTCTCCGGAGCACCCGGCGCGCTTTTTCCTCCGGACTTTCCTCCCCCGAAAGCCTTGAGAACAGCGCAGCCAGGCGCTGGCTCTGCCCTGCCGGGCTCGCATCCAGAAGCGCCATCACCGCGCGGAAATCGGCATCGCCGTCCGCCGCCAGCTCCGGCAGAATCTCTCTTAAAATCACCTTCGGCAGATACCGGGACGGCACCCGCGTCAGGATGGTTTTGACCAGCTCCTCCCGGATGCGCTCCGCCGAGACATGACACAGCGCCGGGGCGAGCTCCAGCGCCGCTTTCTCTGTCGCCGGATCAATGGCAAACTCCAGCCGTGCCGCAAAACGGTACAGGCGCATGATGCGGAGCGCGTCCTCGTGGAACCGCTCCGCCGGAATCCCCACCGCCCGGATCACCCTGTGATTGAGGAGATCCACCATCCCGCCGAAGGGATCAATCAGGCCCTCTTCGTCGTTGTAGGCCATGGCATTGACCGTGAAGTCGCGGCGGGCCAGATCTTCCCGGACATCCCGGATAAAGGAGACACTGTCCGGATGCCTGCCGTCGGAGTAGCCGCTCTCCGTGCGGAACGTCGTGACCTCCAGAAAGGAGGCTCCCGCGTGCACCGTCACCGTGCCGTGCTGAATCCCGGTGGGAATGCAGTGGTTTTTCCCGAAAATCCGCTGTACCTGATCGGGACGGGCATCCGTGCAGATATCCCAGTCGTGGGGCGTCATTCCGAGAAGCGCGTCCCGCACGCAGCCGCCGACGACATACGCCTGAAACCCGCTCCGGTGAAGTCCCGCCAGAACCATCCCGGCATCTGGCAGGATTTTGATTGCTCTGCTCTGATTCTCCATTGCCTTCCTTTCCGCTCTTCTCTTTTCACTATGAAATACGCCTGCGGGTGACGGCCTTCAAAAAGAGCGGAAATGCAGCTCCGTCATTACCCCTTCTTTTCCTTGCCGAACTGATCCGGGAAGAGAAATTCCAGATAAGGGTCCTTCGCAGGCCGCAGGCTCTGCCTCTTCTCACCGAACAGCGTATGCCCCGACACGAACCAGACCGAAAGAAGGTAGGAGCCAACCGCAAGAATCAGAAACACGACCTCCGCCGAGCCGAACCCGTCGGCGAGCGAAATCAAAAGCAGCAGGCTCCAGAGAATACCGCTGATCACCCAGAAAATCGAATATGTATCACTATCAATCATTGCCGCTCCCTTCCCGTCTGTGATTTCTGCGGCCGCCGGACGGATTGGGCCTTCCACTCCACCGGATCCGCGGTTCTTTTCCACGTTTTCCAATGGTTTCAGTATAACAGACGAAGGGTTCCCTGTTTCTTAAGAAATCCTTTCATTTCCCGGACTGTTTTCAGACAAATCACAGTCATTCCCCGGCCGAACTCTGACGGGCCGAAGGCATTCTCAGGTTCATCTCCGACAAGCCGCAGTCATTCCCCGGCTGAACTCTGACGGGGCAGGCAATTTTTCAGACTTCCTCACGATTCATCCTCCTTCCGAACCTTTTGTACGTTGACAGGGCAGAAAAATCCGATATAATAT
>OMZJ01000083.1 GCA_900315495.1 uncultured Lachnospiraceae bacterium
ATCGACGATCTGCAGAAATTCAATTCCGATACGTTTGTCAGAGCACTGTTTGCAAGAAAGGAAGAGGAAGATGACACCGAGCGAGACGATGAATGAGAAGGCAGAGAATCCGGTGGAAGAGACATCCGGAAAGGAAAGTGCTGTGGCAGCTGCTGAAGATCCGCTGACACTGGAGAAATTTGAGCAGGCGAGTGAGATCGTGCGGCGGGTTACGCTGGACACCAGCCTGAAATACAGTGAGTATTTTTCGGACCAGATCGGCGCGAAGGTCTATCTGAAGCCGGAGAATATGCAGCTGACCGGCGCCTACAAGGTGCGCGGGGCGTATTACAAGATCTCCACGCTGAGCGAGGAGGAGCGGAAGAAGGGAATCATCACGGCTTCCGCCGGAAACCACGCGCAGGGCGTCGCCTATGCCGCAAAGCTGTACCATGCGAAGGCCGTCATTGTCATGCCGACGGTCACGCCGCTCATCAAGATCAACCGCACCAAGGGATACGGCGCCGAGGTGATCCTGCACGGCGATGTGTATGATGAGGCCTGCGAATATGCGCAGCAGCTGGCCCGGGAGAAGGGATACACCTTCATCCACGCCTTCAACGATCTGGACGTGGCCTGCGGGCAGGGTTCCATCGCCATGGAGATCATCAAGGAACTGCCGACGGTCAACGATATCCTGGTCCCGATCGGCGGCGGCGGCCTGTGCACCGGCGTGGCGACACTGGCCAAGCTTCTCAACCCCAACATCCGGGTCATCGGCGTAGAGCCGGAGGGCGCGGCCTGCATGTCCGCGTCTCTGAAGGCGGGCCATGTGGTCACCCTGCCGAATGTTTCCACCATCGCCGACGGCACGGCGGTCAAGACACCCGGCGACAAGCTCTTCCCCTATATTCAGAAGAATGTGGATGAAATCGTCACGGTGCCGGACAGCGAGCTGATCGAGGCCTTCCTCGACATGATCGAGAACCACAAGATGATCGTCGAGAATTCCGGCCTGCTCTCCGTGGCAGCGCTTCGCCATCTGAACCTGAAGGGCAAGAAGGTGGTCTGCGTTCTCTCCGGCGGCAACATGGATGTCATCACCATGTCGACCATCGTCCAGCTCGGGCTGATCCAGAGAGACCGCATTTTCACCGTCTCTACGCTGCTGCCGGACAAGCCCGGCGAGCTGGTCAAGGTGGCGCAGGTCATCGCGGCGCAGAACGGCAACATCGTGAAGCTGGAGCACAACCAGTTCGTCTCCGTCAACCGCAATGCGGCGGTGGAGTTGCGCATCACGATCGAGGCATTCGGACCGGAGCACAAAAAGCAGATCCTGGCGGCGCTCCGGGAGGGCGGCTTCCAGCCGAGGGAAGTGGCGACCACCGAGTTGAGAGGGTGAGATCCGGAAAGACAAGCCGAAAGAAGAATTCCTTTCCGGGAAAGCTGCAGGCGGAGGGTGTCAAGGAAAAACACTTGACACCCTCCGCCTGGCGTGTATAATAGTCAGAGTTCGTCCGAAGAAACCGTTTGCGGTTCAAAAACGGGCAGCGCGGCAGAAAACCCGGCGCCGTCCCGCGGGAAACGGAGGAACGGCCGCCTGACATACACGCTGCACAGGCGGAGAGCACGACAGAACGGATGGATGACGATGGAAAAAATGGCCGAGCGCGCCATGCTCTACGATTTTTACGGAGATCTCCTCACGGAGCATCAGAAAAAAATCTATGAGTATGTCGTATATCAGGATCTGAGCCTCGGGGAGATCGCCGGCCTGTGCGGCATAAGCCGGCAGGCGGTACACGACGTGATCTTGCGGTGCGACAGAATTCTCACCGGCTATGAGGAAAAGCTTCATCTGGTGGAGCGGTTTCTGAACCTCAAGCATTCGGTCGGAGACCTCTACACGAGGATGCGCCAGTATGCGCAGGAAGTGGGAAAACCGCTTCCGGAACCGGCGGAAGAACTTTTCCGGAAGATCCGGGATGAACTGTAATACGGAGTGCATCCCGCAGAGAGCGCAGCCGCCGCAGGACGGCGGGTGACGGAAGGTCCCCCGGGACTGCCGCCTGGTGCAGAAGGAAAGCAGGGCAGAGCCTGTGTCAGCCGGCTCTGCGGAAAGGAGTGCGGTTTGGCATTTGAAAGTCTGACCGATAAACTGCAGAATGTATTTAAAAATCTCCGCAGCAAGGGCAGGCTGACGGAGTCCGACGTCAAAGAGGCACTCCGCGAGGTGCGGATCGCGCTGCTGGAAGCGGATGTCAGCTACAAGGTGGTCAAAAGCTTCATCAAAACCGTGCAGGAGCGCGCCGTCGGGCAGGATGTGCTCAACGGCCTGAATCCCGGCCAGATGGTCATCAAGATCGTCAATGAGGAGCTGATCCGCCTGATGGGCTCGGAGACAACGGAGCTTCCGCTGCTTCCCGGCAATGAGATCACCGTCATCATGATGGCGGGTCTCCAGGGCGCGGGCAAAACCACGACGGCGGCGAAGCTTGCCGGCCAGCTGAAGGCAAAGGGGCGCAGGCCGCTCCTGGCTGCCTGCGATGTCTACCGCCCGGCTGCGGTGAAGCAGCTGCAGATCAACGGTGCAAAGCAGGGGGTTGAGGTCTACGCCGAGGAGGATTCCAAGGATCCCGTCGCCATCGCGTCGCACAGCATCGCCTATGCCGGCGAACACGGTGAGAATGTGGTCATTCTCGATACCGCGGGCCGCCTGCATGTGGACGAGGACATGATGCAGGAGCTGAAAAACATCAAGGAAGCGGTTCCTGTGACGGCGACCATTCTGGTCGTGGATGCGATGACCGGCCAGGACGCGGTCAATGCGGCCTCCGCCTTCAGCGAACAGGTCGGCATCGACGGCGTGATTCTCACAAAGCTCGACGGCGACACCCGCGGCGGTGCGGCCCTGTCGATCCGGGCCGTCACCGGCAAGCCGATTCTCTATGTCGGCATGGGGGAGAAGCTTTCCGATCTCCAGCAGTTCCATCCCGACCGCATGGCATCCCGGATCCTCGGCATGGGCGATGTCATGAGCCTGATCGAAAAGGTGCAGGCGGAGGTGGACGAGGACAAGGCCCGGGAGATGGAGGCCAAAATCCGCAAGGCGGGGTTTGACCTGAACGACTACCTGGACCAGATGCAGCAGGTCCGGAAGATGGGCGGCGTCGGCGAGATCATGAAGATGCTGCCCGGCATGGGGATGAATCTGCGCGGTGCGGATCTTCCCGATGAAGATGCCGCTTCCGCGCAGATGGCGCGGACGGAGGCAATCATCCGTTCCATGACCATCAAAGAGCGCACAAACCCGGAAATCATCAATCCGTCGCGCAAGATTCGGATCGCAAAAGGCGCCGGCGTCCAGGTGGCGGATGTCTCCCGGCTTCTGAAGCAGTTTGACCAGAGCCGGAAGATGATGAAGCAGATGCAGGGCGCGCTCGGCAAAAAGGGAAGAAAGGGCAGATTCAAGCTGCCTTTCTGATGATACAGCGCCGGTCTTTCCGGAATCCGCCCATGGCGGGCCGTATCAGAATATATCAATTATCATTTTTGGAGGAAAAGAACATGGTAAAGATCAGACTGAAGAGACTTGGTATGAAGAAGAACCCCTTCTACAGAATTATCGTTGCGGACGAGAGAGCGCCGAGAGACGGCAAGTTCATCGCACAGATCGGCACCTACGATCCGACCAGGGAGCCGAGCGTGGTGAAGATTGACGAGGAAGCCGCAAAGCAGTGGCTTGCCAAGGGTGCACAGCCGACCGAGACGGTCGCGAGACTTCTGAAGAACGCCGGCATTCAGAAATAATGCAGTCCGAATACGGCACAGCAGACGGGATCGGAGGCGCCGATATGAAAGCTCTACTGGAAGTGATTGCCAGGGCACTTGTAGATCATCCGGATGATGTTGTGGTCACCGAGCAGGAAAACGAAGAGGGTATTCTTCTGACGCTGAAAGTCAATCCGGACGATTGCGGGAAAGTAATCGGCAAGCAGGGAAGGACGGCACGTTCTATCCGCTCGGTCATCCGTGCAGCCGCCTCCGGAGACGACAGGAAAGTCGTCGTAGAGATAGAGTGACAATGGCAGTATACCGCCTGCTCCTGCGGGAGCGCCCGGAAGGCGTCCGCGCCCCGCTCCGGGCCGCCGGAGATCCGGTTTCCGGCATTGCCGGCAGGCCGTGGTATGCACAGAGATCATCCCCGGATACGAAAACAGATCATACCCGGCTTCCGCAGCGATGCGAAAGCCGGGTACGGTTTGTTTTCAGGCAATCCCGGATATTCCGCCGGGCGGACACAAATCAACAGACAGGAAAAATGGAAAACAGAGAAATGGAAGAACAGGACAGCCTTCTGCGCGTCGGTGTAGTGACGCAGCCGCACGGGCTGAAAGGGCAGGTCAATGTCTATCCGACGACGGACGAACCCGGGATGTTCCGGGTCTGGAAAACCCTGATTCTATCCGGGAAAGGCGGCCCCAGAGAAGTCCCGCTGGAGTCAGCCGCTTACTTTAAGCAGATGGTGATTCTGAAACTGGGGGGAATCGACGACCGGGACGCCGCGGAGCGGATCCGGCGCTGCGAGCTGTTCATTCGCCGCAGCCAGGCAGGGCCGTGCGCGGAGAATGAGCATTTCGTCGCGGATCTGATCGGGCTGAACGCGGTGGAGGAAAACGGGACGGTCCTGGGAACCTGCGCGGATGTGATGAAAACCGCGGCCAACGATGTCTTCGTCATTCAGAGAGAGGGCCGCAAGGATCTTCTGATCCCGGCCATCCCGCAGTGCATTCTGGGAATCGATCCGGCAGGAAAAAAGATTCTGGTGCATCTGCTGCCGGGAATGCTGGAGTGCTACGACTGAAAGATTCTGGTGCATCTGCTGCCGGAAGTCCTGAATATAACGAAAAAGGTGCAATGAAATTTTATGTGTTGACGCTTTTCCCGGACCTGATCCGGACGATCTGCACGACGAGCATTGTCGGCAGAGCACAGGAGAACGGCTCCATAGAGGTCATCCCGATCGATATCCGCAGGTTCGCGGTCCGTCCGAACGGACGGGTGGACGATTACCCGTACGGCGGGGGAGCCGGCCTGGTGATGCAGGCGGAACCGGTCTATGCCGCCTGGCAGGAGGCCGAAAAAATGGCCGGCGGGAAGACCCGCGTTCTCTACATGACACCGCAGGGGCGCCCCTTCACGCAGGCGCTGGCGGAACAGTATGCCGGGGAGGAAAGCCTGATTTTCCTGTGCGGTCACTACGAGGGAATCGATGAGAGAGTGACGGACCGGATTGTGACAGATGAGGTTTCCGCGGGCGATTTCGTGGTAACCGGTGGCGAGCTGCCGGCCTGCATGATGATCGACTGCATCACGCGTCTGGTTCCCGGTGCCCTGCACAACGGCATGTCCGCGGAGGAGGAGAGTTTCTCTGACGGACTCCTGGAGTATCCGCAGTACACGAGGCCTCCGGTATTCATGGGCGAGGCGGTGCCAGAGGTTCTTCTGTCGGGAAATCATGAGAAGGTGAATGCCTGGCGCAGAAACCAGTCGGTGGTCCGGACAGCGAGAAAGCGGCCCGACCTGCTGCGCAGTGCGGATCTGACGAAGGAAGAGCGCAGAATCGCCGACATGGTGCTGCGCTCCCGCAAAGAGGAGAATTCTGCAGATTCCTGACCGCTCTTTCTGCAGACCCTGCCTGACACCGCCGGGACACTGCATCCGGGGAATATTTTACCAGATCCCAGCTGCTCTTCGGCACAAAGCCGCCTTTTCGGAGTAAAAACTGCATCAGAAATTCACGCAAAGCCGCCGGAAACCCGGCAGCTTTTTATATCTCGGGCAGCCGCCTGCTGATTCGTACGGACAGGGAATTCTGCCTGCGGCTCACGCAGATGAATTTACGCTTCCTGCCCGGATCCGGGCTGCGGCAATCCGTGCAGCCGGGCGATCCCGCATCTAAAGAAATCTTTAGAAAACCTGAAGATGAAATTTAGGCAGATCCGGTACCATGGGACTCGTAAAAGGAAAACAGCCAGAGATCAGAGTCTCTCAGAGGTCAGATCCTCTCAGAAATCCGAATCTCTGAAATGGCAGGGAGAGAGGATGCCATGAATTCGATACTCGAAATGGTGGAAGAGACGGCGGCGAGATGTCCGGAGTCACCGGCCGTGACGGATCCGTCCGGAAGCAGGACCTACAGGCAGCTGATCGACGATGCCAGGCGCGCGGGTTCTTTCCTGATCGGACAGGGTGTGAAGGCCTCCAATCCGGTCGTTATTACACTGGAAAAGTCCTGCGGCGCTGTGACGCTTCTGTACGCGGTACTGTATGCCGGCGCTTTTTATGTGTTTGTCGATCTGCGGCAGCCGCCCGCACGGGTGAGAAAACTTCTGGATAAGATTCAGCCGTCGGCGGTGATCGCTCTGCCGCGGCAGGATCCGCTGCTGGCGGAGGCCGGATGGGAGGGAAAAATCTTTCATCCGGAAGAGATGCTCCGCTGCGGCGTGCAGGTCGAGGCGCTGAAGGCAGTGCGGGACAAAAGCACGATGACGGATCCTCTGTACGGGATCTTTACATCCGGGTCCAGCGGATTTCCCAAATGCGTGGAGGTCAGCCATGACGCAGCCTGGAGATTCATCGGACATTTTACAGAAATCTTCGGAATCCGCAGTACGGACCGAATCGGCAATCAGGCACCCTTTGACTTTGACGTTTCGGTCAAGGACATATATTCCGCGGCAATGACCGGTGCAGAACTTGTTCTGATACCGGCAGAGTATTTCATCATGCCGAAGCTTCTGCTCGACTATCTGGCGGAAAAAAGGGTAAGTGTACTGATCTGGGCAGTATCGGCGCTCTGCCTTTTGTCCGAGAGACATGGGTTTGACTACCGGACGCCGGAGACGGTGCGACTCGTGATGTTCAGCGGAGAGGTTATGCCAATGGTTCAGCTGCGAAGATGGATGCAGGCTCTTCCGCGGACAACCTTTGTGAATCTGTACGGTCCGTCGGAGATTACCTGCAACTGCACCTATTACCGTGTGGAGAATCCGGAGGCGGAGGAACTTCCGATCGGCAGGCCGTTTCCGGGCAGAACAATCCGGCTTTACGACAAATCCGGCCGAATCATTCACAAACCGATGGAGCGCGGAGAAATCTGCATCGGAGGGGAGTCCGTCTCGGACGGATACTGGAGAGATCCGGAAAAAACAGCAGAAAAATTCACAGACATCAACGATAACGGAACGATGCTCCGGATGTATCACAGCGGAGACATCGGATACTTTGACACCGACGGGCTGCTTCATTACTGCGGCAGAGACGACGCGCAGATCAAGCACATGGGGCACCGTATTGAACTGGGAGAGATTGAAACGGCAGCGATGAGCCTGCCCGGCGTGATCCGTGCCTGCTGCTTTTTTGACCGGGCGTCGAACCGCATTCTGTGCGCATATACCGGAAACCTGCCGGCAGCCTCGATGCGCCAGGGACTCAAGCGGGCGCTTCCCGCTTACATGATTCCGCAGAAGATTGTTCCTGTGGAATCGTTCCGCCTCAACGCGCACGGAAAGCTGGACCGGGAAGCTGTCCGGAAAAGGTTGGAGGAAATGGTATGAACCAAGATCAATTGAAGGAATGCCTGGTGGTTTCTGAAACGCCGTTCTATCTTTATGATTTTGACCGGCTGCGGCGGGATATTGCCGGGATCCGTTCCGCCATGGAGGGGAAGGCTGATCTGTGCTTTTCCGTGAAGAGCAATCCTTTTCTTGTGAAAGCGGCGCAGGAATTGGTTGACCGGGTCGAAATCTGTTCGTCCGGTGAATATCAGATCTGCCGGAAATGCGGGCTTCCGGCAGAAAAGCTGGTGCTGTCCGGTGTCCTGAAAGAGGAGAGGGATCTGACCCGCGCACTGACAGAGACGGAAGGAAAATCCATCTATACGGTGGAATCTATGAATCAGTACTGCATTTACGCCGGCTGGAGCACGAAAAGCGGAAAGCCGCTCAAACTGCTTCTGCGTCTTTCCAGCGGAAATCAGTTCGGCATGGATCTCGAGGAAATCCGAAAAATTCTGCAGATCCGGCCGCTGAGTCCGGGCATTCAGATCCTCGGACTTCATTATTTCTCCGGTACGCAGAAACACAGCCCTTCGATCTATGCAAAAGAGCTGGGAATGCTGGATGCGTGCCTGCGGTCGCTGGAACAGGAATTCGGCATTCATTTTTCCCATCTGGAGTACGGCGCCGGCGTGCCGGTCTGCTATTTCCAGGAACAGGACCAGGGAATCCGGGAAGCCTGTCTTCAGGCACTCTGTGAACAGATCGGAAAAATGACATGGAAGGGAAGAATCACGGTGGAGATGGGAAGAGCCGTCGCGGCCGGCTGCGGGACCTATGTGACATCGGTCAGAGACACCAAGTGCACAGAGGGCGTGAACTACTGCATCGTGGACGGCGGAATTCATCAGATTCATTATGACGGACAGATGCGGGGCATGCTGCATCCCTTTACCGATGTGTATCCGATGCGCGGCGGGACAAAGAAGTGGGCAGTCTGCGGAAGCCTCTGCACCGCGAATGACATCCTGTGCAACGGACAGGAACTGGGAGATTTGAAAAGGGGGGATCTCATCGCATTTCAGAATACCGGCGCTTACTCCGCACTGGAAGGGATGAGCCTGTTTCTCAGCCATGATCTGCCGGCAGTGATCGGATACACCGCGAAAAACGGCGCACAGATCCTTCGAAACGCGGATCCGACCTGGACGATCAACAGTACAGGACACTGATCCGCCGGACGGATTCAGCAGCAGGGAGAGACCCGGCCGAAGAGGTTCCCCTGCCGGCGGTGCGGTTCGGCGCAGCGCGGAGGGCCGGATGATACATCAAAAATAAAAAACAGAAAAACAGGAGGATAAGAACATGGAAGCAATGCAGGAAAAGGTACTGGAAATTCTCAGAGAGCAGGATGATACAGTGGATTTTGAAAAGGAAACCGGGCTGATCACCAACAGAATTCTCGATTCCTTTGAGATCATCAACCTGGTGAGCGATCTGGAAGATGCCTTTGACATCCGGATCGGAACCGCAGAGATGATCCCGGAAAATTTTAATTCGCTTTCGAATATTGTGAAGATGGTTCAGCGGCTGAAAGGGTAAGTATGGCCTACAATACAATGGCGTTCCTGCTCATTTTCCTGCCGGCCGCACTGGCCGCCTACCAGCTGACCCCGGGGCGATACCGCAAGGTCACACTGCTGGCGGCCAGCTGGCTGTATTTCTGGCTGATGAGCGGGAACCTTCTGGGATATCTGCTGCTCACAACGGGTGCGGTCTATGGCACAGCACGTCTCATGAATGCGCCCGCTGTCCGGAAAAAAGAGGAAGACGGCCTGCACCTGAGAGCGCTGATCCTGGGGGCGGGCCTTGTCTTTGTTCTTGGCCTTCTCTTTTACCTGAAATATGACAGCTTCGTGATTTCCACGCTGAACCGCCTGCTTGCATGGGGAGGAAGCAGTGTTTCCCTGACGGTGCCGCAGATTCTGGCGCCGGTCGGCATCTCGTATTATACGCTGGAAGCGGTCGGATATCTGCTGGAGGTCTACTGGAAGAGAATCGCGGAGGAAAAGGACTTTGTGCGGCTTGCTCTGTTTCTGTCCTTCTTTCCGCAGACACTGGAAGGGCCGATTGCCAGATACACGGATACGGCACAGCAGCTGACGGAGGGAAAACCACTGACGGCACAGAATCTTGAATCCGGCGCACTCCGCATTCTGTGGGGACTGGGCAAGAAAATGATTATTGCAGACCGGCTGGCGATGATCGTCAAACCGATCTTCGGACATTACGGGGAATATCAGGGCGTGATGATCCTGATCGGCGCCCTTGCCTATACAATGCAGCTGTACATGGAGTTTTCCGGTGTCATTGACATTGTCATCGGTACCGCGAAAATGTTCCATGTGCGGCTCCCGGAGAATTTCCGGCTCCCGTTTCTGGCGCATAACGCATCGGAGTTCTGGAGACGGTGGCATATTTCACTGGGAACCTGGTTCAAGAACTATATCTTTTTCCCGGTTTCCACGTCTGCGGGCGTGAAGCGCTGGAACCGCTTTGCCGGGAAGAAATTCGGCAGAAATACCGCGCGGATTACGGTTTCGGCGATGGCACTCTTCCCGGTCTGGCTGGCAAACGGCGTGTGGCACGGGCCCCAGTGGAACTATATTTTCTACGGTTTGTACTATTTTGTGATTATTCTTGCGGAAGTGATTCTGGAGCCGGTGAACCGGAAAATCGAACACAGCTGCCAGAGAATCGGGCAGACGCGTTCCATGGCGGCCGGCAGTGCACTCCGGATGACCTGGAACGGTTTCCGGATTGTGAAAAACTGGGTGGTTATCCTCGTCGGCGAGATGTTTTTCCGGGCTGCGAGCCTCGGGGCCGGGATGCACATGTTTCGCAGCATCTTTGCGGGTGCAGAGGTGCAGAAGCTGACGGACGGCACCATCCAGGGATTCGGTTTCAGCAGGGCGGACTTTCTGGCAGTGATCTGCGGTACTATCGTTGTCTTTCTGACCGAGCTGGTCTTTGACAGGAAGAAACTCGACGAAGAATGGATCCTGCGGATCCGCACACCGCTGCGATGGTGTGTATTTTACAGTCTGTTTTTTACCGTATCCGTCTTTGGCGCGTACGGAACCGGCTATCAGCCGGTAGATCTGATCTACGCGGGATTTTGAATATGACAGAGAAACAAATGAGAGTATGCAGAAAGGGAAGGCCGGCCCTGTTCTTCCTGATTCTGTTCCTGATGATCCTGGTGCTTTCCGGATATTTCGGCAAACTGGCGGTGACACTGGACAATACCCAGGCGCTGGGACGGGACAGCGTCCGGGTGCAGCTGCAGCAGCAGAGGGAGAACAGTATCGACGTGCTGGTTCTGGGAGACAGCGAGAGTTATACGAGCTTTTCTCCGGTGCAGTTTTTTCAGACAACCGGATCGACCGCCTTTGTAGCGGGACAATCCGGACAGAAAACAACAGAAGCGGTTTCTCTCCTGCTAGCGGCGCTGGACCGGCAGAGGCCCAGGGCGGTTATCCTTGAGACCAACGAGCTGTTCCGCTACAACAATTCCTGGGAAGCCATGCGGGATAAGATTTATCAGGGTGCCGGAAGACTGTTTCCGCTGTTCCGCTATCACAATCTCTGGAAGGCCTGTGTGGAAAAAAAACCGAAACTGGTGGAAGAAAGCTACTTCGGATTCAAGATCCGGAAGAGAGTCTCTGCTTACCGGGGTGCGAAAGATTACATGCAGGCGACAAAGAAAAAGGCTGTGATCCCGGCTTCCATCCGGCAGGATCTGGAACAGATCCGAAAAGAGTGCCAGAACCGCGGGATCCCGCTGATTCTGTACAGCGCCCCATCCCCGGTGAATTACAGCATGGCCAGGCACAACGCGATTGCGGAACTCGCCGAAAAGGAGAACATTACTTACCTGGATCTGAATCTGCAGACCTCAGAGATCGGAATCGACTGGAACAGGGACACGCTTGACGGCGGTGACCACCTGAATTATGATGGGGCGGTTAAAACGACTGACTGGCTTACAAAGTACCTTCAGAAGCATATCACGCTGGAAAATCACAAGGATGACCCGGCCTATGCGGACTGGAAAAAAGTCACTGAGGAATACGTCAGTATGGTTTCCAGGTGACTGGCGGCAAGACCTGAAATCAGAATTGAAATATGGATGAAGAAAAGTATGAGGTTTTTATCGCGGAAGACAGCAGAGACATCATTGAGGTTCTGACGCTTTATCTGGAGAATGCCGGGTACCGTGTGCGGAGTGCGGAGGACGGCATCACGGCCTGGAAAATGCTGCGGGATCAGCCCTCGGATATCGGAATCTTCGATATCATGATGCCCGGCATCGATGGCTACACGCTGATCAAGCGGGTGAGGGAGAGCAGCAATATGCCGATTCTCGTGCTGTCGGCGAAGGGAAAGGACAGCGAAAAGATTCTCGGGCTAGACCTCGGGGCGGATGATTATCTGACCAAGCCCTTCAATCCGCTGGAAATCGTCGCCAGAGTGCGAAGCTCGCTGCGCAGGTATTACAAGCTGAATGACGCTTCCTCCGGTGGGACGGATATTCTGCGGAACGGAAATCTCTGCATTGACCGGCGGCTGCTGCAGTTCTGGAAGGACGGCAGAGAGATCCCGCTGACGCCGACGGAGTTTAGGCTGATGTCCCTGTTCATGGCCAACCCGGGCAGAGTCTACACAAAGGTTCAGCTGTACGAATATCTCAACGGTGAATATTTTGAAAATGACGAAAATACCATCATGGTGCACATTTCGAACCTGCGGGAAAAAATCGAGGACAACAGCCGGCAGCCGGAATATCTGATAACGGTTCGCGGACTCGGCTATAAGCTGAATCGGAGGGAATCGATCCGGGACTCGGCGCACCGCGAACAGCAAAGCACAAAAAATGAAGGATAAAAACAGAAAAACAGCGGCGAAAAGCCTTCACTGGCTGCTGACCCGGGAATATCTGGTCTTTTTTTTCCTGGTCGCCGGCATGGCCGTGCTGGTCTGGGGAATGGCGGTCATTCTGGAATCGTATGCCGGAGCTTCCACGGGGGTATCAAAGCTGACTGCACAGATGGATACCATCCGGAAAGAAGAGTATCAGAATGTCCGGGTCGGCAGATTCCTCGGAAAAGGCGGATATTTTGAAATCCTGGACGAGGATGCCAATGTGCTCTACAGCAGTCTCGGCACGGTGAGCAATCACTATACGAAAGATCTGCTGCAGTATGTGGATGATGTCGGCAAAACCTTCTTTGATATTCAGCCCTATACCGATGAAGACGGTCAGCCCGGCTATGTGATCTATAAGTACGATGAGACCGAAGAAACGAACTCCGCCGGCTCCGACATTCTGACCGACAGCGATGTGGAAAACCTGGACGGCAACCTCCGGGGCATCATCGTGCTGGACGGGAAGAAGAACATTCTGTACTCCAATCTGGATATCACCTCAAACCGTGTGACGAAGAAAGAGCTCGGGATTCTCTACAACAACGCAAAAGATCTGACCTATATGATGAAGAAATCCTTCCGGACCGAAGCGGGGGAAAGGAGATACCTTCTGATTCATATGGAGGGATACCGACGCTATGAGGCATCGCTGCACCGCAGAATCCGGTCCGTCCTGATCGCGATGTATCTGGGCCTTGTGATGATTCTGACCATCTGGTTCGGCTGGAAAATCTCCAGGAGTGTGAACAAGCCGCTGTCCCTGCTCAAAATTGCCATGCAGTCCTGCCAGAAGGATGACGCACATCCGGGGGATCAGATTGTGTATACAGGTCCGGTGGAATTTGAGGAAATTGTGGATTCCTACAACCATCTGGAGAAGAGGCTGGAGGAGAGCAGACAGAAGCAGCAGGAGCTGGAAGAGCAGAAGAAAAAAATGCTGGCTGATATCTCGCATGATCTGAAGACGCCCGTCACGGTGATACAGGCTTATGCCACGGCAATCGACGAGGGACTGGTCAAAGAGGAAGATATCAGACGGTATCTTCGGACCATCCGGAGCCGTGCGGACCTTCTGACGGACCTTGTGAATCAGTTTACGGAGTACAGCAATCTGGATCATCCGGAATTCCACCTCACCAGAAACCGGGATGATATCTGCGAGTATCTCAGAGAGTATTTTGCGGAGAAATACGAGGAGCTTGATCTGGCCGGCTATCCGGTGCGCGTGGACCTGCCGGAGCAGCGGATCTTCCTGGATTTTGACAAAGCCCAGATGAGACGCGTCTTTGAAAATATCCTGTCCAACGCGGTACGCTACAATCCGCCGGGGACAGAGATCTTCGCGGCGCTTACAGAGAGCGCGGATGAGGTCCGGATCCGGATCGGTGACAGCGGAAAGGGAATTCCGCCCGCACTGCGGGATCGGATCTTCGAGCCCTTCATCGTGGGAGACGCATCACGGACCAGCGGACAGGGATCCGGCCTCGGCCTTTCCATCGCAAAGAAGATCATAGAGCTTCACGGGAGCACCATTGCCCTGGATGCGGGGGACCAGGGGACAGTATACTGCATCTGCCTTCCGAAGAAATAGTTTGGGGGCAGGAATTCCGAAAACTATTGACAGGAACGCCCCCCCTGTGTTAATATAAATGCCGCTGTGAGAACAGCAGGAAAGCAGAGAATTGCCTCTCACCTGAGCGCAGACGGCGACTTGGGTTGCTTCGATTTTTATATGGTTCTTTCGAAGATGGCGGGCTCTGCGTTCCGCCATCTTTTTTTGTGCAGCCGATGCGCCGTGCGGCCGAAAGAGAGCCGTGCACAGTCATACTCAGTAATGGAGGTAACGAACTATCAGCGATTTTGCAGTGAATGAGCAGATCCGCGACCGCGAGGTGCGTGTGATCGGAACAAATGGTGAGCAGCTGGGAATCATGTCTTCCAGGGATGCGATGAGACTGGCCAGAGAAGCAGAGCTTGATCTCGTGAAGGTATCCCCGATGGCGAAGCCGCCGGTATGTAAGATCATCGATTACGGTAAATTCCGCTACGAGCAGGACCGTAAGGAAAAGGAAGCAAAAAGAAAACAGCGGACTGTTGAGCTCAAGGAAATTCGCCTGTCGCCGAACATTGATGAGAATGATGTGAAGACAAAGGCGGCGAATGCAAGGAAGTTCCTGGAAAAGGGGGATAAGGTGAAAATTACCCTCCGCTTCCGCGGACGGGAGATGGCTCACATTCCGCAGACAAGACACATTCTGGACGATTTTGCCGCCAGCCTGAACGACATCGCGGTGGTGGAAAAGCCGCCGAAGCTTGAGGGCAGAAGCATGAGTCTTGTGCTTGCGAAAAACCCCAATCTCAAATAACAGGAGGAATCAGATATGCCTAAGGTAAAGACCAACAGAGCAGCCGCAAAGCGCTTCAAGAAAACCGGTACCGGTAAGCTGATGAGAATGAAGGCTTATAAGAGCCATATCCTTACGAAGAAGACCACGAAGAGAAAGAGAAATCTCAGAAAGGCCACTGTCGCAGACGTGACGAACGCAAGAAACATCAAGAAGATCACTCCGTACCTGTAATGCAGGGCAGCGGGTTGTGATCTGCCGGCATTCCGGGGAGATTCCCGGGGAGGCCTGCGGCAGACAGAGTGATTTTTCGCGGAATCCGCCGACGGCGCGTGTTTCCGTATCATCTCAAATCAGGAGGAATTTTCAGATATGGCAAGAATTAAGGGCGGTGTAAACGCCAAGAAAAGACATAACAGAGTACTGAAGCTGGCAAAGGGCTACAGAGGCGCCAGATCCAAGCAGTACAGAGTTGCAAAGCAGTCTGTTGCCAGAGCACTTGCATATGCATATGCCGGCAGAAAGCAGAGAAAGAGACAGTTCAGACAGCTCTGGATTGCCAGAATCAACGCGGCAGCCCGCCTGAACGGCCTTTCCTACAGCAGACTGATGTACGGCCTGAAGCAGGCAGACGTCGTTCTGAACCGCAAGGTGCTTGCCGACATGGCAGTCAACGATCCGCAGGGATTCGCTTCCCTGGTGGAGACCGCAAAGGCAAAGCTGAACTAAGGGCAGACGGGATGATCCAGGTCCGATCCGCAGTGCGGGACAGTACCGCACCGCGGAGACCCGGTTCCCTGCGGAAAAGATTCATTTTCCCCTTGACATCGGGAGACCGCATGATATAATATTTCTCGTTGCAGATATTCCTCAATAGCTCAATGGCAGAGCACTCGGCTGTTAACCGAGGTGTTGTAGGTTCGAGCCCTACTTGGGGAGCTGGTACCTTCGGGTATCGCAACTGTGTCCGTAGCTCAGCTGGATAGAGCAACGGCCTTCTAAGCCGTGGGTCGGGGGTTCGAATCCCTTCGGGCACATCAAAGACACCGCTTCGGCGGTGTTTTTTTTATCGCGGCTCAGCGAAAATACGGATGATTCCGCAGGCAGACGGACGCAGACAAAATCAGCACAGTACGCGCGGAATAGTGCAGGGTGATTCCACAGGCAGACGGATGCAGAAGGAGACTGCGGGAGCGGGTCACACGGCGATTCCGCGGGAAAACGCAGGATCCGCAGACGCTGCCCGTACGTGCGGGTCCGCACCGGTTTCTTGACACTGGCGGCTTCCTAACCTATAATCTCAGGGATTCCTGTAAAATTTTATGATGCGGCGGGCCCCCGCTGCGTTCCATTGGAGGATAAGATGAGTTTCACATACGTGAGAAAGCTGCCATCCCCGGACTGGCTGAAAGAGGAGTATCCTCTCACCAGGGAGGAAGCAGCGGCAAAGGCAGAGAGAGACCGGATGATCCGGGACTGCATCACCGGGAAGAGCGATAAATTTCTGGTTATCATCGGGCCGTGCTCGGCCGACAACGAGGACGCGGTCTGTGATTATATCAACCGCCTGGCAAAAGTGCAGGACAAGGTGGCGGACAAGCTGGTGCTGATTCCCCGAATCTACACCAACAAGCCGCGCACAACCGGTGACGGCTACAAGGGCATGATGCATCAGCCCGATCCGGAGAAAAAGCCGGATGTGCTGGCGGGAATCATCGCAATCCGCAAGATGCACCTGCGCGCGATCCGCGAGACAGGGCTTGCCGCGGCGGACGAGATGCTCTACCCGGAAAACTGGACCTATCTTTCCGACCTGCTGTCCTATGTCGCGATCGGAGCGCGCTCGGTGGAGAACCAGCAGCA
>OMZJ01000072.1 GCA_900315495.1 uncultured Lachnospiraceae bacterium
CCTTAACCATAGCAAAAGGCCACATCCAAGAATTTCTTGAATGTGGCCTTTCTGATGCTGAAAATCCATCAAATATGTCAACTTACTCAAACGATGGATATTTTTTTAGGCATAATAGTTTGAGTAAGGTACTTTTGGTGGAAAGTAAGGGACTCGAACCCATGACCTTCCGCACGTCAAGCGGGCGCTCTCCCAGCTGAGCTAACTTTCCATGTCGAATCGACGAAAGATATAATATCACGTCCGATGCTCTTTGTAAAGCATTTTTCGAAAAAATCCCAACATTTTTTTCATCGGGGCCGTCCGCCCGGGTGCCTCCGGAATTCTTCCGGGGCACCCGGCGTTCCCGGGCCCCTTTACTCCGCGAAATCGCGGATCTTCTTCAGCCGCTGGGGGTTGCGCAGTTTGCGGATTGCCTTGTTCTCGATCTGGCGCACGCGCTCCCGGGTGATCCCCAGCTGGCCGCCGATCTCCTCCAGCGTATGGGTTTTGTTTCCGTTCAGCCCGAAACGCATCTCCAGCACCTTGCGGTCGCGCGGATCCAGCTCGTCCAGGAGCTCATTGATTTCCTCCTTGAGCATCTGCTGCTCCGCATTGTCTTCGGGGGTAACCATGCTGGTATCCGCCACCATGTCGGACAGGCTGGTGTCCTCCTCCTCGCCGATCGGCGTGTCCAGAGACGTGGGATCCCGCGAGACCTGCATCAGCTCGTTGATCTGGTCCTCCGTCATCTTCAGCTCCCCGGCGAGCTCCGCGGCGGTCGGCTCCCGTCCGAGCTGTTCCGCCAGCTTCCGTGACGCCCGGGAAACACGGTTCATGGTTTCGGTCAGATGAACCGGCAGGCGGATAGTCCGGGACTGATCGGCCAGTGCGCGGGACATCGCCTGCCGGATCCACCACGTCACGTAGGTGCTCAGTTTATACCCCTTGCGGTAATCGAACTTCTCCACGCCGCGCATCAGGCCGATGGAGCCTTCCTGGATCAGATCCGCAAAGCTGAGGCCGCGGTTCAGATATTTCTTGGCAACACTGACCACCAGGCGGAGATTTGCCGTGATCAGAAGTTCCCTGGCTGACTCATCCCCGGCCTCCATCCGCTTGGCCAGCTCGATCTCCTGCTCCTGCGTGAGAAGCGGAATCCGCCCGATCTCCCGCAGATAGACCCGCACCAGATCCTCCCCGGACGCGGAAAAATCCGTATCTTCCCGGGGATTTTCCTCCTGCGGTGACCAGGTCAGCCGGGATTCGTCGCCGGACTCGTCATTATCGTCGGAGGAATCCACCAGTTCCGAAGCCGGCTCGCTGTCCGCTTCGTCCCCGGCATCCTCGTCCCCGGCGTCGTCCTCCTCCTCTTCGCCGGTATCTTCCGGACGCAGAACCGCCACGCCCGACTCTTCCAGATGATTGTAAACCGACGTGAGATCCTCCGGCGTGACCGGCGTGTCCGCAAAAAACTTCCGGATATCGGCAAAATCGAGCGCGTTCCCATTGTCCTTCGCGAGTTTCAGAAGTTCATCGGCATTTTCCGTCCAGACCGCATCCTGACCGGATGATTTTCTGCTTTTCTTCGCGGTGCTTTCCGGGGCGGCTGACGGATTTTTCTTCACCTGATTCACATGATTGTCTTCTTCTCTGTCTTTCAAGGTTTCCTCCTCCCTTCCCGCAGTCTTCGTTCCCATTTCCCGATGCGGAAATTTTCTCCGCACAGGCCGGTTTTTTCCGGCCGGAAAAGGAAAGCCCTCCGCTGCCCGGGGTACTCTCCAGCATAATAGACGATCTGCGGAAATTTCAGTCCGTCTTTCTAGTCAATTTGTACCATACTTTGCGGATTTGCGCAATGCCGGTACGCAGATCGCGCTCAGAATTTCACGCCGCTGAGGAATATTTCCAGACCGATCAGGATCAGGATGCATCCGCCGAGGATCTGCGCCTTTCCGGCAAGCTTTGTCCCGAATTTCTTTCCGATTTTCACGCCGGCCGCGCAGATGGCATACGTGACCGCACCGATCAAGAGCGATGCGGTCAGCGCCATGGCCGCGTCATATTCGGCAATGGTGAAGCCCACCGACAGCGCATCGATGGAGGTCGCGATTCCCTGAAGCACCAGCACGGCAGGGGTCAGTCCCCGCTTTTGCTCCGTTTCCACCGCTTCGCACACAGCGGCATCTTTCCCCGTCCGGCAGTCGCGGATTCCGTCCGCCAGCATCTTGCCGCCGATGTAGAGCAGAAGGAAGAGGGCGATCCACGGAATAAATTTCTGGAACGCCCGGAACAGATGCACGATCGTATGTACGCAGATCCAGCCGGCCATAGGCATCAGGATCTGAAAGGCCGCGTAGGTACCCGCAATGGCGGTTTCTTTCCGGCGGGACATCCCCGGCTCTGACAGGCCGTTTGCCAGCGAAACAGAAAAAGCGTCCATGGCAAGGCCGATTCCGAGAAGAATGCTGTTGATGAAAAATCTCAGGTTCATGGAAATACCTCCGGTCTGGAAAATACAGATGAAAAAACAGCGGGAATCATGGCAGTATTTTCCCGCCATGAGTCTCGCTGTTTAATCCAGGCCAGGCAAAGCCAGTATGTTGACCTGAAACACGCAAAAGCGTGCCCGCTACTCCCTCATT
Source organism: uncultured Lachnospiraceae bacterium (assembly GCA_900315495.1). GTDB lineage: Bacteria > Bacillota > Clostridia > Lachnospirales > Lachnospiraceae > Anthropogastromicrobium. The sequence goes on from OMZJ01000072.1 coordinate 2,625, forward strand.
TTTCTGTAAACTACCACATTTTTCTCGAATTAGTCAACAGGAACTCCTGTGGTCTTCCGCTCCGCTGGAATCCGTTCTCCTGCGGAATCCCTGATGCACGGTGCACCGCCGGCCTCCGTTCCTCCGCGGAAACTCTGCTGCGCCGTGCACCGCGGGAATATCTGTTTTCCTGCGGAATCTCTGCTGCAGTGCAAGAAGATATTTCATTCCGCGGCTGACCGGTCCGGCCGCGGAAAGCAGCCGCACAACCGCAGAAAAGTGAAACAAGAAAAGCATTTTTTCTGTTGTTCGGGGGAATCCGCGCGGTTACAATAGAAATATCAAAATGACCCAAATTTCTTTTCGGAGGAAAATGTATGTCTGAATATGGTTTTACGCCCGGTTATCTCACAAAGGACGGGAAACCCTGGTTTCCCATGATGGGGGAAATCCACTACTCCCGCGTGCCGGCAGCCAGTTGGAAGGAGACCCTGTGCGCGATGAAATCCGGCGGTGTCGGCATCGCATCCGTCTACTGTATCTGGATGCACCATGAACAGGAAGAGGGGCACCCGGATTTTTCCGGAAACCGAAATCTGCGCCGTTTCCTGCAGACCGCTGCGGAATGCGGGATGAAGGTTCTTCTGCGCATCGGGCCCTGGTGCCACGGCGAAGTCCGCAACGGCGGATTCCCGGACTGGCTTCTGCAGAAGGGAATCCCGCTCCGTCAGAATAATCCCCGCTATCTGGCACTGGTGGAGCGCTATTACCGCCTGCTCGCCGCGCAGGCGGAGGGGCTTCTGGAAAAGGACGGCGGCCCTGTGATCGGCATCCAGCTGGAAAATGAGTACGGCCATGTCGGCGGGCTGACAGCGGAGGACGGCGAAGCCCACATGCGGACGCTGCGGGAGCTGGCCATCCGCTGCGGTTTTACGGTGCCGCTGTATACCGCCACCGGCTGGGGCGGCGCGATGACCGGCGGCGCACTGCCGGTGATGGGCGGCTACGCCGATGCGCCGTGGAGCCCGCTGCGCACGAAGCTTCCGCCCTCCGGTAATTTCGTCTTCACGCCGGAGCGCAATGACGGCAACATCGGCAGCGACCACGGATTCGGCTACGGCATCACCTACGACCTGGACCGCTTCCCGTTCCTGACCGCCGAGCTCGGCGGCGGCCTGCAGGTGACGCACCACCGGCGCCCCGTGGCTTCCGCGGCTGACGCCGCCGCCATGTCCGTCTGCAAGATGGGAAGCGGCTGTTCCATGCTGGGCTACTACATGTATGCCGGCGGAACCAACCCGGACGGGCGCTTCTATCCTCTGCAGGAATCCAGGGCCACCGGCTATCCGAACGACCTGCCGGTTAAAAGCTATGACTTCAACGCGCCGATCCGGGAGTTCGGGCAGACCGGCAGAACCTATCGGGAGCTTCGGATGATCGGACTGTTCCTCGAGGATTTCGGCGCGGATCTGGCGCCGATGAAACCGGTTTTCCCGGTCGACAGCCCGCAGAATCCCTCCGATCTGACCCATCTGCGCTATGCCTGGCGGACGGACGGAAAATCCGGATGGCTTTTCGTGAATAATTATGTGCGTCTGCACCCGATGCCGCCGCACAAAGACGTCAGGCTGTCCCTTCCGCTGCAGGATGGACAGGCCGCAGTCACGTTTCCTCCCTTCGATGTGAAGGACGGGGAATATTTCTTCTTCCCGTTCGGGCTGAAGATTTCCGACCGCTGCACGCTGAAGACAGCGCTCGCCACTCCGCTGATGCGCCTGAACGCCGGAACCGGCGTGAACGAGGCCATCGTTTTCTACGGCGACCGGGATCCGCAGTTTGATCTGGATGGGGATCCCGGCGAGATCCGCCTGATTCATCTGTCCCGCGGGGAGGCACTGGACGCGTCCCGCGCGGAAATCGGCGGCCGGCAGTATCTGATTCTGTCAAAGGAAGAGGTCGTCTGCGAGGGGACGCGCATCCGCCTGCGCAGCAGCCGCCGTCAGAAATCCTTCCGCACCTGGCCGAAGCTGCCGAAAGTGCCGGAGGGATTCGTCGAGACGATGGGTGCGGACGGCTTTGCTCTCTATACCATGACGGAAGAATCGACTCCAGATTCCTGCGGCCGCTGCGATCTGCCGGAGCCCAATCTCTTCGAGGAGGGCCGGGCGGATGATATCACGGCACTGGGCGCGGATTCCAGGCAGGCCGGCATTCTGCCCGCACCGGCCGGAGAGCCGCAGCCCCTCTGCGATCTGCCGGCGGCTTACCAGCGGGACGGTGCAGTCTTCACCGTCACAATCCCGGCTCTGACGATTCCGGAAAATTCCGGCCTGACCGACGTCTTCCTGCGCATTCACTATCTGGGCGACCGGATGGAGTGCTGGCACGACGGCCGAATGATCTCCGACGGTTTCTTTACCGGTCAGGACGCATGGATCAGCCTGCGGCGGACTCTTGCCGACGGTGGGAATCTGATGGATGCCCTTGGCGAACCGGCGGCCCCGCAGGACGAGAAAACCAGCAGTGATCCGGCAAAGGAGGACAGCATCAACGCGGCGGGCAGTCCGAAAAAGACAAAGTCAGTCTCTTTTCTCCTGAAAATCTATGCCATTCACCCGGAGGATCCGATCTACCTGGAGTGCGCGGATCCGGCCGGCGAGGGAGCAGCGGCCGTTCTCTCCGACTGCAGGCTGGTTCCTGTCTTTGACAAATGGATCTGAACGCAAACCGCTTATGAGGCCAATCGACTCTTCTGCACGCGGAGAAGCTGCATTTCAGGATTCCCGCTGAATGAACTGAGTCACTTCGTCGACAGCAAGCTTTTTCTACATTCAAAGAAAGGACCTCCTGTGACAGGAGGTCCTTTCTTGTCGGCCGTACGCTCGCAAGAAATCAAGCAACCGCTTTCATTGTGCCGTCTTTACAGTGCTTTCCGGGATAAACTCAAGTTTTAATCTCATGCCAAAGCCACTTCCATATGCTTTTATCGGGCACATTCCGCATGCGCTTGCCCGGGAAAACTCAGCATGCGCTGCTTTGGGGAAACAGTGTCTGGATGACGTGCTCCGGGGAGAGCGACACATTCCGGATTGCGATATCCTGTAACGCCAGAAGGCGCATCCGCTTTTCCTCCGCCGGGGTCAGTGCCAGCACCTCAGCCAGCTGATCCATCCGCTCCTCGTCAAACGGCGCGCTGTATCCGTGCTCTACCGCATAAAGGTAGGGAGCCGTGATGCAAAGACGCGCATAAATCCGGTCGGCGGGAATTCTGCGCTCGTTCCGGATTCTGGCAATGAACTGCCCAAAAGTCTCTCTGATCATGAAACTCACCTCCATGTCTCACTATAGTCGTATTTCGTGTAAAATCCGCGGCGGCTGCGCGCCTGATACATCCGCGGAAGATGCCGGATGGCATCTTCCTGATCGATGTAAAGCCGGCTTTCGCGCAGCCGGGCCATCCCGCCCTGGGGAAAGCGGACGGTGGCAAAGCCATATTCCATCCGGACGACCTTCACTTCCCGCACGCGGTTGTTGTGCTCGATCACCCAGACCGTGCTGCCCTCCCGGATCCGACCAGCCTCTGCAATCATCTGAATGCCTCCTTATGAGGAAACATGTTTCCTGTTTCTTGATCTCATTATAGGCAACTCATTGCTTCATGTCAAGTCGGAATGGTATATAATTCCGGTTTTTCGAAGGCTGCCTTCCCTCCCCTGTATTGCCCCCACTCGTCCGAAACGCGCCGTCTGTCAGGATTCCTGCCCGGACTGCGGGACTGGGATTTGCTGCACGGAGCGCGGAATTGATGTCCGCTGCCCGTCCGTGGAATGTCTTTACAGAAAGATTTTTTCTTTCTGTACTGTTATGATAGTGGGGGCCTGTGAACTTTCTGAAAACAAATTCTCACATTTTTCTTAAGGCCGGATCCCTCGGTATGCCGGGATTTGTCGCCGGGCACATATGCAGACAACAAAAAAAGGACCGCATTCCTGCGATCCTTTGGAAGCGCGAGACGGGACTCGGACCCGCGACCTTCGCCTTGGCAAGGCGACACTCCACCACTGAGCCACTCGCGCAAAGAGCAGGTGATGGGAATCGAACCCACATATCTAGCTTGGAAGGCTAGTGTTCTACCACTGAACTACACCTGCAGTGTGCCCAAAGTCGGAATCGAACCAACGACACGAGGATTTTCAGTCCTCTGCTCTA
>OMZJ01000078.1 GCA_900315495.1 uncultured Lachnospiraceae bacterium
ACTGCTATACTTTGGTCATGTTCAACACTTTACAGGAAATCGGTTCCTTTTTCCATAGGGAATTTGGAACATCCGTTTACACACAATATTTTACACTATCTAATAAATGAGGATGGTTATAAAATGATTCATTATGTAATGAAAAATGTGTTATTCCCTGTTTGTCTCCTGATGCTGTCATCAGGGAATGGTACGAGCGCCTTTGAATATGTTGATGCCGAAGAAATGACCGTTCTAGCAGAAGAACCACACGAATCATCATCAGAAGAGTCGGCTCCTGCACGAATCACTCAGGATGACACTGCATCATCCGAAACGGAAACTTCCTCTGAAGACACAGAATCGAAGAAATATCTGTCTGTCACTGAGGTAACGGAAAAAATAAGTAATGGCAATGCATCCGATACCAAATCAGCTGCCGATAATATACCAGGTAAAGCGAATGATATAAATGAATCTGAACCCGCATCAGATCAAATCGTTGCGGAATCTGAATCCATGGAGAGCATCTCCGTTGGAGAGGATGAATCTTTTTCCGAAATTCCATTTGAAAATGGCGGAATTTATGTTCCAGACGAAGAAACGATTCTTTCAAACGAAGAATTAATGGAGGAGCTGGCCTTATCAAAAAATGATCTTGAATGCATGGATGAAAACGAGATCATTGACATTGATCACTTCATTGAATTCGCGGCAATCTACCCGGACATTTTTATTGAAAAACAGATTGTCTACGCAGTTCCAATGAATGAGTCACCTGACGATGTCTGTTTGTCCGTATATAAAAAGAATGGTATGTACTATTCCTGTATAACGGATATTAACGATCCCAATCGGGAAAATCAGATCAGCAGATTTATTGCAAATATTGACCGTATGAATCCTGCTGACAGTTCCGAATCAGAACATCAAAGAAACTATACGATTCATATTTCCAGGTCTTTTTATGATACTTATACGGAAGCTGGCTTTCAGCAGTCGGGGCTTAAGGGTTCCTATGATACTACTTTTTATATTACCAGAATCATTACTACGGACGGCGACCATGATCTGTGTACGGTTGCCGACTATAATTTTATACATCCGTATGCCGGCGCAGCCATGGCGACAACCAAATATACCCATGGAATAGCCAGATACATTACAGATACAATGATTGTTTCCGGAACTCCGGAAACGTCTCTCGCGAATGCTCATGAATTTAGTTATGGTGTATCCATTGGTTTTCCCTGGAATTTCGGTGTTTCATTTGGATGGAATGGCAGCTCCGGAACAAAAATTCGTGCCGGCGTAACGAACACAATGCACGATATTGTTTTCACAAACCCTGATGGAATTTTTGGAGATTCGGAAGACGGATCCTTTTCGTATGCTACAACAACACTCTTTTATCTGCCAAAAACAACAAAATTTGCATTTCAATATAATCAGTTAATTTATAATGCCGTTTATGGAAATCAGTCCGGGATGGTGAAATATGGGGATTATTGGTACCTTGTATTTCCACCTGTAAATAGTACTGACGAAAGTTCCGATGATAATGCTGGAAATTCAGAATCATCCAGTGTTTATATTTACAATGGAATTGATTACAGTCCCGTTTTTAATGCGGAATATTACTCGGGTAAGTACGAAGATCTGCGCTCTGCTTTCGGTACCAATCAGGCAGCCCTCTTTCAGCATTTTGTTAACAACGGGATGGATGAAGCACGTCAGGCATCAGAAAATTTCAATCCCGTCGCATATAGAAACCGCTACGCGGATCTGCAGTCCGCTTTCGGGGACAACTGGAGACAATACTACCTTCATTATCTGAATAATGGAATAAAAGAAGGCCGCATTGGAAATTGAATTTCCGGTATTCTTACAAAGATCCGTATCGGATGATTGTGTCCATTGGAAGCCCTGAAGATCATTCCACTGTCTGCCAAACGGGCCCGAGAAGTTTATTCCACTTCCGGGCCCGATCTTTTTATCTGCATGAAACTTAGCTTCCCCTGCGCGGCCGATATGTGCGCGATTCCGCACGGCTGATCCTGCGGCATAACAAATCGACCTGCACGGAGCAGGAAAAGGGTTACACAAACTTCTTGACACAATCTTGAAAACGGGAGTGCAGCATATTCTGAAAAAAAGCGGATACCTTTTTCAGATATCCGCTTTCCCTTTCTGTTCTGACTGACATTTTCTGACACCGGGACCGGTTCCGCAGACCGCCGCGGGCCGGCATGTCACAGATGCAGCACTCTCTCCCGGATCTCCTGGGTGCGGCCCTGGTTCCAGAACTGGGTGCCGATGTAGCCGCAGGTCCGTCTCGCGACGTTCATCTTGCTCTGGTCGCGGTTGCCGCAGTTCGGGCACTCCCAGACGAGCTTGCCGTCCGCGTCCTCAACGATCTTGATCTCGCCGTCATAGCCGCAGACCTGGCAGTAATCGCTCTTGGTATTGAGTTCCGCGTACATGATGTTGTCGTAGATGTACTGCATCACGGACAGCACCGCCTCGATGTTGTTCTGCATGTTCGGAACTTCCACGTAGCTGATCGCGCCGCCCGGGGACAGCTTCTGGAACTGACTCTCGAACTTCAGCTTTGTGAATGCGTCAATGTGTTCGGTGACGTGCACGTGGTAGCTGTTAGTGATGTAGTTCTTGTCGGTAACGCCCGGGATCAGCCCGAAGCGCTTCTGCAGGCACTTCGCAAACTTGTAGGTGGTGGACTCCAGCGGTGTGCCGTACAGGGAGAAGTCGATGTTGGTCTTCTTTCTCCACTCCGCGCAGGCATCATTCAGCCGCTGCATCACTGCCAGCGCAAACGGCGTGCCCTTCGGATCGGTGTGGGAGACACCCTTCATGTACTTCGTGCACTCATACAGGCCCGCATATCCCAGGCTGATGGTGGAATATCCGCCGTACAGCAATTTGTCGATGGTCTCGCCCTTCTTCAGGCGGCTGAGGCCGCCGTACTGCCAGAGGATGGGCGCCGCGTCGGACAGGGTGCCCTTCAGGCGGTTATGGCGGCACATCAGCGCCCGGTAGCACAGATCGAGCCGCTCGTCCATGATCTTCCAGAACTTCTCCTCATCCCCGCCGGAGGAGCAGGCGACGTCGACCAGGTTGAGGGTGACAACGCCCTGGTTGAACCGGCCGTAGTACTGAGGCTTTCCCGTCTCCGGATTGATGTACGGGGTCAGGAAGGAACGGCAGCCCATGCAGGGGAAGCAGTGCCCCTCGCCGTTGGCGTCGACCTTGTCGCGGAGCATGATCTTCTCGGAAATGTAATCCGGAACCATGCGCTTTGCGGTGCACTCCGCCGCCAGCTTTGTGAGATACCAGTACTTGCTGTCCTCGTGGATGTTATCTTCCTCCAGCACATAGATCAGCTTCGGGAAAGCCGGCGTGATATAAACGCCCTGGTTGTTCTTGACGCCGCGGATCCGCTGGCGCAGCATCTCCTCGATGATGGTCACCAGATCATCCCGGGTCTGCCCCTCCGGCACCTCATCGATGTACATGAAGACCGTGATGAACGGCGCCTGCCCGTTGGTGGTCATCAGCGTGATCACCTGATACTGGATCGTCTGCACGCCACTGGAAATCTCGGTGCGCACCCGGTCCTCCGCGATGGCATTGACCTGCTCGTCGGTCACCGTGACGCCGGCCTCCGCCATCTCCTCCCGCACCTGCCTGCGGAACTTCTGGCGGCTGACATCCACAAAGGGAGCCAGATGGGACAGGGAAATGCTCTGCCCGCCGTACTGGGAGCTGGCAATCTGCGCAATCGCCTGCGTGGCGATGTTGCAGGCAGTGGAGAAGCTCTTCGGTTTGTCGATCATCGTCTCGCTGATCACGGTCCCGTTCTGCAGCATGTCCTCGAGATTGATCAGGCAGCAGTTGTGCATGTGCTGCGCATAGTAATCGGCATCGTGGAAATGGATGATTCCCTGCTCATGGGCTTCCACAATATCCTGGGGCAGAAGGAATCGCTTGGTGATGTCCTTGCTGACCTCACCGGCGATATAGTCCCGCTGCACGGAGTTGACGGTCGGGTTCTTGTTGGAATTTTCCTGCTTGACCTCCTCGTTGTTGCACTCGATCAGGCTGAGGATCTGCTCGTCCGTCGTATTGGCCTTGCGGACCAGTGCCCTCTTATAGCGGTAGGTGATATAGTTTCTGGCGACGGAGTAGGCGCCCTGCGCCATGATCTCATCCTCCACCAGGTCCTGGATTTCCTCCACATTCAGTGCGCGGGGAACGGTCTCGCACTTCGCCTCCACGTTCGCGGTGATCTCCTCAATCTGTTCGTCATTCAGGCGGTCTGCCGCCGGTACACTGGCATTGGCCTTCTGTACAGCGACCGTGATCTTGCTGCGGTCAAAGGCGACTTCCGCGCCGCTTCTCTTAATAATCTTCATATCAGATTCCTCTCTCTGTTCTGTCAGCCGAAAAAATGCCTCATCCGCGCTCCAGGGAAGGCCCGCCCGAAAAAGGGCAGTGCGGCCTCCGGACCGCGGAACCGTCTGTACGGATCCCGTGGACTGTATCCGGAACACATCCGGATTCTTTTTTCCATTTCTCCGGGGATTCTCTTTACGGTCTTTATTCTACTACATATTGTGGTGTTGTCAATCGGGTGACCACTATATTTTGTATTTCGATGATTCTCAATTGTCTGACAGGCCGACGTGGAACTGCGGATTGCAAAAATTCTTTTCTGAAACTGTTCCTTTTTCCGGGCCGTTCTTTCTCTTTTATCTCAAAATATGAGATACTGACATGCTATTCTGTCTGTTCCGGGTGCGGTAAACAAACCTCCGGATCTGTATTCCGCGGTGTCTCACGCTCGGTCTGTTCTGTACACAGACAAAATATGCCAGAAGGCAGCTGCACGTTTGAGACAGCATGGAGTCTGTTCTTTGCACAGACAGAATACGCCGCCCCGGCAGGATCCGGGACGGCGTCAGAACAAGAATAGTCAGTTGGAAGCTCCGCCTGCGGGGCTGAGAACCTACGCGGCGCGGACCGCATCCTGCCAGACGGTTGGCTGCTTCGCCCGAGGCACAGTCAGCTTCCCCTGCCATTTCTCACAGGGCAGGCAATCTTTCCCTTCTTCAGCAGGACAAAGTAATAAATGATAAAGAGGATGGAAGTCACCGTCCATGAGAGCGGATAGCTGAAGAGGATAGTTGTCACCGTGCGGTGGCCGGGAACGGCCGTCATGAGCCAGACCAGCCGCAGCACACAGATCCCTCCGCAGGTGAGGATCATGGGGACCACCACAAAACCCATGGCCCGGAGGGCTCCGGAGATGATCTCAATACTGACATAGGTCACATAGGTCGGCGTCAGGAAATACAGAATCTCCATGCCGATCCCGATCACCGCACTGTCCGCGGAGAACAGCCGGTAGAGGTAAATACCGAAGAAATGCAGAAAGACGCTCAGCCCCGCGGAAGCCGCCATGGACATCACAAGCGTCGTGACCATGCTCTTCTTCACGCGGTCAATGCGCCCCGCGCCGTAATTCTGCCCAGCAAAGGTGGTCACTGCGATGCCGAAGGCATTGATCATCATCCAGAAAACCGCGTCAATCCTGGTGAACGCTGTGTAGGCGGCCATGGTCTTCGCCCCGAGCATGTTGATGTTGGTCTGGATCACAAGGTTGGCGGCATTGCACACCACCGACTGCAGACCGGCCGGCATGCCGATCTTCAAAGTGCTTTGCAGCAGGTCCCGGTGAAAGCGGATTTTGCAAAGTTCCAGCCGGTAGCTCTCCGTCGTCCGGGCCAGGCAGA
>OMZJ01000086.1 GCA_900315495.1 uncultured Lachnospiraceae bacterium
TCTGTCTTCGCCGCATCCGACGAATCGGCCTTCGGTTCCTCCGGCTCCGGCATCGCCGGTTCCCCGGCCATCTCCAGCAGGATGTTGTTGGAGCGGCGGATGAATTTCTGCATCCGGTCCGGGGTCAGGGTACCGTGGGCGAGGGAGGCGAGATCATAGATCTGCTCACAGTACATCGGAAGATTCTCCGCGCTGTCGCGGTGGTTCAGCACATACTGCACCAGCGGATGTGCGATGTTGAGCACCAGCGTCTCCTCACTGCCGCCGAGGTCCGCGTCGGACATGCCGTACATCTTCATCATTTCCTGCATCCGGCGGTTCTCCTCCGTCAGAGTCATCATGCCGGCAATCGACGCATCCTTCAGCTTCTCGGCTTTGACCGTGAGCTTGTCGTTATTCAGCGCCTTGCGGAAGATCTCCTGCAGGGACTTTCCGGTCTCCTCGAGCTTCTTCTTCTCCTCGTCACTGACACTGTCGCGCAGGGATTCCGACACATCGGCATCGATCCGCTTGAAGTGCAGGTCTTTGTTCTTCTGCTCCATCTGGGAGATGAACGGAGAATCAATCTTGTGCGGAAGCAGATAGGCGTTCATCTTCTGTCTGCGGAACATGGAGATGTACTGTCCCTGTTCCTTCTCGTCCGTCACGTAGTAGACGGTATTCTTGTGCCCTTCCTTCTCGGCCTCTTCCAGAACCTCCGAAAGCGTTCTGTGCTTCCCGTCCAGGTCGCGGAACAGGACAGCCGGGCTGACCTTCTCGCAGAATTTATCGTCCTTCAGGCAGCCGTATTTGACGAACGGGCTGATATCGTCCCAGTATTTCTCGTAGGTTTCGCGCTCGGTCTTGCACATGCCGGTGAGCTTGTCCGCCACCTTCTTGGTGATGTAGTCGGAGACCTTCTTTGCGAAACCGTCGTTCTGCAGCGCGGAACGGGAGACGTTCAGCGGAAGATCCGGGCAGTCGATCACGCCCTTGAGGACGAACAGATATTCCGGGATGACTTCCTTGATGTTGTCGGCCACATACACCTGGTTGTTGTACAGCTTGATGGTGCCTTCCGCGCTCTCATATTCCATGTTGATCTTCGGGAAATAGAGAATGCCCTTCAGGTTGAACGGGTAGTCCATGTTCAGATGGATCCAGAACAGCGGCTCCTTGTAGTCATTGAAGACCTTCCGGTAGAAATCCTTGTACTCCTCATCCGTGCACTCGCTCGGGCGCTTGTTCCACAGCGGGCTGACGTCGTTGACCGGCTTCTTTTCCTCCGGCTTTTTCTCTTCCGGCTTCTCCTCCGGAACCTCCTCGCCCTTTTCCTTTGCCTCGGCAGCCTTCTTCGCCGCCTCCTCCGCGGCCTTCTTTGCCTCCTCGGCTTCCTGCTTCTTCTGGGCCTCGGTCTTGATCACATCGAGGTAGATCGGAACCGGCATGAAGGAGCAGTACTTGTCCAGCACCTCGCGCACGCGGTATTCATTGGAAAATTCGTAGCTGTCCTCGTTCAGGTAGAGGGTCACCGTGGTGCCGCGCTCTGTGCGCGTGCCGTCCGACATGGAATAGCTCTGGCCGCCTTCCGACTCCCAGTGAACCGGCTGCGCGTCCTTCTTCCAGGAGAGGGAATCAATGGTCACATGATCCGCCACCATGAAGGCAGAGTAGAAGCCAAGCCCGAAATGGCCGATGATCTGGTCATCGCTCTGCTTGTCCTTGTATTTTTCCAGGAAATCCTTCGCACCGGAGAATGCGATCTGGTTGATGTACTTGTCGATTTCATCCGCGTCCATGCCGAGTCCGTTGTCGGAGAAAGCGATGGTCTTGGCATCCGCATCCGTGATCACATGGACTTCATACTTCGTCCCTTCCGGCACCTCGGCATCGCCCATCATGGTCAGGCGCTTCATTTTGGTGACCGCATCGCAGCCGTTGCTGACCAGCTCGCGGATAAAAATATCATGATCCGAATACAGCCATTTCTTGATGACCGGGAATATATTCTCGCTTTCGATGGACAGATTGCCCTCTTTGTTCATAATTCTCAGCTCCTTTGTACAAAAATAAGATGCATGCCGCGCTTTCGGCCGCTGCAGGAGGCCTGCACCGGCCTGTCGTCAACCGGCCGCCGAACGGCACCATATACCGCTTGGGAAAGCGCAGACGATGTTTCTGAACAAAAGTCATTTTAGTACGGAGAAAGGGCCCTGTCAACGCTTTTGAACCAAAACCGGACAAAATTCGCCTTATTTTAGAAAAATTTCAGCACTCAATATTATTGAGTGCTAGTAGAAACGAGGCGAATGTCATTTGCACCTGGCATGCCATACGGCCGGAGAGGTTCGACGGAGGTGCTTTCTGCAGTCAGAGAGGTTTCCCGGCGGTTCTGCCTGATTCCTGTCATGCTGTTTCCTGGAAGGGTAGATTTTCCTTCCTAAACCATCCGGCAACCTCCGTGTCCCAGTTCTTCTCCGGACCGCGGTCCAGCGCAAAGCGGCAGTAGGAGACGGCGGTCGTGGCGGTAATTTTCTCCTCCCGGTACTGGAGGACAAGAACGAAGGAGGAGATGCCGCTTTCCGCGGCGTTTGCAAGCGTTGAAAACCTCGCAGTGGCTTCCCGCGCGGGAACCAGGAAAACCAGCCGGAACGAGAGCGGCGTCCGCTTCCCGCGGATCATGGAAAAACAGATCGGCCGCAGATCCCGCCACGGCATAAAGACCGTTTCCTCCTGCGGCGCATCGCCGGCGGTTTCGCTCCCGGCCTGCGGAGTCTTTGCGGAAGCATCCCGGTAAAAATCCCGGTTCACCTTGCCGTCGATGGAATAGTTCACCGCGCAGGAGAAGACCGCCTCCTGCAGACGGAAAAAGTCAAAGGTCTCCGAGAGAAAAAGCTTCGATGTGATTTCCTTCAGCGAAGCGGACTGAAATGATTTCATACATCTCCTCCGGTGCCGACTCCGGTATGCTGCGGCGGAGTGCGGCACCTGTTTTCTTCTTGCGGCACAGTCAGCGGGAATCCGCCCGGGTGCTTTGCCGGGCGGGGTTCATCTGCTCGTCCCTTCTGCTTCTAATCATACGCCTGCGGGGCGATTGCCGCAACTGCCGGATTATATGGCAAGAAAACAGTTGACAGAATCGAAAATCGGGTGTATAAATAGACTCGCGTTCGTAAGAACGGCGTGCTTCTGTGGCTCAGTCGGTAGAGCGATTGATTCGTAATCAATAGGTCGGGGGTTCAAGTCCCCCCGGAAGCTTAAGGGCACCTGGAAGGTGCCTTTTTTTGTGCGGAGGGGACAGCGCATGGAAGGTATTTATTTCAGAAAATACAGCAGCAGTCTGGACCGGTATATGGAAGTGAAGAAATACGGCTATGACGGGAAGATCTGCATCTGGTTTCCCTGCCAGAACGGCCGCTTTTTTGATTTCGAAAACTTCGGCATGAACGATCTGCTTGCCGATACCATCGATACCGGAAAGCTGACGGTCATCTCGGTGGATACGGTGGATGAGGAGTCCCTGTCCGATTCCTCCTGGCGATCCCCCGAAAACCGCATCGCCCGGCAGGAGCAGTATTATCACTATATCGTGGATGATCTGGTGGGATACCTCCCGGAGATCACCGGCCGCGGGCCGGAGGAAACCGGTGGACTGATGTCGTTCGGCTGCAGCATGGGCGCATACCACGCGGCCAATGTCTTTTTCCGCAGGCCGGATCTGTTTCCCCGAGCCCTCTGCCTGAGCGGCATCTACGACCTGCGCTATATGTTCGGCGATTTCATGACGCCCCTGGTGTATGCCAATTCGCCGATTGACTGCCTCCGGAACATGCCCTGGGATCACCCGTACATCGAGCGGTACAACCGCGGCCGGCTGATCGCCTGCGTCGGCCAGGGCGCCTGGGAAGTCCCCACGCTCCAGTCCACCCGGGATCTCGCCGCGGTGCTCCGGCAGAAGGGCATTCACGCCTGGGTGGATTTCTGGGGCACGGACGTCTCCCACGACTGGTACTGGTGGAAAAAGCAGACGCGTTATTTCCTCCCGTTCCTGCTGGAAGAAACGCTCGAGAACGATCCCGCCTGACCGGAGGAAGGAGCTGACATGAAAGAACACAACTGCGTACTCAGCATTCTGCAGGCAGGGCCTGGCGAAATTCTGGACCGGGACCGCCAGCACATCATCCAGCGCGACCGCGTGGGAAAGGTTGCGGCCTCCTTCACCAACGACAACATGGAGGCGGAAAAAATCCGCATCACGCTGACTGCCCTGCACCCGCATACCCTGTTTGAGATCCAGGTCACCGGCAGCCCGAAGCGGCAATACCGCGCCAACGGGGCCGGTATCCTCGAGTTTTCCGAGGTTGTTCCGGGCGGCGGGCGGATGGTTTTTGTGGAGACGGAGAGCTGATTCCGGGCTTTCAGGCGCTTTCCGGCTTTCCGCGGATCTGCTGCTGATCGGGATCTTTGAATGTATTGAAGAAACCGTACGAATTGTGTAAAATATTTGCGGAACATTTTCCATCGGCCTCTGCGGACACGCAGAGCCGGATTCTGGATTGATCTGCTGCTTTCAGGCAGCCCCGCCCGTCGGTTCCCTGTACAGTGACGTCAGGGCGGCTTCAGATATGCGCCAGTCCCGGCGCATGGAGGAATCATGTACGAAATTTTATCAGCAAGGAAGGCGGCTGACCGGATTTATGAAATGGTCGTCAGGGCGCCGCGGGTGGCACAGCACTGTGAGCCCGGTCAGTTTCTGATCGTCATTGTCGATGAGAAGGGAGAGAGAATCCCGCTGACCATCTGCGATTACGACAGAAAAGAGGGCACTGTCCGCATTGTATTTCAGGTGGTGGGCGCGTCTACGCTGCGCATGTCCCGGATGCAGGCGGGAGACAGCTTCCACGATGTGGTCGGCCCGCTCGGGCGTCCGTCCGAGTTTGTGACGGATCCCCTGGATGAGGTAAAGAAGAGAAGATACCTCTTTGTGGCCGGCGGCGTCGGCGCGGCACCGGTCTACCCGCAGGTTCGATGGATGAAAGAGCACGGCGTCGTCTGCGATGTGATCGAGGGTGCGAGAAACAAGAATCTGATTCTTCTGGAGGACGAGCTGAAGGCGACCGCGGATCATCTGTACATCACGACGGATGATGGCAGCTATGTCCGCAAGGGACTGGTCACCAATGTCATTCAGGATCTCTACGATGCGGGCGAGAGATATGACGTCTGCGTCGTCATCGGACCGATGATCATGATGAAATTTGCCTGCCTTCTGACGCAGAAGCTCGGCCTGCACACCATCGTTTCCATGAATACGATCATGGTGGACGGAACCGGCATGTGCGGTGCCTGCCGTCTGAAAGTCGGCGACGAGACGAAGTTTGCCTGCGTGGACGGACCGGAGTTTGACGGCCATCTGATCGACTGGCAGCTGGCGATGGAGCGTCAGCAGCTGTACAAGACAGAAGAGGGCAGAGCCTACCTGCGCGAGCAGGAGGGCGACACCCACAAGGGCGGCTGCGGCCAGTGCGGAGGTGAAGATTGATGGATATGCAGAAGATGGTACCGGTTCGTGAGCAGGACCCGAAGGTACGTGCCACAAATTTTGATGAAGTCTGTCTTGGATATTCCAGGGAAGAAGCGGTGGCGGAATGCCAGCGCTGCATCCAGTGCAAAAACCCCCGCTGTGTGAAGGGGTGCCCGGTGGGCATCGATATCCCCGGATTCATCCGGGAGCTCCGCGACGGCCACAGCAATGCCGCTGCCGATATCATTGCGGAGGCCTCCTCGCTTCCTGCCATCTGCGGCCGCGTATGTCCGCAGGAGACCCAGTGTGAGAAATACTGTGTCCGCGGAATCAAGGGCGATCCGGTCGCCATCGGGAAAATCGAGCGATATATCGCGGATCATTCCCGCCGGAAGGGCTATGTCGCCCTGAAGAAGGCGGAGGACAACGGCCACCGGGTCGCGGTGATCGGTTCCGGCCCTGCCGGCCTGACCTGCGCCGGCGAGCTGGCAAAGCGCGGATATGAGGTCACGATCTTTGAGGCGCTTCATGAGCCGGGCGGCGTTCTGACCTACGGCATCCCGGAGTTCCGCCTTCCGAAGCAGGGCGTGGTGCAGAAGGAGATCGACAATGTCCGGTCCCTCGGCGTGAAGATCGAGTGCAACGTCGTCATCGGCCGGTCTCTCACGATCGATCAGCTGATGGATGAGGAGGGATTCGAGGCGGTGTTCATCGGATCGGGCGCAGGTCTGCCCCGCTTCATGAACATTCCGGGCGAGAACTCCAACGGCGTCTTCTCCGCCAATGAGTTCCTGACCCGCAGCAACCTGATGAAGGCATACCGGGACGATTATTACACCCCGATTTACCACGGGAAGCATGTCGCGGTGGTCGGCGGCGGAAATGTGGCCATGGACGCGGCGAGAACTGCCCTTCGTCTGGGCGCGGAAGTCACCATCGTCTACCGGCGCGGCCGGGAGGAACTCCCCGCCAGAGTCGAGGAAGTGGAGCACGCGGAGCAGGAGGGAATCAAGTTCCGCCTGCTGTGCAATCCGACGGAGATCCTGCACGACGAGAAGGGCTGGGTCACCGGCCTGCGCTGCATCCGCATGGAGCTGGGCGAGCCGGATGCCTCCGGCAGAAGAAGACCGGTTCCGGTGGAAGGATCCGAATTTGACGTCGCAGCCGATGCGGTGATCATGGCACTGGGCACCCTGTCCAACCCGCTGATCGCGTCGACGACGAAGGGCCTGGAGACGGACAAGTGGCACTGCGTCAAGGCGGTCGAGAAGACGGGCCAGACCTCCCGGGAAGGCGTCTTCGCGGGCGGCGATGTCGTCACCGGCGCGGCGACCGTCATCCTTGCGATGGAAGCCGGGAAGAAGGCGGCCATCGGCATCGATGAATATCTGAAGGGAAAGGATGCCGCAAAGGCGGAATAACCCGTCCGGCGCGCCGCAGGTGCCGTTTTCCGGTGCCTGCGGACCGTGCGGCGGTAAAATCCGCCGCAGAGTCACGGTGTTTTCCCTGGGAACCTGCGGTGATTCCCATGGCAAAGGAGAGCCCTGCCGGCAACGGCAGGGCTCTCCGCAAACAGTGGGAATGCAGATGCTGAAACGCGGCAGCAGCACCGACGGGTCCTGCAAACTGCCGGCATGCAGGGGCCGGATCGCGGCAGAAATTCTCCCTGCCGGCGGAATGCTCCGGAACCGTAAGAGAACTGTAAGAAACGTCAGACAAAAAGTCCGGTATAATCAGAAATAAAGCACGCACAGCGCGCGGATATTCTGTGGAAAAAACCGGGATCACATCCTGGAGAAAAGTTACGAAATCCTGCCCGGAAACAGATTGGTTCGATCTGCCGGGGGAGGAGGAATCTGAGGGGGAAAATGGCCGGAAAGAGAGACTGGAATTCGGATGCCGGAATGATCCGGCGGGCCGGCGGCGGATGGCCGGACGAGGGAGGAAAACGCCCGCGCAGGCGCAGAACCAGGAAAAACCGCGGCCTGACGATTCTCCTGATTCTGATTCTGGCCGCGGCGATCGCGATGATCGGCGCCGGCGTCTACCTGATCTGGTTTAAAAACGCGGATGCCTTTCAACGCCAGTCGACGGAGGAGAACATCGCGGACGAGTACGTGGACGATCTGATTCTGAAGCTCCGCGATCCGGACGCGTATGCGGCGAAGATGGCGGAGGAGGAGAGCGCGGCGGAGGCCTCTGCGGCGGAGGATGCGAGCGAACTCTGGTACCGGGATGCGGACGGCGGCTACTGGTTTGTCGATGCGGACGGCATGTTCTGGTACGGGACGGAGAGCGGCGACTGGGTGATGGCGGACAGCGAGACAGCGCCGGGGGAGACGGTTCCCTCGGATATCCCGGCCGACGGGTCGGACCCGGAGGGGACCGACCCCGATGCCGCCGCGGCTGCCCTCCCGGACGGCACGACGGGATTCTTCTACCGGGACAGCGCCGGAAACTGGTTCTTCCTGGCAGACACCGACCAGTGGGAAAAGACCCAGGCCCCAGCGGGACTGGCAGCGGACAGTGAACAGATCGCTGCAAAAATCCGCATCCAGAGGCTCCGCAGCCGCTTCAGCCTGGGCACGGACGAGAAAGAGGCGGAAGACCTGAATTACTCGGATGACGCCTACTACAGCCGGGACGGCATCGTCTATACGCCGGACTACGCGCAGGGTGTCATCGACTGTGTGCTGGAAGTGCCGTCTGTGAAAATCCGCCGGGGCGTGTATACCGGAACCTGGGAGCAGATCGACTACGACCTGAATATCTGGATGGTCACGGCGGCCCGTCCTGATTATGTTCTGGGGCAGACCCACTATTGCATCTACGGGCATAACCACACGGTCCAGAACCTCTCGTTCAACCGCCTGCAGAAGGTGCAGGTGGGGGAGAAATTTTACCTGACCTCGGATACCGGCCGCTATGTCTACAACATTACCAATGTCTTTGCGGTCAGCCGGGAGGACGCGACGTCCGATTACGTCAATAACTTCAATCTGGGCAGCGACAAGTGCTACCTGATCACCTGCGGCCGGGACGACGGCGTCCGGAACTTCCGCTATCTCGATCTGATTGTCGAGGGAACACTGGAAAAGCACATGACGCTGGAGGAGTACGCCGCGTCCATCGGGAAATAAAGGTCCCTGCGGAACCGCGGGAAGTGCAGGGCGGTTGGAAGCTGGACAATCTGGGAAGGGTGGTGATCTCCTGCCGGATGGAAAATCGGTTTGGCGAACGCCGGTTTGGTGGTATAATACCCCGGGACCGGCCGGAAGGCGGAAAGCCTTCCGGCCGGTCCCGCTTAAATGAGACAAGGTGGCGCCGGTTCCGGCGCCGGAATGGAGAAAAGGCCGGATGACGGATAATATCAGACGCGGCGCGGAAAAGCCGGGCGAAGCGGAGAGACAGGAAGGATTCATGCAGAAGTGCGCGGCACTGCTCGACCGGAGGGAGGCCGAGACCGGTCACCGGATGACATTCCGGGTGACAACCTTCGGCTGCCAGATGAATGCGAAGGATTCCGAGAAGCTGGAGGGTATCCTCGAGCAGTGCGGATTCGTCCGGGAGGACGATGAGAGAAAGGCCGACTTCAACCTCTACAACACCTGCACGGTGCGGGAGAACGCCAGCGAGAGGCTCTACGGGCATCTGGGCCTGATGAAAAGCCTCAAGGAGAAGGATCCCCGCCGGCTGGTCGGGGTGTGCGGATGCATGATGCAAGAGAAGGACGAGGCCGAAAAGATGCGGTCCCGCTACCCGTATGTCGATCTGGTCTTCGGCACCCACAATATCTACCGCCTGGCGGAACTCCTGTACCGCACCCTGACCACGGGAAAACAGGTGCAGGAGATCTGGGACGGCACCGACAGCATCGTCGAGGATCTGCCGCAGGACCGGAAATATTCCTTCAAGGCCGGCGTCAACATCACCTACGGATGCAACAACTTCTGCTCTTACTGCATCGTGCCCTATGTCCGCGGCCGGGAGCGCAGCCGCAGTCCGAAGGACATTGTCCGCGAGTGCGAGAAGCTGGCGGCGGACGGGGTGAAGGAAGTCATGCTTCTCGGACAGAACGTCAATTCCTATGGGAAGGGGCTGGAGGAGAACATCACCTTCGCGCAGCTTCTGCGGGAGGTGGAACAGGTGGACGGGATCCGGCGCATCCGCTTCATGACGCCGCACCCCAAGGATCTCTCGGACGAATTGATCGAGGTGATGGCACAGTCCGAAAAGATCTGCCGCCATCTGCATCTGCCGCTCCAGTCGGGGAGTACGCGCATTCTGCAGCGCATGAACCGCCGCTATACGAAGGAGTCCTATCTGGCCCTGGTCGGGCGGCTCCGGGCGGCCATGCCGGATCTGGCGCTGACGACCGATATCATCGTCGGTTTCCCCGGGGAGACGGAGGAAGACTTCGAGGACACGCTGGATGTGATGCGCACCGTGCGCTATTCCAGCGCGTTTATGTTTATCTATTCGCCCCGCACCGGGACGCCGGCCGCCTCCTATCCGGACCAGGTGCCGGAGAATACGGTGCACGAGCGGTTTGACCGGCTTCTGACGCTGGAGCAGAAGATTGCCGCCGAGGAGTGCGGAAAAGACGCCGGAAAAGTGATGGACGCCCTGGTGGAAGACATGAGCCCGAAGGATCCCGGAATGGTCACCGGACGGCTCTCCAGCAACCTGATGGTTCATTTTCCAGGGGATGCGGCGCTGATCGGGCAGATTGTCCCGGTGCGGCTTCTGCGCAGCGGCGGTTTTTACTATATCGGAGAAATGGCAGGCAGAAATGGGGCAGACTGATACCGCGGAGAACCCGCTTCATTACAGTGACGTCGACTATGAGCGGCTCTCACCGATGATGAAGATCTACATGGACACGAAGAAGGAATATCCGGACTGTATCCTGATGTACCGTCTCGGGGATTTCTACGAAATGTTCTTTGATGATGCCCTGACGGCATCGCGCATTCTGGAAATCACGCTGACCGGCAAGGAGTGCGGGCTGGAGCGCCGTGCGCCGATGTGCGGCGTCCCGTGGCACGCGGTGGACAGCTATGTGGACCGGCTGGTCAAGGCCGGACAGCGGGTGGCGATCGCCGAGCAGCTGGAGGACCCGAAGCTGGCCAAGGGGCTGGTCAAGCGGGATGTGATCCGGGTGGTGACGCCCGGCACCGTGATCAGCTCAGAGGCACTGGAGGAGTCCCGCAACAACTACCTGCTGTCAATCGCCTATTTCGGGAATCTCTACGGCCTGGCATTCTGCGACGTCACCACCGGGGACTTCCAGGTGACCGAGGCGGCGACGGCGGAGGCACTGGAGGATGAAATCTTCAAGTTTGCGCCGGCGGAGATCCTCAGGAACGAGTGGTTTGAGATGAGCGGCGTGGACCTGACGGACCTGCAGCAGCGCCTGCACTTTTCCGTCTACGCCCCGGACCAGGGCTTTTACGACCAGGAAAGCGCCGAAAAGGTGCTGAAGGAACATTTTCACGTATCCGGCATGGATGCGCTGGGCCTGGCGAAGTTTCCGGTGGGGACCATCGCGGCGGGCGCGCTGATGCAGTACCTGTACGCCACGCAGAAGAACGGCATGCCGCACATCACGGAGATCCATCCCTATGAGAACGGCCGGTACATGATCCTCGACACGTCGACCCGCCGCAACCTGGAGCTGACGGAAACCCTGCGGGAGAAAAACCGCCGGGGATCCCTTCTCTGGGTGCTGGACCGCACGAAGACGGCGATGGGGGCGCGCATGCTGCGGAGTTTCCTGGAGCAGCCGCTCCTGGAGATCCCGGAAATCACGGCTCGGCAGGACGCCGTGGAGGAACTGGTCAATGAATACGCGGTCCGGGAGGAGATCCGGGAATATCTGGGCCCGGTATATGACCTGGAACGGCTGATGGCGCGGATCAGCTACAAGACCGCGGGGCCGCGGGAGCTTCTCTCCTTTGCGGCGTCCTTGCGCATGCTGCCGCCGATCCGCGATCAGCTGGCGCTCTGCCATAGTGCCCTGCTGCAGCAGATCCTGGAGGACATGGACCCTCTCGAGGACCTGGAAGGGCTGATCACGAAGGCGATCACAGAGGACCCGCCGGTGACGATCCGCGAGGGCGGGATCATCCGGGAGGGGTATTCGGAGGAAGTGGACGAACTGCGCCGGACCCGGACGGACGGGCGGCAGTGGCTCACTGAACTGGAGGAGAAGGAGCGCACCCGCACCGGCATCAGCAAGCTCCGGATCCGGTACAACCATGTTTTCGGCTATGCCATCGAGATCCCGAACTCCGCGAAGAGTCAGGTGCCGGAGGATTACGTGCGCCGGCAGACGCTGACCAACGCGGAGCGCTATATCACGCCGGAGCTGAAGAAGCTGGAGGATCAGATCCTCGGCGCGGACGACCGGCTGTCCGGCCTGGAGTACGACCTGTACTGCGAGGTCCGCGACAGGGTCGGCGCGGAGGTGACCCGGATTCAGAAGACCGCGCATGCCGTCGCACTGCTGGATGTCTGCGCGTCTCTTGCTTTGGCCGCACAGGAGAACGACTATGTGCGCCCGAAGCTGAACGAGAAGGGCGTCATTTCCGTGAAGGACGGGAGACATCCGGTCGTGGAAAAAATGCTGAAGGATACGATGTTCGTCGCCAATGATATCGAGCTGGACCAGACGAAGAACCGGGTGGCCATCATCACTGGCCCGAACATGGCCGGAAAATCGACCTATATGCGGCAGGCCGCCCTGATCTGCCTGATGGCGCAGACCGGAAGCTTCGTGCCGGCAAAGAGCGCGGACGTGTGCATCTGCGACCGGATCTTCACGCGGGTCGGCGCGTCGGATGACCTCGCATCGGGGCAGAGCACCTTCATGGTGGAGATGACGGAAGTCGCCAACATCTTGAAGCACGCGACGAGAAAGAGCCTGATCATCCTGGATGAGATCGGCCGCGGCACCAGCACCTACGACGGGATGAGCCTCGCCTGGGCGGTGGTGGAATATATCGCGGACCCCCGGCAGCTCGGCGCCAAAACATTGTTCGCCACCCACTACCACGAGCTGACGGAGCTGGAAGGCGCACTGCCCGGCGTCAAGAACTACTGTATCGCGGTCCGGGAGGAGGGGGATACCATCCATTTCCTCCGGAAGATTCTCCGGGGCGGTGCGGACCGCAGCTACGGCATTCAGGTCGCCCGCCTGGCCGGCCTGCCCGACCGGGTGATTGACCGGGCAAAAGAGCTGATTCTGCAGCTGACGGACGCGGACATCACGGTGCGTGCCCATGAGATCGCGAAGAGCGGGAAGAAAGAGCCGCCGGTCAGAAACCATGTGAAGAAACCGGACGACGTGGATGCCGGGCAGCTTTCCTTTGCGGCGGTTCTTCCGGACGATGAGATCCTGAAGGAGATCTCGGATTTGGACATCACAAAGATGACGCCGATGGACGCGATGAATACTCTGTTCCAGCTGCAGGTGAAGATCCGGAACCGGGTGAAGAAAAACGGGTCATGAAAGTTCTGAACATCCGGGCCTGCTGCCGCAGAACGTTCCGCGGCAGCAGGGGAGCCGGCGGAACGAAACAGGCCGGCAAAACAGCCCGGCGGAACCGGAAAACATGCGCGGGAATCGCAAGAATAAGTAAGGAGAACCAGGAATGCCTGAAATCAGACTGCTGAGCAGCGAGACCATCAACCAGATCGCTGCCGGGGAAGTGGTGGAACGCCCTGCCTCGGTGGTCAAGGAACTGTTTGAAAACGCGGTGGATGCCGGCGCGTCAGCTGTGACGATTGAGGTGCGAGACGGCGGAATCCGCCTGATCCGCGTGACGGACAACGGGTGCGGCATCGCGAAGAACCAGGTCCGTACCGCGTTCCTCCGCCATGCGACCAGCAAGATCCGCGACGCGGCGGATTTGATTTCCATTCAGTCCCTGGGCTTCCGGGGTGAAGCGCTGGCCTCCATCGCCGCGGTGGCGGAGGTGGAGATGATCACCAAGACGGCGGATTCCGTCATGGGGGTCTCCTACCGCATCGAGAACGGCGAGGAGAAATCCATGGAGGAAATCGGCGCGCCGGACGGAACGACGATTCTCGTCCGGAACCTGTTCGCGAAACTTCCGGCCAGAAGGAAATTTCTGAAGGCACCTGCCACCGAGACCAGCTATATCTCCCAGCTGGCGGAGGAGCTGGCGCTGTCGCACCCCGAGGTGTCGGTGCGGCTGATCGCCAACGGGCAGAACCGCCTCTACACCTCCGGCGGCGGGCTTCGGAAGGACCTGATCTACCAGGTCTTCGGCCGTGAGACCGCCGGAAACCTGATCCCCTTTGAGGCGAAGACCGATTATTTTGCAGTGAAGGGATTTCTGGGCAAGCCGATCATTTCCCGCGGCAACCGGAGCTTTGAAAATTATTACATCAACGGGAGATATATCCGCAGCAAGGTGATCGCGCAGGCCATTGAGAACGGCTACCGGTCCTTCCTGATGCTGCACCGCTATCCATTTACGGATCTTTACTTTACGTTTGAGACCGACGCGGTGGACGTCAATGTCCATCCGCAGAAGATGGAAGTGCGGTTCCGGGATGAGGAGCAGATCCTCCCGCTTTTAGGGAAACTGATCGACGAAGCCCTCCACGGAAAGCAGCTGATTCAGGATGTGACGCTTCCGGGAGGCGAGGAGAAGCCGAAGGAAGCCGTTCCCTCCGCGCCGGAACCCTTTGAGAAAGCCCGCCTGGAGGCGGAGAGGAACATTCTGCCGCCAAACGGAACCGGGCATCCGGGTCCACGCTTCCAGGGATTCTGGCGGAAGGGGGCTCCCACAGACACGGCAGAACCCGCCGGACGGGGCGGGGCGGCGGGGACCCCGCAGGAGGAGACGCTCTCCTTCCGGGAGGGAGAGGCGGCTTATGGCGCGGTGTCCGGCGGGAACTCTCCGGCGCAGGACGCCGGAACGCTGACCTTCGTGCAAAACGCTGAGGAAGGGCAGCAGTCCTCGGGAGAAACGCTTTCGGATGCCGCATCGCCCGGAACACCGTCTCCGGCGGAGCCGTCTGCCGGCGGTGTATCTCCGGGTTCAGGAGCGTCCGAAGGTTTGACTTTCACCTCAGACATTTCGGCTCCGCAGACGCCAGCCGGCGCGCAGGCTTCTGCGGAAGCATCCCAGGAGGAGGCTCCGTCCCCCGAGGAGGCGCTCTGGACGCCGCCGCTCCTCTCAAAGAAGGGGATGGAGGGGCATCGGCTGATCGGCCAGCTGTTTGCAACCTACTGGCTGATCGAGTACCGCGACAAGCTGTACATCATGGATCAGCATGCCGCCCACGAGAAGATTCTGTATGAAAAGCTGAAGAAGAAAGAGGAGGAGAAGGCGCCTCTCTCCCAGATGCTGCAGCCGCCCCTGGTGATTGCACTGTCCCCGTCGGAGATGGATCTGTTCCTGCGGAACGAGGACGACTTCACCGGTATCGGCTACAAGATCGACAAAACCGGGGACTGGGAGGTGTCTCTCTCCGCCGTCCCCGCGGATCTGTACGGGCTCAATGAGCAGCAGCTGTTCCTCGATATCCTGCAGGGCTTCGAGGAGACAGCGTCCGGCAGCGGTAGCCGCATGATCGATCACCGCATCGCGACGATCGCCTGCAAGGCGGCGGTCAAGGGGAATATGAAGATCACGCCGCAGGAGGCCGAGGCGCTCCTGAACGAGCTCCTCACCCTGAAAAATCCGTACAACTGTCCCCACGGACGGCCGACTCTGATTTCAATCAGCAGGTATGAACTCGAAAAACGCTTCCGGCGGGTGGTGTGATGAAGATGGATGACTGGAATAAAGAGATTTCGGGGCAGCCGGCCGGCCAGAGCCCTGGCTGCGGGGATCCGAAGGGGCATCCCCTCGTGATCCTGACGGGCCCGACGGCGGTGGGAAAGACCGACCTGTCCGTGGAATTGGCCAGGCGCATCGGCGGGGAGATCATCTCCGCCGATTCCATGCAGATCTACCGGTACATGGACATCGGATCGGCCAAGGTGACAGAGGAGGAGATGCGGGGTGTCCGGCATTACCTGGTGGACGCGCTGGATCCCTCCGATTCCTTTGATGTTGTCCGCTTCCAGCACTTGGCCAGGGAAGCGGCGGAAGAAATCCGAAGCCACGGGGCCATCCCGGTGGTCACGGGCGGGACCGGATTCTATATTCAGTCCCTGCTGTACGACATCGATTTTGAGGAGACCCGGGAACATCCGCAGATCCGGGCCGCGTACGAGAAAATCGCGGCAGAGGAAGGGCCCGGGCGGCTGCACCAGATGCTGGCGGACGTGGATCCGGCGGCAGCAGAGGCGATTCACCCGTCAAACATCAAGCGCACCGTGCGCGCGCTGGAGTATCATGCGCTGACAGGAAAACGAATTTCGGAACACAATGCGGCAGAGCGGGCGAAGACATCGCCGTGGCATTTTGTCTACTTTGTTCTGACGAGGAATCGGGCAGAGCTCTACGACAGGATCAACCGGCGGGTGGACCGCATGTTTGACCAGGGCCTGGTGGAGGAGGTCCGCCGGCTGGAGCAGATGGGATTTACCGAGACCGATGTTGCGATGCAGGGAATCGGGTACAAGGAACTTCTGGCGGCATTGCACGGAAAGTGCACCGTCGACGAGGCCAGGGAGCAGATCAAGCAGTCCAGCCGGCATTATGCCAAGCGCCAGATGACGTGGTTCCGGCGGGAGAGGGACGTCACATGGGTCAGCCTGGACGGCAGGACGAAGAAAGATGTCCTGATGGAATTGATGGAGCGGCTGCGGAATGCGGGCATCCTCGCGTGACTGAAGCGCGGATGCCGGAACAAGAGGAAGAAAGAGGAAGAATGGATACAATCGGGGAAGCAATGAGAAAACAGTATGAGGCCATCGGCATTTCGCGCCAGGTGCTGGATTACTGCGAAAAAATCACGGATGGGCTGACCGACCGGTTCCGCGAGATCGACCGGATCGCGGAAATCAATCAGATGAAGGTGCTCGGCGCCATGCAGAAAAACCACGTGGCAGAGATGCATCTGGGCACCAGCACGGGCTACGGCTATAACGACGAGGGCCGCGAGACGCTGGAGAAAGTCTATGCCGATACCTTCCACACCGAGGCGGCGCTGGTGCGGCCGCAGATCACCTGCGGAACCCATGCGCTGGCAACGGCGCTGTCAGCCAATCTCCGGCCTGGCGACGAGCTTCTGTCCCCGGTCGGCAAGCCCTATGACACGCTGGAGGAGATCATCGGCATCCGGCCCTCGAAGGGATCCCTGGCGGAATACGGCGTGACCTACCGTCAGGTGGAACTGCTGCCGGGAGACCGGTTTGATTATGAGGGGATCCGCGCGGCGATCACGCCTCGCACGAAGCTGGTGACCATTCAGCGCTCCAAGGGATATCAGACGCGCAAGACCTTCTCCCCGGCGGAGATCGGCGAGCTGATCCGGTTCATCAAAGGAATCCGCAGCGATATCATTGTGATGGTCGACAACTGCTACGGGGAATTTGTGGATCTGACGGAGCCCTCCGACTACGGCGCGGATATGACGGTCGGATCGCTGATCAAGAATCCGGGCGGCGGCCTTGCGCCGTGCGGCGGGTACATCGCCGGCACGAAAGAGTGCGTGGAACAATGTTCCTACCGTCTGCTGGCTCCCGGGCTTGGGCAGGAAGTCGGCGCCACACTCGGCGTGCTCAGCCGCTTCTATCAGGGATTTTTCCTCGCTCCGACCGTCACGGCAGGCGCCGAGAAAGGTGCGATCTTCGCGGCAAATGTCTTTGAAAAACTGGGCTTCCCGGTAGTCCCCGGCGGCGCGGAACCCCGCCACGACATCATTCAGGCGGTGACGCTGGGCACACCGGAAGGGCTGATCGCCTTCTGCGAGGGCATTCAGGCCGCGGCACCGGTGGACAGCTTTGTCCGGCCGGAGCCCTGGGATATGCCGGGCTACAGCGATCAGGTCATCATGGCAGCCGGAAACTTCATCCAGGGCGCTTCCATCGAACTGTCCGCCGACGGACCGCTCCGCCCGCCCTATGCGGTTTATTTCCAGGGCGGCCTCACATGGTACCACGCGAAGGCGGGCATCATGATGGCGCTGCAGAAACTGGTGGACCGGAAGCTGGTCACGCTCCCGTAAAGGGGCGGCGTATCGACAAAAGACCTGCGCTGTGCTATGATGACATTGATATTTTCTGCCTGAAAAAGAAAATACAATGAAAACACACGTAATTTCCAGGGAGCTCCCGGTGGAGCTCCGCCCGTATGAGAGATGCATGAAAGAGGGGCCCGCGGTACTGAATGACGCGGAGCTTC
Source organism: uncultured Lachnospiraceae bacterium (assembly GCA_900315495.1). Taxonomy (GTDB): domain Bacteria; phylum Bacillota; class Clostridia; order Lachnospirales; family Lachnospiraceae; genus Anthropogastromicrobium. Next base: position 17,836 of record OMZJ01000086.1, read on the forward strand.
TGGCGGTGATTCTGCGCACCGGAAGCGTCGGTGAAAATTCGGTAGAGCTGGCCGCCTCGCTTCTCCAGAACCGGTCCCTGCCGGATCTGGTCTCGATGAAACGCAGCGAGCTGACGAAAATCCGCGGAATCGGCAACGTCAAGGCGGTACAGATTCAGTGCATCGGGGAGATGGCTCACCGCATCAGTGTGCGCACCAGGCCGGAAAAACCGGATCTGTCCTCCCCGGAAAGAATCGCGGGTTACTACATGGACCGGCTGTGCCGGGAAAAGCGCGAGCAGGTGATTGTCGCCATGCTCAACAATAAATGCCGTCTGATCGAGGAGACTGTTCTTTCCATCGGGACAATCAATGCCTCCCCGGTCTCTGTGCGGGAAGTTTTTGTGGAGGCGCTCCGGAATGATGCCGTGGAGATCATTCTGGTCCACAATCATCCGAGCGGGGATTCCGAGCCGAGCGCGGAAGACATCTCCATCACGAAAAGGGTCGCGGAGGCGGGCAGGATTATCGGCATCCCCCTGATCGACCATATCATTATCGGAGATCACGAATACTGCAGTCTCCGGTCACGAGGAATAATGGAATGAACAAGGACAACAGCCGGGAGGGGGGAAACCGCCGTCCCGATCACAGCGGCCTGCCGCGCATCATGCTTTTTATCCTGACGGTATTGTGTGTCTCCTCGATGGGATATTCGTACCTGCGCCGGCAGAATGCGGCCTCGGTCTCCAGGGTTTCGGAGCTGATTGTGACTCCCTTCCAGAAGGGAGTCAACCAGATCGGGCGCTGGATCACGGACCGGTCGGATGACAGCCGTTCCCTCGCCAGCGCCAATGCAAAAATCCGTTCGCTGGAGGCGGAGAACGAGAGCCTGTCGGACCAGATCGCGGCGTATGACCGCAGCGTGCGCGAATACCAGGATGCGCGGGACGCGCTGGCCCTGGCGGACAGCTACAGCAAATACGATACGGTCGGGGCAAATGTGATCTTTCGCGATGCCGCCACCAACTGGTATTCCACCTTCACCATCGACAAGGGATCGGCGGACGGTATGGAGACCGGCATGAATGTCATCGCGGACGGCGGCCTGGTGGGGTATCTGTCCACGGTGAACGAACATACCTCGATCGTTACCACCATCATCAACGACGATGTGAACGTCAGCGGCATGCAGCCCTCCACGGGCGATACCTGCATCGTCGAGGGCGATCTCACCCGGATGAAGGAGGACGGTCTGCTGCGGATTTCCTACATGAAGAAGGATTTCTCCATCGATGAGGATGCGCAGATTGTGACGTCCAGCATCAGCGACCGGTATCTGCCGAATATCGTGATCGGCTATGCGACCGAGGTCTCGGAGAATCCGGATCACCTGACGAGCTCCGGCTACCTGAAGCCGGCGGTCGACTTCGAGCATCTGAACATTGTTCTTGTCATCACCACACAGAAAGACGTTTCGGACTGAGGAAGGAGCGGACGGTGAAACACACGATACTGCGCGCGGCGCTTCTGATTCTGACGGTTGCCGCGGGATTTCTCCTGCAGACCAATCTGGGCCGGTGGATCCCCTTCCTGACCGTCGCGCCGAACCTGCTTTTGATCATCACTTTTTCCATCGGCTTCCTGCGGGGAAAGACCGAGGGTATGCTGACGGGACTTCTGTGCGGCCTGCTTCTTGACTCGCTGGACGGCGGCGTCTTCGGACACTATACGCTGATCCTGCTCTACATCGGATACCTGAACGGCCTGCTCGGGCGTGTCTTCGTCAATGACATGATTTTTCTTCCGCTGATTCTCTGCGCAGCCGCGGAGTTCTTCTACAGCCTGTACAGCTATCTGACCGGCGCGTTTCTGTTCGGGCACACCAATGTGGGCGATTATCTGCGCACCATCGCGCTGCCGGAACTGATCGAAACGCTGATCTTCGCCGTACTCCTCTATGGCATTCTCATGGCGGTCGTCCGCAGACTGCAGGAGAGCGAAAAAGAGAAGGAGGATCTGACCAAATTTGCTTAAAGAATATCTGGAGATTTTCCGGGACTGGCTGGTCCGGACGCTGAAATCCCGTCTTTTCTGGGTCGGCGCCGTCTGTGTGGCTTTTTTTGCCCTGATTGCCGTCCGCCTCTACAACCTGCAGATCCGGGACGGAGCCGCCTACTATGAGACCTTTGTCAACCGCACGACGCGCACAGTCTATACGCCGGCGGTGCGCGGCAACATCTATGACCGCAACGGCGAACTGCTGGCGGGAAATGAGGCGGTCTACAATGTCACATTCCAGGATCTCGGCGTCTACGACAAGAAAGACGGCTCCTACAATGCCATGATCCTGCGGCTGATCCGGCTGCTCAACCGGTACAGTGTGCAGGTGGACGCAACCTGCCCGGTGGTCATCAACGAACACGGGGAGTATGAGTTCTCCGGGTCGGAGAACGAGATCCGCCAGTTCATCCGGGATGTCTACGGGACAGATCTGATCAATCAGTATGCGGAGCAGGGCGTGGATGTCTACAGCTATGACTGCCAGACCGTGATGGACCGGCTGTTCCGCTCCTATAATTTCCAGACCTGGAGAGACGCGCCGGAGATGACAGAGCAGGAAAAGCTGGATATCTGCCACGTGCGCTATGCCATGAGCGCGACCAACTATACGCGCTACATCGCGACGACCATCGCGACGGATGTCTCCGACGAACTCTCCGCCGCGGTGATGGAAAACGCGAACGACCTGCAGGGCGTGGAGGTGGTGGAGTCCACCAGGCGGGTCTATCCGGATTCCGAGTATTTCTCCGGCATTCTGGGATACATCGGCCGGCCCAACACGGATGAGCTCTCCGAACTGCGGGAGGAGGACAGCACCTATCAGGCTACGGACTACGTGGGAAAGAGCGGCCTGGAACAATATTACGAGAACACGCTGTCCGGGACCAAGGGAACCCAGGTCGTTACCGTCAACAATGTCGGCAACGTCCTGGAGACCCAGTCCACGACCGACAGCGTGAACGGGAATGACATCTACCTCTCCCTGGACAAGAACCTGACCATCGCCGGGTATAAGCTGCTCGAGCAGCGCCTGGCGGCGATCCTGGCCGAGAAGCTGGTGAACGAGGACTTCACTGCAACCAAGGATACCCTGGCGGAGGATTTCCGCATTCCCGCCAAGGACGCCTACTTTCAGATGATCAATAACAATGTTCTGGACATGACGCATTTCACCGCAGACGATGCCTCTGACAACGAGAAATCGATCGGAAAGGCCTTCGCCGACTACCGGGATGTGGTGATCGGGAACATTCAGGAGGAGCTGACGGAGGACAGTCCGACCATCCGGAACGAGGCCGGAGACGAGCTGTCCGGATACTTTGACTTTGTGATCTCCCTTCTGACCGACCGGAGCCGCGGCATCATGCCGACCTCCGCGATCGACACCTCGGATGCGGTCTATCAGGCATGGCAGGACGGAACCATCTCCCTGCAGGAATACCTGCGGCACGCGGTGGAGGAGGGATGGGTGGACAGCGGAAAGCTGGACGCCGAGTCCCGGTATGCCGATTCCGAGACCATCTATTCGCTTCTGACCGACCGCATCATCACCCTTCTGCAGGAGGATGAGGACTTTGCCAAAGAGATCTACCGCGCGATGATTGACAATGAGACCATCACCGGAAATCAGATCTGCATGGCACTGATTGACCAGGGCGTTCTGCAGGAATCGGATGAGGTCTACCGCTCCCTGCAGGAGGGAGACAGCGACACGGCGTTTCAGTTCATGCTGGATAAGATCTCGAACATCGAGATCACGCCGGCTCAGCTTGCGCTGGATCCCTGCTCCGGCTCCGCGGTGGTGGTCGACGAGCAGTCGGGCGAGCTCCTTGCCGTGATCTCGTATCCGGGCTATGACCTGAACGAGCTCTCCGGGACCGTCGACCGCGACTACTGGCAGAAACTGACGACGGATCTCTCCAGCCCCCTGTACAACCGGGCGACACAGGCGCGCACGGCCCCCGGATCCACCTATAAGATGGTGACGGCCAGCGCAGGCCTCAACGAGGGCGTGATCACGCCGGACGAACGGATCAACTGTGTCGGTACCTTCGACAAGCTGGACCACCCGATGTGCTGGATTGCCAGAGAGCAGCCCGGCGGAATGCACGGACCGCTCAACACCATCGGCGCGCTGGCGCACTCCTGCAACTTCTATTTCTACGAGGTGGGATACCGGCTGAGCGAGGATGCGGACGGCAATTATGATCCGGACCTGGGTATCGAAAAGCTCAATGAATATGCGAAGATGTTCGGATTCGGCGAGAAGACCGGCATTGAGATTCCGGAGAATGTGTCCGAGCTGACCACGGAATACCCGGTGACCTCCGCCATCGGACAGGGCACCAACAACTTTACCACCATCAGCCTTGCGCGGTACGTCGAGGCTGTGGCCTCCAGCGGAAATCTGTACAGGTTCCAGCTGCTGAAACGGGTGACGGATACGAACGGCAATGTGCTGCAGGAGGAAACGCCGGCCCTCGAAAGCCACATCGACTTTTCAGATGAGATCTGGAATGTCCTGCACGAGGGCATGCACGAGGTGACCCGGGGCGAGGGATCCCAGGCGATGTACTTTGAGGACTGCGAGGTCGATGTCGCCGGAAAATCCGGGTCCGCACAGGAGAACCGGCTCCGCGCCAACCACGGTATGTTTGTGTGCTATGCACCGTACGACAATCCGGAGATCTCGATGTCTGTGTCCATTCCCAACGGATATGCCGCCGGAAATGCGGGTCTCGTGGCCAAGCAGATCATCCGCTATTATTTCAGCTATCTGTCGATGGACGATATCTTGAACAACAGCTACGACAGCGGTGCCTCCACATCCAACGGCGACTGACGGGATCTTCCGGAATCAGGGAAGAAACATCAGGACGGCAGGATGACAGGCGTCAGCCGGCAGGGATGATCCGGCGGGAGAGAGTAACCGGCCGGACCGGAAGATACGGAGCAAACAGAGAGGACGGTTTATGGCGGAACGCGAAAAAAAGCGGAGCAAATACAGGCTGAAGAATTATAATTTCAAGCTGGTTTTCTACGCGGTGGTCATCAGCATTCTGGGCATCGCGGTCGTGCGCAGCGCCTCGTCCGGGGAGACTGTCTCCGGAATGTTCAGCACCGCGCAAAAGCAAGTCATGGCTGTCGGCATCGGCATTGTGCTGATGGTTCTTCTGTCTTTCATTGATTACCATATTCTGTTAAAATACAGCTGGCTGATTTATCTGCTGAACATCGGGCTGCTGCTCTATGTGCGCTTCCTGAATCCCTATACCTTCATGGGAGCGAAGCGCTGGATCTATCTGCCCGGCTTCGGAACGGTCCAGCCATCAGAATTTTCGAAAATCGCTGTTGCCCTGACGGCGGCGTGGATTCTCGTGCGCATCCGGAAACGCATCAACAATGTTTTCTTCATCCTGCTGTATCTTCTGATCACAGGGGTGACCGCCGTCCTGATTCTGATCGAGCCGAATCTTTCCACAACGCTGGAAGTGATCTGGGGAATTGTCACGATGTTGTTCATCGCGGGGATCAGCTGGAAGTGGGTGGTCGGTGTGCTCTCGACACTCGCCGTCCTAATCGGTCTGTTCCTCTTCACTGTCTACCAGCCGGATCAGGTGATCTTTCAGCGGCTGGAGGCGCGGGGCGTCATTCAGGACTATCAGGTCGACCGGATCAATGCCTACTTCTTTCCGGAGGATTATCCGGACGAGGTCTATCAGCAGACGAATTCGGTGCTCGCCATCGGCGGCGGCCAGCTGTCGGGCAAGGGTCTGGATACCGACGATCTGGAGTCCGTCAAGAACGGCGGGTTCCTCTCGGAGGAGCAGAGTGACTTTGTCTTTGCCGTGGTCGGTGAGGAGCTCGGCTTTGTCGGCTGCATGATCCTGATCCTTCTGTATGTGCTGATCATGGTGGAGGGATTCCGCATTGCCGCGCGAAGCCCTGATCTGGAGGGCAAGGTCATCGCGGGCGGCATGGTCTCCACGTTTGCGTTCCAGACGTTTGTCAACATGGGCGTCGCGACCATGATTCTGCCGAACACGGGCACCCCGCTTCCCTTTATCAGCGCGGGCATGAGCTCCGTGATCGGTTCGTACATGATGGTCGGAATCCTTCTGAACATCGGCCTGCAGAAGAGCCGCCGCCACTCGATCCTCACGTTCTACAACGAGGGCGAGGAGATGGCGCTGGGCGATTATATTCCGGTGCAGGTGAGGGAAGAAAAATCGAAGGAGACGGACCAGTAACCGGGAGAGCGAAACAGAAAAGCGACTGCCGGGGACGTACTGGAACCCGGGACGGGAGAAGCAAAGAAACGTCCAGGGAAGATTCGAGTCCTGTTCAGAAAATCAGGACAAGACGAGAAACTGTCAGAGACCCGGAACGTTTGATCCGAAAGAGACTGTCAGGGCGGCTCGTACCTCGGACAGTTAAGAGCAAAGAGCCTGTCAGAGGCGAATACAGCCGGAAACAGTGCAATAAGGGAGGGAGCGCATGAATATCGGACTGATTGCCCAGGATTCCAAGAAAAAACTGATGCAGAATTTCTGCGTGGTTTACCGAAACCTGCTCGCGAAGCATAACCTGTTTGCGACAGGCTCCACCGGCCATCTGATCGAGAGCACGGCGGGACTTTCGGTGCACAGCTACCTCGGCGGCGAGCTGGGCGGCGCAGAGCAGTTCTGCAACCAGATCGCGCAGAACGATCTGGACATGGTGATCTTTTTCCGGGATGGCGAGAGCTCGGGTTTCAAGCGCTCCGGGGTCTACTCCGCCTTTGATCCGCGCAACATCATCAGTCTCTGCGATCAGTACAGCATTCCTCTCGCGGAGAATCTCGCCACAGCGGAGCTTCTGATGAAATCTCTGGAAAACGGAGACCTGGCATGGAGAGAAGTGGATCACGAAAAATAAGGCGGATCTGCCAGATCGCGGCATTGCTGTGCGCGGCGGTGACGGGGCTGTCGGGATGCGCCGATCAGCGCTTTACCCTCCTGTCCCCGTATTCGGATCAGATCTCGTCTGTACAGCGGTCGGAGACGGAATCCTTTCTCGGCGCGCGCGCCGGGGGGATGGCGGGAAACATCTGCGTCGTAGACAGTGATACAGCTTTTGACGGCACCCTGATCACAGCAAAGTCCGCGGTCTGCTTCAATATTACGCAGAGGAAGACGCTCTACGCGAAAAATTATGACACACAGCTTCCGATGGCCAGCCTGACCAAGCTGATGACCGCGCTCCTCGTGCTGGAAAACGGCGATCTGGACCAGGAGGTAACCGTGGGGCAGGAGACGGTGATTACAACCGCCGACGCCTGGCTCTGCGGATTTCAGCCCGGAGACACGATGACGCTGCGCACCCTTCTGGAGTGCATGCTGGTTTATTCCGGAAATGACGCGGCCAACGCGTGCGCGGCGGCGGTCGGCGGCTCCGTGGAGAACTTTGTGGATCAGATGAACGCACGCGCCGAGTCCCTCGGTGCGGTGCACACGCACTTTGCCAATCCCAACGGGCTGGACGACCGGGACCACTATTCGACGCCCTATGACATCTATCTGATCCTGAATGCGTGCCTGCAGTATGACGAATTCCGGAAGATCATCCCCATGACGGAGGTGGACTCGACCTGGACCCGGAACGGGGAGACACAGACGCAGACGTTTCCGTCGGGCAACGGGTATCTCGCGAAGACGGCGGTCCCGCCGGACGGCATCACCGTGTACGGCGGAAAGACAGGCCATACGGAGAACGCCGGCTACTGCCTTGCCACCTATGCGAAGGACAGCACCGGGGATGAACTGATCGCGGTCGTATTCGGTGCCGCCGAAAAACAGCCGGTGTATGCGGATACCAATACGCTGCTGGGGCTCGACGTGGACGGTTCGTAAAAGTACTTGCAGTCACTGGTTGGATGGTCTATAATCAAACTAATTGATCAGCGAATGAAATGAGTCAGTTTATTGCGGGGCTCAATGATCATACAAGGAGGGTGTCATATGGTACAGATTATTTCAGGCAAAAAGGGAAAGGGCAAGACCAAGTATCTGCTCGATAAGGTCAATGAGGCCGTGCAGACCGCGGAAGGGGATGTGGTCTACCTCGACAAGACGGCAAAGCACATGTATGAACTCAGCAACAAAGTCCGCCTGGTGAATGTTTCTGATTATCCGATCGATACCTATGAGGGATTCATCGGCTTCCTGTGCGGTATCATTGCGCAGGATCACGACCTGGAAGAGATGTATCTTGACAGCTTCCTGAAGCTTGCCTGCCTGGAGGGAAAGGATATCACGGAGGCGGTCCAGACGCTTGAGAATCTCTCTGACCGGTATCAGGTAGATTTCACGCTCAGCGTTTCCGAGGACGCACAGGAGCTTTCCGAAGCAGTCCGTTCCCACATCATTATCTCCCTGTAAGCGCTCTGACGCATCCGAGGGATACAGCGAAGTTACAGCTGCCCGCCATTCACCCGGTCTTCCGGGAGAATCCCGGGCAGCTTTTCCGTGAAAAGGAGAACCATTACGCCGAACGAAAGCAAAAATCGAAGGAGCGGCCTGTCCCCGGACGGCGGCAGACAGGAGAAAAACAGCCGAAAATCCCCGGCCCGGACCTCCGGCGGAATCGGAAGAGTCCTGGAGGCCTTCATGCGGCTCAACCCCGTCTATCTGTTTTTCGGCCTCCTTCTGATCTATCTCATTGCCCGGGTCATCGCCTGGACGGGCCAGACCTCTGTTGCCATCTATACGGTGCCCGCCGCGGTGGAGACCGCGGGCCGGACGGATTACCGGGGGCTGATCGTCCGGGACGAGCAGTCGGTCACGGCGGAGGCTTCCGGCACGGTAGAGTACCTGGCGCCGGAAAACGAGAAGACTGCCGTCGGTCAGGAAGTCTGCCTGATCGATACGGATGGATCGGTGGCATCGCTTCTGTCGGACGATTCCGCGGAGGCAATATCCGGCGCCGCGTCCGCAGAAATCCGGAAGAGAATCCGCGCGGCGGGGCAGGAGGCGCTGTCCGGCGATTTTGCCAGCGCAGCCGGGGAGGTGGATCCGCTGCATGCGCTGGTGGTCAATTCCGAAATGCGGAGTGCCGTCCTCGCGGTCCGGAACAGTGATTCGATGCCGGAGAGCGCACAGATCTGCACGGCGGAGGAGAGTGGCTATGTGATGTACGCGTCGGATTCCCTGTCCGGGCTGACGGAAGAGCAGGTCACCGCGGATTCCTTTGACGAGGACGCGGTCACAGGAACCTATTCCTGGAGCGGAAAATCCGTTGAGAGCGGTGACTTCCTCTGGCGTCGCGTCCCGGATGACAGCTTTACCCTTGTGTTCGAGACGGCGGGGACAGACGCCGCCGGATGGAATGATTCGCAGAAGGTCACAGTCACGCTGAGCGGCCAGGAGTCGCCGGTGACGGGAACCTTCCGTCAGATCACTGGGGCAGACGGAACGGCACTGGGGTGCATCGATCTGTCCAGCTGCGGAACCGGCGTCCTGACCGAACGGTTCCTTTCCTTCCATGTGGATTCCGCCTCGCAGCAGGGATACCAGATTCCGCGGTCGGCGGTCACAACCAAAAGCTACTATGTCATCCCCGCTTCGTATGTGGATACCTCGAGTGGATCCCCGGTCATCACGATCGAGCGGGCGGAGGGAAACCTGACCGCAAAGATTTCGGTCTATTCGGAGTATACCGGGACCAACGGGGACCGGACCCTGTACTATCTGGCGGCATGCTCCTCCCTGAACGACGGGGATTATCTCGTAAACGGCAGCTCCTCCGGCCGGTATCTGGTCGGCGTGAAGGCGCCGGTGACCGGGGTCTATCAGGTTAACCGCGGGTACTGCATTTTCCGGCAGGTAGAGATTGTCCGGGAGGATGAGGACTACTGCTTTATCGCCAGCGGGACGAGATACGGCATCACGATGAATGACAGGATTGTCATGGATGCCTCCGGTGTAAAGGAAAATCAGATTCTGTGAGTGCCCGGCGGGCAGCGAATGAAATCAGATTTCGAAAAACGCGGCACCGGTTGGAATCAGAATCCGTGCAGGATCGGCACCGGACGGAATCCGCTTCAGCGAAGCATCGGCACCGAACGATTTGGGATTGACAATCTTACAAAAAGCATTGATAATAATAAACTGACTGAACTGACCTGGAAGCAGGGCAGGCGCCGGTACCAGCGGCGCGGCGGCGGGAGCGTTCCTCCGTTTTCGGATGAAGCGAAAGACAGAAGGAGAGTAGAACATCATGGGTTTTCTTGATAGTTTTCTGGGGAAAGGTCTCGTAGATCCGGAGGATGAAGGCGAGGGATACGACGAGGAGAACGATTACGAAGAGGATGGAAACGCGGAAGGGCCTGAGGAGAATGTGAACCAGAAGGCACATTCCTCCGAGAGAGAAGAGCGGGCAGAGGAGGAAGCTCCCAGAAAGAAGACCGCGGCCCGCACCGTTTCTTCCGGCAATGAAAATGGAAAGGTAGTACAGATGCATAATCCCGCAACCAACAAGCTCTCGGAAGTCTGCATGGTTCTTCCGAAGGGCTTTGAGAATTCCAGCTCAATCGCTGACACGCTTCTTCAGGGCAAGACCGTTGTTCTGAACATGGAAGGAATGAACATTGACCAGGCGCAGCGAATTATCGATTTCACCTGCGGCGCCTGCTACACCATGGGCGGACAGCTCCAGAAAATCTCCAAGAAGATCTTCATCGCGACGCCGAGCACCGTGGAGCTTTCCGGTGATTTCGCCAATCTGATCGGCGACGATGTGGATATGAGCAGCCTGAACCTTACGGTCTGAGAATCACCAGGGAGAATCAAACCACATGACAAGAGAGGAACAGATACTCTGCGGACATCTCTGCGATCTGGCCGGCGTCTGCGATCGCGCGGGGCGGCCGGTATCCAGCGAGTTTCTGAGTCTGGCGGAACAGGATCTCTTTCTTGCTTACTGTGTTCCGAAACTGCCGCCGGTGGCGTGGAAATTCGACGGCGGATATGAAAATGCGGAGCGAAAAACCGTATGCTTTATGGCAGAAGGGGCCGGACGTGACGAATGTCCGGCTCCTTGTGTACTTCTGCGGGCGGAAGTCACGAACCCGAGATTTGCGGAGAAACTGACCCATCGGGATTATCTGGGCGCTCTGATGAATCTCGGGATCGACCGCTCGGTGGTGGGAGATCTGCTGCCGGTGGAAAATGCCTGCTATCTCTTCTGCCTGCCGCGTGCGGCTGATTTCATCTGCGAGCAGTATTCGCTTGTGCGGCGCACGCCGGTGCACTGCACCCGCATTCCGCCGGAGGAATTCCATTATCAACCTGCCGTGAAGGAGATCCGGTGTACGATCGCCTCGGTCCGCCTGGACACGCTGATTGCAGCTGCCTTCGGGGAATCCCGGAGCCGGATGGCGCCTCTGATTGAGGGAGAGAAGGTCTATGTCAACGGGCGGTGCATTCGCTCAGCGGCGTTCCGGCCCCAGGAGGGAGATCTGATCTCCGTGCGCGGAAAGGGGAAGTTCCGGTTCGTTCAGGGCAGTACAGTGACGAAGAAGGGACGGATCTCCCTGGTGCTGGAGCGATTCGTCTGAGAGAAGAGCCGCCCCTGTGCGGCGAAGCAGCGCAAAGAATTCGGGTTGTTCTGCAGTGAAAGCCGCGGGCAGGGAAACCATGCCCGCGGACGAAGCGGCGCACAGGCTGTCGACCTGTAATGGCAGGGCAGCTCTTCCTGTGCGGCTGCGGGAGGGAAAATGTCTGAAAAGCTGATGATACACGGGGCGGATCACAAACCGCTGTATGAGATCTGGATCGATTCGTCCTTTGCGTGCCTTCCGGAGAAAGTGCGCGCGTGCGGGCTGGCCGGAAAGAAATGCCTGATTGTGACGGATACCAATGTGGGCCCGCTGTATGGGAAAGAGGCGGCAGAGAAACTTGCCGTCTGCGGCTGCGAGAGCCGGATCTTTGCCATCCCGGCCGGGGAGGTCCACAAGACGCTGCGGACGGTGGAAACGGTCTACCGCGCGCTGATCGAGCAGAAGTATGACCGCAGCAGCTTCATCGCCGCGCTGGGCGGCGGTGTGGTCGGGGATCTGGCCGGGTTTTCCGCCGCGACCTATCTGCGGGGCATCCCTTTCATCCAGATTCCAACGACGCTCTTAGCCCAGTCGGACAGCAGTGTCGGCGGGAAAACCGGGGTGGATTTCGACGGTTACAAAAACATGGTCGGCGCCTTTGCCATGCCGAAACTGGTTTACATGAACACCTCTGTTCTTTCCACCATGGAGGAGCGCGCCTATCTCTCCGGGATGGGCGAGGTGATCAAGCATGCCTATATCCGGGATCCGGAGTTTCTGGCGTATATCCGGGAGCACACGGAGCAGATCCTTGCCCGGGATCCGGAGACACTGATCCATCTGGATTCTGTCAACTGCGGGATCAAAGGGGCGGTTGTCGAGGAGGACCCGAAGGAGTCGGGGCTCCGCCGGATTTTAAATTTCGGACATACTCTGGGGCACGCCATCGAAAAGCAGACGGCCGGCAGCATGTGGCACGGGGAATGTGTCTCTGTCGGAATGACGGCGGCCGTCTGGATCAGCGAGAAACGGGGACTCCTGCCGGCGGGAAGCACACAGAAGGTCCGGGACCAGCTGACGGCACTGCACCTTCCGGTCACTGCGTCCTTCGATCCGGATCTGGCGCTGGACGCCGTGCGGAATGACAAGAAAGTAAAGAACGGAAAACCGGTCTTTATCCTCCTCTCCGCACCGGGAAGCGCCTTTGCCACGGATGATGTCACATTCGAGGAAATGCGGGCTGCCCTGGAGCAGGTGAGAGAGCATTCTGCTGGGTGAGACAGAGGCGGTTCGCCATGCCGCGCGGTACGGCGGGCTGCGGTGCGTGCCGCAGCGGGCAGCCTTGGTGATTTCAGAAAGGAAGCATGGACATGGAGGAAAACAGCAGGCGTGCCGTCGTCACGGTGGGACACACCGGCAGAAAAAAACGGGATATGATCCTGTTTGTCTGCATCTCGGCGGGTATTGCCCTTTTCGATCAGGTGACAAAAATGATTGCCCGGAATACGCTGTCTTCCGGGGACCGGATCCTGATCCCCGGTGTTCTCCGGCTGATGCTGGTGCAGAATACGGGGGCGGCCTTCGGCTCCTTCTCGGGGAGAACGGCTGCCCTCGCTGCTTTCACAGTGGCCCTGATGGCACTCTGCGCATGGGCCTACTGGCGCACCGCAGGCCGGACTGGTGTCAGGGTCCTGAAGGTCACGCTGGTCATGATCTTTGCGGGCGGCCTCGGCAATTTCATCGACCGCGCGTTCCTGGGCTCGGTTACCGATTTCATCTTTTTTGAGACCATCGATTTTCCGGTGTTCAATGTCGCGGACTGCTTTGTCACCGTCGGTGCGCTCACCCTTCTCATCTCTGCCTTCACGGTATACCGGGAGAAAGAGATGCGTGAGCTCCTCGGATTCCCCAAAAAGCGGGAGGCCGAGGAGGATTGAAGAAGCGGAACAACAGGCAAGGGGGAGTATTCCCGGAAAACAGAGGAGTGCATGCGGGAGGAGGGCCGGAACACGGAAGAGATAAAAGCCGCAGAGAATGCGGCAGAGAAGACACTGGAAGAGAAGCCCTTCGACTCCGCTGCCCCTGATACCGGTGCAGATCCGGACGCAGAGGGACTGACGGAGACAGACGCGGATTCCGACCGGGAGGACATGGATCACTGGGCATTTCAGGTATCCTGCGGCCCGGAGGGGATCCGGCTGGACCGGGCACTGGCGGTGCAGCTGCCGGAGTACTCCAGGAGCTACCTGCAGCGGCTGACGGAAGCCGGGGATACCGCGGTCAACGGGAAAATCGTCCGAAAGAGCGGATGGAAGTGCAAGAACGGGGATCGTGTGAAGATTACGATCCCGGCGCCGGAACCGCTTTTGGTTTCGGCGGAGGCGATTCCACTGGACATCCTCTATGAGGACGATGACGTCATTCTGATCAACAAGCCGAAGGGCATGGTGGTCCATCCGGCGGCGGGACACACGAACGGCACGCTGGTCAACGCCCTGCTGTACCACTGCGGGGACAGCCTGTCCGGCATCAACGGGGTTTCCCGGCCGGGCATCGTCCACCGGATTGACCGGGATACCACGGGGGTCCTGATCGCCTGCAAGAATGACCGGGCTCACCTGTGCCTTGCAGAGCAGCTGCGGGCGCATACGGTGACCCGCAGGTACCTGGCGATTGTCTGCGGAAACCTGCGCGAGGACGAGGGCGTGATCGACCGCCCGATCGGCCGGGATCCGGCCAACCGCAAGCGGATGGCGGACGGCGTGCAAAACGGCAAGCGCGCCGTCACCCACTGGCGGGTCCTGGAGCGGCTCCGCGGGTATACCCTGATCGAGTGCCGGCTAGAAACCGGGCGGACCCACCAGATCCGGGTCCACATGGCATCGTCCGGCCATCCTCTTCTGGGGGATACGCTCTACGGCGGGCCGAAGGGGCTTCCGGGCTTTCCGCTGGAGGGGCAGACCCTGCACGCGGCTGTGCTGGGATTCATCCATCCGACCACCGGCGCGTATATGGAATTTTCCGCGCCGCTCCCGGACTATTTTGAGAAGCTTCTGCAGATTCTGCGGTGAATTTTTATAGGTCCTGCGGTAACATTTTTCATCCATCCTTCGGCAAAATTCTCCATTTTCCACAGCGGATCCTTGAATTTTCTCTTTATTTCGTATATAATAGGCGAAAAGAAGAAATATTCAGATCTTGAAAAGCGGCGCAGAGCCGTGCGTGAACAGAAAAGGAGAGTGATTTTCATGAAGGGAAATCGGGTTATCACAATCGGGCGTGAATGCGGCAGCCATGGCCGCGTCATCGGCAACAAACTGGCGGAAAAGCTTGGGGTCAAGTGCTACGACAAGGAGCTTCTGTCCCTTGCCGCCAAGGAGAGCGGCCTGGCGGAGGAGCTCTTCGAGGCGCATGACGAAAAGCCGACCCGGAGCTTCCTGTATTCCATGGTGATGGACAGCTACGCGATGGGTTATTCGACTTCTTCCTTCGCGGACATGCCGCTGAACCACAAGGTGTTCCTGGCTCAGTTTGAGACCATCAAAAACCTGGCCTCCAAGGAGAGCTGTGTGATCGTCGGCCGCTGCGCGGACTATGCGCTGGCGGATTATCCGAATGTGACGTCTGTCTTCATCACCGGCAACATGGAGGACAAGATCCGCAACATCTGCGAGGCCTACGGGCTGGACGAGGCCAAGGCCAAGGATGTCATCACCAAGACGGACAAGAAGAGAGCCAACTACTACAATTATTACTCCAGCAAATCCTGGGGCGATGCGAGAAGCTATGATCTGTGCCTCAACAGCAGCCTGGTCGGCGTCGACGGGGCGGTGGATGCCATTCTGCATTTTGTCTCGCTGAAGGAAAAGCTGGCCGATTCGAAGGAAGCAGCGAAGAAGTAACCGATCCGTGAGGAATCGCCCGGACAGAACCGGAATCAAGCCGCAGCAGCCCTGCGGCTTTTTTTCGGGAAAATGTTCCGGGACAGAGAACGGCGGCGCGCCGGAAACCGCCTGCGAGGGAGAAATCCAATGGCAGAAAAATCGTACAGCTATCAGGAAGATGTGAAAAATATCCGGAAGCTCCGGGATCTGGAGAAGGAACTGCCTCCCTACGCGGCGGATTATTTCCGCGGCATCCAGGAGCGGACCCAGACGAGGACAAGGGTCGCCTATGCCTATGACCTGATCACGTTTTTCCGGTGGCTCCGGGAAAACAATCCGGTTCTCGGGTCGAAATCCATCCAGGACATCACGCTGGAGGATCTGGAGAACCTGACGGCCTCCGACATCGAGGAATATGAGGATTATCTGCAGGACTACACCGGCGGCCCGGCAGGCGAAAGGACCGAGCGCACCAACCGTCCCGCGGCCGTCAAGCGCAAGCTCTCCGCCCTCAGCTCCTTTTTTCGGTATTTCCAGCAGAAGGGATATATCCGCGTGAATCCGATCTCCCTCGTCAATATGCCGAAGCTGCGGGATCACGCGATCATCCGCTTTGACGGGGACGAGACCGCGGAATTTCTGGACCATGTGGACGAGGGAACCAGCCTGACGGACCGGCAGCAGGCCTGGCACGAAAAGACGAGGCTGCGGGACCTGGCCATGATGACGCTGATGCTGGGCACCGGCATCCGCGTGTCGGAATGCGTGGGGCTGAACCTGAAGGACGTCAGCTTCAACGATGATTCCCTTCTGGTGCACCGCAAGGGCGGCAAGGAATCGATCCTCTACTTCGGCGATGAGGTGGAGCTTCCGCTCCTGGATTATCTGGAGTGGCGTGAGGATTTCATGCGGGACTGCCCGGAGGAACAGGCCTTCTTTGTCTCCCTGCAGAAGCGGCGCATCACCGTCCGGGCGGTGGAGAATCTGGTGAAGAAATACGCGCAGACCGTGCAGACCACCAAGCACATCACGCCGCACAAGCTGCGGAGCACCTACGGCACCAGCTTGTACCGGCAGACCGGTGATATCTATCTGGTGGCGAATGTACTGGGCCATTCCGATGTCAATACCACCCAGAAGCATTACGCCGCGATCGACGAGGACCGGCGCCGGAACGCGCGCAACGCGGTGCGGCTGCGGCCGGACAGGAAGGAAGAGGACACATGACAGAAGAGATCTATAACGAATCGGTGGAGACCACGGCCTTTGACGCGGTCGTCGTATCCTGTGAAAAATCTGGACGCGAAGGACTTTTCACGGTGGAACTGGACCGCACCGCCTTTTTCCCGGAGCAGGGCGGGCAGTACGCGGACCGGGGAACTCTGACCGGGGAGGATGGCAGGGCCGCCAAGGTCGCGGACGTGCAGATCCGGGATGGGATCATCCTTCACCTGACCGCGAAACCGTTCCGCACAGGCGAGAAGGTTCACGGCGCGGTGGAATGGGCGGACCGGTATGACAAGATGCAGCAGCATACGGCAGAACACATCGTATCCGGGATTGTCTGCAGTGCCCTCGGCTGCAGCAACGTGGGATTTGCGCTCGGCCCGGATCACACCCACATGGATTATGATGCGCCGATGACCCGGGAGCAGGTGCGGGAAGCCGAGAGGCGCGCCAATGAGGCAGTGTGGAAGAACCTGCCTGTGCAGATCAGCTGGCCGGACGCAGAAGAGCTCTCCCGCCTGTCCTACCGCAGCAAGAAGGAGTTGGAGGGAGCGGTCAGGATCGTGACAATCCCCGGCGTGGATGTCTGCGCCTGCTGTGCGCCGCATGTCAAGCGCACCGGGGAGATCGGCCTGATCCGGATCGTCTCCGCCGAAAAATACAAGGGCGGCGTCCGCATGGTGATGCTGGCGGGGCAGCGTGCGCTGGCCTATGACACGGGCATGCTGGATGCGCTGAACGAAACGGCCAGGAGCCTCTCCGTGAAGCCGGAGCAGGTGCCCGGGTCCGTGGAGAAGCTGCGCGCCGAGGACGCGAAGCTTCGCTATGACCTGCGCGGCCTGCGCCAGAAGCTTCTGGAGATCCGGATCGCGGAGACGGCCGGAGAAGAGAATCCCGTCCTGTTTGAGCCGGGACTGGACAGAAACCAGATGCAGCACGCCGTGGACGGCATGATGCAGGGCAGGAGTGGATTCTGCGGCATCTTCTCCGGATCGGACGAGGAGGGCTACTTGTTTGTCATCGGAAGCGTCGGGCATGACTGCCGGCCTGTCGCCGCGGCGCTGCGCCGGGAACTGGGCGGCAAGGGAGGCGGCCGCGATTCGATGATTCAGGGCAGCGTCAATGTCCCGGAATCGGCTATCCGCACCTGGTTTTCAAAACTGGCGGAATCTGACGCGGAAGCGTAAGACCTGAGAGAACAGAACAAAGACGGGAACCGGCGGCGCCTGCCGCAGAAAGGAAACGGAGAAATTCATGAGACTGCTTCTGATCCGCCATGCGGACCCTGACTATTCGATTGATTCGCTCACCCCGGAGGGGTGGAAGGAGGCGGAGGCACTGGCGGCTTATTCGCCGAACCTGAAGATTGATACCTGCTATGTGTCGCCGCTCGGGAGAGCGAGGGACACGGCCTCCCTCACCCTGAAAAAGCTGGGCAAGACGGCCCAGGTCCGGCAGTGGCTGGAGGAATTCCCGGCAGTCGTCGATGTGGAAAACTCCGAGCATCTGAAGCAGGCGTTCAGCCGGCAGCACATGACGGCAGACGGAAAATACGCAAAGCGCATCGTCTGGGATATGTATCCTTCCTACTATGCGGCGCATCCGGAATATTGGGATGCGGAAAAATGGCGGGAGTCGGAAACCGCCCGGATGTCGGATCTGGTCCTCACCTACGACCGGGTGGTCCGTTCCTTTGACGAGCTTCTCGCGGAACACGGGTATGTGCGCGAGGGGCGTCTGTACCGTGCGGAACACGCCAGCCATGAGACGGTCGCCCTGTTCTGCCATTTCGGCGTCAGCTGTGTCCTGCTGTCCCATCTGATGAATGTCTCCCCCTTTGTCCTCTGGCACATGCTCTGCCTGCAGCCCTCCTCCGTGACGGAACTTGTCACCGAGGAACGCCAGCAGGGAACCGCCGCATTCCGCGCACTGCAGATCGGCTCCGTCGCGCATCTGTACGCGGCCGGACTCACGCCGTCCTTTGCGGCGCGGTTTTGCGAGACGTACGCGGACGGAACGCGCCACTGAAAGAATGGGAAAGGAAGAGGACGGACAGAGCGGGATATGAAGAGAGAAGAAACGGGAGCAAGGGACGCGCCGGATCTGCGGGAGACCTACAGCCTGTACTGTGATCCGTCCTACGCCGTGATCGGGGACGACGGGAAAACCCTCCTCCTCGATACCAATCCGGACGACCTGCATAATTATACGGATTATGCGGCTTACCTGGCGATCCAGAACGTGAACGGGTCCCTTCGGATCCCGGATTCTGTGATCGAGCGCATGAACCGCATGTCCCAGCAGGACGGGGAGCAGACGTACACGGACGGGGATTTCCGCGTCACCTGGGCGTATCATCCGGACAGGGGGCTGGAAGTGCAGTATTCGGTCAGCGCGCAGAAAAAGCCGGGCGCAGCGCCTGCGCCCGACCTGAGAAAACTGTTTTCGGATTTCTGCGATGCGTCCTACGCCTCGGTCTCGGAGGACGGAAGTGTGCTTCGGATCGACACAAATCCGGAGGATATCGACCAGCAGACCGATTACGCGGCCATGCTGGCGATGATGAGTGTGAACGAAGCGCTGGGGCTGCCGGCGTCCCTGATGTCCCGGTTTGAGATGACCCTGCCCGAAGACGGAGAGCAGACTTTTCAGAACGGGGAAGTCACTGTGACATGGACATTTTCCTCCGAAAAAGGGCTAGAAGTCGCCTACCGTCTGGCAGGGCAGCCGGCGGGAAACGAGGGAAGCGGACAGCCGCGGAAATCCTGATCGTGGCGGACTGCAGAACGCCGGGTGATCCGATCTCTCCGGCGGATTCAAAACGCCGGCAGTTTGCCGGACACCGGCGGGCACAGGAGTCTGGAGAAAACAGAAATCGGCAGATATGAAAAATGCGCGGCAAAGGATCCATCCTTTGCCGCGCGAAATTTTTTTGCTAAACAAACAGGGTGCATCCCTGCCGCCGGAAATATTCGATCTTATCCCGGAGAAACGATTCGCTGACACCGAGATGCTTGGCCAGACAGGGGATACAAAGAAATTCTGTGGCGCCGCGGTTGATGAACCTTCTGGTGGCGCCGATGTCATCGGCGGTCAGCGTGCGCCCGCAGTTTTTGCACTGGCTCATAAATCAATGATGTCGGCCACGAACACGCCGCAGTCGAAGGGCTCGAGCGTCCAGTGGAAGGTTCCGTTGTCCACCGTGTAGGTCTTTCCGTCCCAGACATTGTGCAGGGAAAGCGTCTTGCCGCAGCTGACCGGAAGCCCCAGTTCATCCATGTTCAGGTGCGAAGCGGCTTTCTTATCGCTGAGATTGAAGAAGCCGACGGCAAGCTTTCCACCCACCAGATGTCTCACGTAGATGATTACATCCTCGTTTCTGGGATACCCGAAATCCACGTGGACGCGGTACGGCTGTCTGGCGGCCGGATCCTGATTGATGGCGATCAGCTCGTCATTGGTCAGAATCTTCTTCGTGGTCTCGTCCATGTTCCGGATGTCGCAGCCGATCATCAGCGGGGAGGACAGGAACGCCCACAGCGAGAAATGCGTGCGGTACTGCACATCGGTGCAGCCGGCCAGACCTACATTGCCCTTGCCGTGCATGCCGACAATCAGCATGTCCATGTCGTTGAAGCAGCCGACGCCGTTGTAGGGATGAAGCTTTTCCTGCTGCAGCGTCAGATCGCGGATGGAATTCCAGGTGTCGACGATATCGCCGGTCGACCGCCACATGGAAGCGCCGGTGGTCTTGATCCATTCCTGTGTCTCGTCCGCACCCCAGCTGCAGGCGGAGAACAGAATGTCTCTGCCGCAGTTCTCCAGCGCCAGGCCCATCCGGCGGTAGAGATACTTGCCGTGAATCAGCGGGCTGTGGAAGCAGTAGTCATATTTGAGGTAATCGACGCCCCATGAGGCAAAGGTCTGCGCGTCGATGAATTCGTGCTCGTAGCTTCCCGGATATCCGGCGCAGGTCAGGTTGCCGGCACAGGAATACATTCCGAATTTGAGTCCTTTGGAATGCACATAGTCGGCGACGGCCTTCATGCCGTGCGGAAATTTCACGTGATCCGGAACCAGATGCCCGCTCTCGTCTCTGGTCTTCTCCGACCAGCAGTCGTCAATCACCAGATATTCATATCCGTGGCTTAACAGACCGCTGTCCACCATCGTGTCCGCGGTATCGAAGATCAGCTGCTCGTTGATTTCGTTCCCGAAGGTATTCCAGGAATTCCATCCCATTGCCGGTGTCAGTTTCAGCATTTTGTCCCTCCTGTCGGTCCGGCCGTGACGGCCGGAATTCGTTTTTGCGCTGCACCGGGAAGTCTTCCGGCACAGATGCGTCTTTCGGGATTATATCATAGTTCTACAGAACGCGGGAATGGAATTGTGTCTTTTCCATGGGGAAGGTTTTTCTTCCGGCACCTCCGGTCAGAGGACTGGAAATAAAAGCAGACCGTGGCAGGACGGACTTTTCGCCGCAAGGTTTTTACACAGCAGGTGGAGCCGGACAGAATATTCGTGATATTCCGGATCGGATTCGGGCCGGATCCATGGTATACTAGAAAAAAGCGCTGTCTATGACCGCGTGAGAAAAATACCGATCTGCAGGTGATATCACAGAATGATGGAGAAACATTTTATTGTCGGCGCCTTTCTGTTCCGGGTCATTGCACCGGAAGGCTTTCCGATTCCGGAAAATTTTCTGAAATTTGAGCAGAAGCAAAAACCGGAGGAAGAGCCGAAGAATCAAACGGAGCCGGAGGAAAAACCCAAACCGAAGGCTGCCGAATTTACCTACCGGATCGACGCGGCGGATGAGATTCCGCAGCCGGCGGGTTCCTTGATTGCCGAAAGGACAGGCCTTCAGGTATACCGGGCGCCGGGGGTGAAAGAAGGCGAAAGCCGGGTCCTTTTCTTTGCTTCGCCGGATCCGGACGGACAGCCGCACTGCGCGGCGCCGTACGCCAGTTATGAAGAGATATCGGAGGCGGAGGCACAGATCCTCGTCAGTCGGGAGAGACTTTTTCTACTGCAGTATGATACCGGCTTTACCTCCCTTTTTGCGCTGGAACGGCAGATGATCCACCATGACGGTATCATTCTGCACTGCGCCTATATTGTCTGGCACGGACATGCCATTTTGTTTTCCGCGCCGTCCCAGACCGGAAAATCCACCCAGGCAGCCCTGTGGGAGAAATACCGCGGCAGCCGCACCATCAACGGGGACCGGGCACTGCTGCGAAAGATCGGCGGCGTCTGGAACGCCTGCGGCTGGCCGGTGTGCGGTTCCTCCGAAATCTGCCGACTGCAGGATACGCCGATCCGGGCAGTCGTCCTGCTCAGACAGGGGAGAGAAAATCAGGTCAGGCGGCTTACTGCCATACAGGCCTTCACAGGGCTGTATCCGCAGGTCACCATCAACAGCTGGAATAAGGATTTTGTCCGGAGAGCCATGGACGGGATCGAGGATCTGATCCGTGAGGTTCCCGTCCGGGAGCTCACCTGCGATATCTCTGAAAATGCTGTCTGTTGCCTGGAGCAGGCGCTCCTGGAGGAGGAGGGAAATGCCGGCAGCGGGCAGGAAGAAAAATCGGGCTGCGGTGCGGGGTCAGCGACCGCAGGATGAGAAAAGGCAGTAAGATACGAAAAGATACGAATATGCAGGATGATATAAACAGTCAGAACCGTGCAGAAGGCCGGCAAAGTGCGAATGATAAAAATCCTGGAAACATCCGCACAGTGGATACCGGGGAATATCTCTCCATGCTCCGGGAACTGACCGAAGAGGGGCGTGAAGTCGGTTTCCGCATCACCGGAAGCAGCATGAATCCGTTTCTGGTTCATCTGCGGGACACTGCCATTTTCAAAAAGCCGGACCGGCCGCTGTGCAGGGGAGACATCGTCTTTTACCAGAGGGACAGCGGACAGTACGTCTGTCACCGCATTCAGAGGGTCTGTGGGCGCGCGGCTTCCCGGAAATCACGGGATCCGGCTTCCGCGGAAGAATCGCAGAGATCTGCTGTTTCTGCAGGGTTCAGGGACGGCGTGACCTATGACCTGATCGGGGACAATCAGATCGAGACCGAGCACGGTGTGCGGCCGGATCAGATCTTCGGCCTGGTGGTCCGGGTGAACCGCGGCGGAAAAGTTCTCACGCCGGAGAGTTTCTGGTGGAAATTCTTCGCCAGGGTATGGATCCGCATTGTGCCGCTCCGGTATCCGATCATGCGCATTGTGTCGATGTTCCATCGAGGACGGGGGTGAGATAGTGGATCCGAGAGAAGGCGCTTCTTCCCTGGAAGTCAGCTTGTTTCAAAAGGCGATGCAGACCGGGACCCCCGTGAACGGGAGCCTGGAACTGGTGCCCTTCTGCAACATGGACTGCGATTTCTGCTATGTGCACCTGACGCCTGCGCAGGCCGGGGAAGCCGGCGGGAGAATCCATTCGGGAAAAGAATGGCTGAAAGCCGCGGAGCAAATGAGAGAGGCAGGGGTACTGTTTCTTTTGATCACCGGCGGAGAGCCGCTGCTGCACCCGGATTTTCGGGAAATCTTTTCCGGTCTGAAGAAAATGGGGTTCATCCTGACCCTGAATACGAACGGGACCCTTATCGACGAGGGGTGGATCGAATATCTCAAAAAGGAGAAACCCCGGCGGGTCAACCTGACCCTGTACGGAGCCGGCCCCGAGACTTACGAGAAAACCTGCCATTACCGGGAAGGGTTTGACCAGTCCATACGGGCCCTGCATCTTCTGAAGAAGGCGGGGATCGATACAAGGGTCGGTTTCTCCCTGGGAAAGGAGAATGCACAGGACGCGGAGGCTGTCCTGAACATCATCCGGGATCTCGGCATGCCGGTGAATTTCGATCCCTACATGCTCCCGGCCGTGCGGGAGAGACATCTTCCCTTCTGTCAGCAGTCCAGGCTGGAGCCGGAGGAGGCCGCCCGGGCGTTTGTCCGCTACCTTGGGAGTCAGTGCACGCCGGAGATACTGCAGCAGTATGCCGCGGCGAAACTGGAGGAGATCCGGCAGACGGATGTGAGCCGGAGAGAAGAGGGCACCATAAAGTGCCTGGCGGGGCAATGTTCCTTTGCCATCAACTGGCAGGGGGAGATGCGGCCCTGCGTCATTCTGGGGGAACCGTCCGCCTCGATTTTTACCCATCCGTTTGCGGAAGCGTGGGAGACCATCCGGGAGGACTGCGCGTCCATTCGTCTGTACAGCGGATGCAGTGTCTGCCGTCTGCGGCCGGTCTGCCGCAACTGTGCCGCCTGCAGTCTGCTGGAGTCCGGAAGCTTTCTCGGAAGGCCGGCGTACATGTGCCGCTTTGCGGAGAGCCTGGCGGATGCCCTGGGGAAAATCGCTGAAAACCGGAACACGCAGGATTCCGTCAGGCCGGAAGATGGGAAAACCGTGTGAGCGGGGGTACGAGAATCGTGCACTGCGAAGGCTCGAAAAGGATGCATCGCGGGGAGCGGAGAATCGGCAGACACGCCTGTGCTAGGTACTCCCGATGGAGTGATTCATCGCAGGGTGCGCTAAGAACCGTGCACGGCGGACCGGAAATCGTTTGAGGCGGGATTGTTCAGACAAGTTCCCGCAGGGGAAAGGAGATATTGGGTATGAATCATCAGGAACTGGTGGATGCCAGGTGGCCGCTGGAACGCGCAGAGGCCTATATGAAACCGCTTGGCGTAATCAAGGGAGTGAACTTCATCCCGTCCTACTGCGTCAGCTATATCGAGATGTGGATCCACTTCAAGGAGGATGTGATCCGGCGTGAACTGCGCTTCGCAAAGCGGTTCGGGTTCAACAGCCTGCGGATTTTTGTTGCCGCCTGCGAGTGGGAATCCCACCGGGAGCAGGTGAAGAAGAACCTGGATACCTTCTTGGGCTGGTGCAGTGAGATGGGATTCACCGTGATGCTGACCCTGCAGCCCAACACGTATCTGCTGCCCGGCAGTACGCTGACATCAGACGAGGATCCCTTCGTGATCGATTTCAAGCCGGGAAGGCATGACGGAAGCTGGATCTACAAAGACGCCAGGATCTTCGACTGCGACGGGAAGTGGGTCGAGGACAAGGAGGGGATCGGCCGCTTTGTCACGGACATTGTCAGCTGCTTTGCGCAGGACCGGCGTGTGACCTTCTGGGATCTGTACAACGAATGCCACGAGGGAAATGTCCCGCTGCAGGAGTATGTTTTCTCCCTGGCCAGGGAAGTCAATCCCATGCAGCCCCTGACCGCCTGCTGGCGCGCCCTGGACATCTCGGACATCACGACCTTCCACTGCTATGAGACGCCCGGCGTAGAGAAGCTTGATCCGGACCGCCCGGGTATCCATGACATGAACTTTGACGGTGAGATTGCACGGGCAAAGGAGCCAGGACGGCCGATGCTCTGCACCGAGTGCCTCGCCCGCACGTTCGGCAATGAGATGGCGGGATTCCTGCCCGTATACCGGAAGGAGCACATCGGGTTCTACGTCTGGGGCCTGTGCGCGGGCAGTGCGCAGTACCAGTTCCCCTGGGACTGGCCGATCGGCAGCCCGCTCCCGAAGCGCTGGTTCCACTGCGTGATGTATCCGGACGGAACCTTCTATGACGATTCGGAATACGAACTGGTGCAGAAATTTGATTTCAACTGATTCGGATCGCGGGGGGAGGCCTGCGAAGGCTGATTCCAGGACTTTTCAACAGGGGAGGAATGTCTTATGCATTATCAGAATCCTGTGATCAGAGGGTTTCATCCGGACCCAAGCATCTGCCGGGTCGGGAAGGATTATTACCTGGTCACGTCAAGCTTTGAATACTTTCCGGCACTGCCGATTTTTCACAGCACGGACCTGGTCAACTGGGAGCAGGTCGGAAACGCGCTGACGGAAGACCGTCAGCTGGATCTGTCGCATTCGCGCGAATCCGGCGGAATCTGGGCACCGACGATCCGGTACAGCGACGGCATGTTCTACATTACGGTCGCCATGGAAACGTCGCAGGTCAACCAGGTCAACCAGTTCCACAACTTCATCATCCATGCGAAGGATATCCGCGGACCGTGGTCCGATCCCGTGTTTGTCCAGGTGGGCGGCATTGATCCGTCGATGCTGTTTGAAAACGGGAAGATGTATTACTGCACCAATGACAGCCGCGGGGAAACCCGGGAGACGGTCAAGGCCGGCGTGGTGGATCCGATGACCGGGGAAATCCTGGAACCCTTCCGCGCTGTCTGGCACGGTGAAGGCGGGGGCTGGACGGAAGCCCCGCACCTCTATCACATTGGAGATTGGTATTATGTCTTCTGCGCGGAGGGCGGCACGTTGTTCGGCCATCATGAGGTCTGCGGCCGGTCCCGGAACATCTACGGCCCGTATGAGAACTGCCCGCACAATCCGATTCTGACCAACCGGAACGACACAAAGAAGCGGACTTCCAGCACCGGGCACGGGGATCTGGTCTGCGATCCGGACGGAAACTGGTGGATGGTGCATCTCGGCAGGCGCCCGGGCATCACCTCCGACCTGACACAGCTGGGGCGGGAGACATTCCTAACGCCGGTTGCCTGGAAGGACGGGTGGCCTGTGATTGCGGACAGCCGCGCGCACATCGAGGAGGACGGACCGCTGACGGTGCAGCAGAGACCCTGGCCGGCGCGGAAGGACGATTTCTCGGATCCGGCGTGGCCCCTCTGGTGGCAGTTTGACCGGAATCCGGATCTCTCCCATTTTTCCCGCGGCAACGGCCGCCTGACCATCCGGCCCTTCGGGCACAAACCGGAGGAGATGCGCACCGAGGGTCTCATCTGCACCAGCCAGCCGGATTTTGATTTCCGCCTGGAGACGGATCTGAATTTTGACCCCGCGCGGGAGGGCGAGGAGGCAGGTGTCATGGCGTTTCTGACCCATGATTTCTACGCCTTCTTCGGCCTGCAAAGACAGGACGGAAAGCTCCGGCTCTTCCTGGAGCGGAAGATGGATGATCTGGACCTCTTCCCGCTCTGCGAAGAGACGGATCAGACAAAGGTACGTCTGGTGATGGAAGGAGCAAAGGATTTCTACCGCTTCGGCTTGCAGAATGCGGACGGTTCCGTGCAGTGGAAAACGCAGATGTCCTCCCGCTTCCTCTCGGATACCGTGGTCGGCCGCTGCTTCACGGGAACCATGGTGGGGCTGTACGCGGAGAGCCGGGAAGTCCCCGGAACCGCCGCGGTCTTTACGAACTTCATCCTCGGCCATGGAGCCGATTCACCGTCTGCGTAACAGCGGGACAATCAGGGCAGGGAAGAGAACATC